>JAFIEY010000207.1 GCA_020832345.1 Cryomorphaceae bacterium | reverse complement strand
CATAGAAAACATAAGTTTTTATAGAAAAACGCTTTGCGAAACTCTGCGTCTCCTTTGTGGTTAAAAAACTTAGCGTTTTATAATAACCCTATGTGAACTTCTATGTGCTCTATGTGTCTATGTGGTTGGGACCCACGAAGTGGTTCTTTTTTTACCACATAGGCACATAGAAAACATAAGTTTTTATAGAAAAACGCTTTGCGAAACTCTGCGTCTCCTTTGTGGTTAAAAAACTTAGCGTTTTATAATAACCCTATGTGAACTTCTATGTGCTCTATGTGTCTATGTGGTTTGGGAAACCACTTCGCGGTTCTTTTTTTACCACATAGGCACATAGAAAACACATAAGTTTTTTTTTGAGTTGAGGTAAAAAGCATCACCACCAAAAAATATAACCGAATCCACTCCAAAAAGCCCCTTTCTGCCAAAATCTTCCTTGTCGATAGTTTTTAGAACCCTCACTTGCTCCGGTTCAAAATTCCCCTCGATTTTGATTGAAATCATTCTTTTTGGTGTGGACTCATGGTTTAAAAGAAAACAAACAATGCACATGGTCTTCAATCCCATTAACAATCATAGCTTTAGATTTTACTTCACTGAACAGGTTTGCCATTACACGATGTAGATCTGATTCCCACTTTGGATCAATAAGTACTGCTCTATACTTAACTGCAAAAACTGCATGAGCATACAACTTTGAGTATGTATTTGACAAAATGCAGGATTTTGGTTACAAATATATTAAAATAACTTTAATCTTCGGACGCTCCTACGGAGCTTATGGGGATTTGATTAATCCCTTAATCCCCGAGCTAAAGCTCGGGGCAATTATTTAGATCGTGCCTACGGCACTCTAATTCATCCCAAAACCTCACCTACTAGCTCCTTAGGAGCGTCCGAAATAATTGGCCTTGGTTTTAATCTGGGGTAAGGAGCGACTAAATACCCTACCCTGCACTTTTATTTACCCCAAATCATCACCTACTAGCTCCGTAGGAGCGCCCGAAATAATTGCCCTAGGTTTTAACCTGTGGGTAAGGAGCGTCCGAAATAATTGCCCTGTGCTTTAGCTCAGGGCACAAGAGCAACCAAAACCCTCCCTCTATTCAATTAAACCAATCAATTTAAAAATCACTCCTCCGCAGGAAAAGTAATTTCATATTTTACCTGTCTGACGGCACTTCCACCTTCGAGTTTAAACTTCCACTCCAATTCACCATTGGTATTGTTATAGCTTGCATCACTGATTTCTAGTACTTTTACAGTCACATCAGTAGAGGAAGATACCGGCAAGCGATCGCGAACGACCATGTTTAGGGTTGACTTGCGGTTGTTGTTTACTTTTAACTCATAAGCGACTACCTGCGTTACCTTTTTGCTGAACCACCGCTTTGAGGATTCCTGGAATTTTGGCAAATACGCTGCGCTAACCATGGGATCTTCCCCAAATGAAATACGCAGGGTATCACTAATATCTTCAGGTGTTATGGGCATTTTCCCAACTTGTCTATTGGCCAAAAACAATCGTGCGTTTCCGGGAAGCAAACCTAAGTTGTGGGCATTGGGTATGCGAACGGTGAGATATACTTTCCGGTCGATTCGGGGCACCGCTGTATGCACATAATCCACGTCGGTAATTTTTTCCTGACGAAGTGGAATGGTGCGGATATTTTGTGAGGATGGTAAACTTATTTTCCCTTTGGGCATAAAGGTTATGGCGCCGGGATCAAGGTCAATTTCCAGATTAGAACGTTTCATTTTTGAAACCTTCATCATGACATCATCCGCTCTGGCAGGAGAAGAACCTGCACGACTACCCCGAAATGACATTTCTTCGAAATCAGATTCTATACCGGGTTTTCTAAAGTCAAAAGTATTCATCATATCGAGTTGCTTACTGACGTGCTTTTCAAGATTGAGATTGACCACTTGCCAATGTGGATTGGGGGTTGCGCCTAAGGTGGTGACTTGGTATTTCCAGGTATAAAAGCGAAGATTGTACACCGGCTCTTCCGAATCAAAAGAATAGTGACCCCGATCGTTTGTTTTATAGGTTTTTATTACATCCCCGTAACGATTTAGCAAATCGATGTTTACATTGGCAATTGGAAATGAAGATCCCGATTGAAATACAGTTCCGGTAAAATTTCCGGTACTTCCGCCATGGGGTAATTGTGGCCAAGGTCTGCGGGTTTTAGTTCTACCCAGTTGGTATGCGGGAATTTCCGGTATGTTTTGATAACTTGTAGGTTCTGCACTGGTAAAGGTCAAATCTACATTATTCCAATCCTGTCCGGTGAGTTGCCATACTTCAGCTTGCGTAATCCACTCCAAAGCCGGTTCGGGAAAACTCGCCCTGACCTCATAAGAAGGTGCCCAACCGGCACGGTGACTCATATAACGAACGATAATCTTTCCCTTTCCCGCCTGCGGGGCTTCTATATCGATATGAAGTGTTCGGGTTTCAATATGAGATTTTAAAAGGTGTTGACCGGTTTTTCCAAATACAATAAAGCGGTCGGCGCGTTTTTTTCTGTGTTTTTCTAAAATATCGTATTCTTGTTTTTGCAACTCACCCAAGCGCTCCCGGTAATACTTTGTGGCTTCTCGCCAAGTGGCTGCATTTAAGGTTTGCTCCCCGGCAATTTTCCGGTTTTCGTCCATCATTTCACGTTCCTTGCGAATCAGCGCCAATTCTTTTTCCATTTCTTCAATTTCCCGGTCGATGGTTTCAATTTGCTCAAACTCCTTATCGAGCTGGGAAAATATACCCGAAAAAGATGGACTCTGGGTAACCAATCGTGTTCCGGTTAATTGAAAGTTGCCCTCCCCATCGAGGACGATGGCATCCTCGGAAATATCTCCGGGAATATCTTTTACGATAAGTGTTTGAACCCCCGAAACCAGATTGAAGTTGCCCTCTAAGGTGACCTCAGCAGCACCGGGATATAGGGTGGCTTTGGTAATTTTAACCGGCACATTGGTTTGTGCAAATAGTCCGATAGACAACATGGAAAAGAACAATATTCGATACATCATGGTGATTTTTTTTAGGGTTAGGTCAAGTCAAATAATGCGCCAAAGAAATTATGAATAGCGAAGAAGTTCCTCTACCAACCGAAAAACGGTGGTTGATGACTCCTCATTTGCCGGATTTTTGTGGTCGTAGGTATTATAAATCTTCCGCGCTCGCTCTATGGCCAATTTCACCCGGTGTGTATTGGTTTTTTGATCTTTACCTTCCATCAGAGCAAAAAATCGCTCGGAGATTTTTTTGGATTTCAAACCGTCATAATCCACATTAAAAGGCAGTAAATGGTCATTTAGGCGATCGTTGTACAAGCTTCTGTGCATGGGCTCCCCCAAATGATCTTCAAAATGCAGAATCAGCCAATACTCAAACGCCTGATTGGAGTATGCAACCCGAAAACCATACTGTTCGGCCAGGGTTATCGCATCATTAAATTTTTCCGCTTGCCGGGGATGCTCCGGATCGATGTCTGCATCAAAAACGCACCAAACCTGATCGAATTGTTTACCTTTTTTCCTAAACCATTTTCGATTGGATAAGGCTTTTGCCCGCTCAACCAAAGACGTAGTGTTGTACCCCTCGCCCACCGAACGTACCGACGCCGAACTTACCCGGAATTTATTAAAATACGAAGGTTCCGTATTCTTTCCTTCACAGACAATAAGAATGGTGGGACGCTCTTTTATATATGGTGCCGGACGACCCAAAGGTGGCCCCTGCCTTCGTTGTTGGTGTTTTTTGGAATGGGCTTTACTCATATTGAAATATCATTATCCGTGTAATTCCTCTTCCTCCACACCGAAATCAAAATCGTCGAGGCAGGGAATTGCGCCAAACCGTCCCATGATGTAACTGGATTCAAAATCCTGAAAATCGAAGCTTTTATTTCGCTCAAAATCCGACAATGAATACAGTCTGCCCTCGCCTTTTCGGTTTTTCTCTGCAAACCACACCTGATCGCGTCGAAAAACCCCTGCGTGCAGAAGGTTGGTGTTGTGCGTGTTAAAAATCAACTGGGCATTTTTGGGATTCTTTTTGGTTGAGTGGAATGTCGAAACCAGTTTTTCCACCAAATTGGGGTGAAGCTTGGCATCCAGTTCATCTACAATAAGTAATCCTCCGGTATCTAAAACATCCAATACCGGCCCCAGAAGATAAAAGTACTTTTTGGTACCCTCCGATTCGTCGTCCTGTAGGGAAAAGAGTTGGGGCGTGGGTTTGCCTTCATCGTCAAAACCCTCGCGCAAAGTGAGAACACTGGTTTGTCCGACGGAATTATGGTCTTTCATTTCCATGAGTTCTAAACCTTGAATGCCAAAGTCTGCCCGTTTTAAATAATCCACGAAAACCTTTTTTCCGGCAGCACTTTTTATTTTCTCAATGGCATTTGCCCTAAATTCCGGCTGAGAAATATCCCCAATCATTTCGATACATTGAAACCAGTCCAAAACCTGGCGGCAAATGGGATCATTAAACTGTGATGCCACGGAAAGCATCAGCGCATTGTCCCGAACCATATCCTCTTTTACAATCATGGATCCGCGGGAAAACTTCTTTTTATGGGTTTCAAAAGATTGTTCTTCCCGGAAAAAAATTTCAATTTCTCGTTTTTTCTCTTTTACATATAACCACTCTGCGTGAACTTTTTTATTATCTGCTTCAAACCCGTAACGGTATTGACAACCATTGTGGTAGAAAACCACTTCAAATTCGCTAGGTGCAGACCTCGCATTTGGATGTAAAAGGAATGGCTCTACGGGAATGAGATCTCCTTTCTGGCCATCTTTGGATGAGCCAATGGCCAATTTCCGCATGGTGATAAGGGCTTCCAAAAACTTGCTCTTTCCGCTGGCGTTGGCTCCGTAGATCACCGCGCTGCGCAATATCCGTAAACTATGCGTGTTGCGTTCGCTTACGTTTTGAGGGGCAGTTTGGTACTCCACAAATTCGGAAGCCACCAAACTCATCGTGGTGCGTTGTCGGAAAATTTTATAGTTTTTGGTAGAAAACTGAATTAACATGAAAAAAGCGTTTGCACAAAGATAGTATGATTATTCCAATACTTAGAGCTTGTCCATAAAGTCATAGTGGCTGCTCTAGAAAGTTCGAGATCGAGGCTTGTGACCGTTGAATATCAGGGATTTTACTGAAGTAAATGACTGGATATTCAACTGAGCATAACGAAGCTATCGGACCTTTATAGACAGACACTACTTAATCCAAATCACAGTTTAAAGTGTGATTTTCATTAATTTCTTGCCCAAATTTTTTGGCTAAAATCAAATCGGGACAATGGTCTCCAGATTTGGTAAAATATTTTATCAACGCTCTGTTGTAATATGCATGAGCGTATTCGGGGTATTTTTCGATGACCTCGTTACAATCTTCCAGACTCCTTTCGATAATCAGTAAATCCGCATCATCTGTAATGGCCTTTCGACTTTTAAACCAATCTTGATCAACCCCCTCCAAAGGGTTTATATTTTTTGCCTGTTTGTTGATATTGCCCAAAAGGCTCATTCTAGCAATGGCTCGATAAATTTTGGCTTCGGGATTTTCTCTCGTTTCCAAATCGGCATTAAAATCCGCAATGGCTTCTTGAAATCGCATCAGCATTAGGTTGACAAGGCCTCTGGTATAAAAAAATCCCAAATCTTTTAAATCTGGTATATCGCGTGAAATAGAGAGTGCACTATTTGCATGAGCCAAAGCTTCCTCCGGCTTATTGATGTACAATAAACATTCTGCGGTAAATTGATGAACTTGCGCTAAGTTTCCATTGTAATAAAAATCAACATTGTCCATAAATCGCGCTCTTTCATTTTGCCGAATTTCAATTTTCATCTTTTCTGCATTTTTCAAAACTTCATAATACGCAGCCAGCGCTTCATCAAATTGGTTGTTTTTGTAATATGCATTGCCCAAAAATGATAAGGTCAAATAACTATCGGGAAAGCGATTTAGTCCTTTTTTATACCAATTTATGGCTTCCTCATATTGTGACAAATTATAAGCAGCTATTCCCCGCTGATAAAAATACTCCTGAAAATTACTGTCGCAAAAGGCATTTGCTTCGATTTCATTTTGACGCGTCAAATTGGTGTCGTTTATCCAACCGCTTTCGGATAGCACAATTAAACTGTTTAAATCCGCACATTTGCGTTCCATATCCTCCATGCTGTGATATAGAGATGTTCGATTGTAAAGCAGCATGTGTAATTCACTGGAATCGGCATAATCAATACCCAAATTAAATAATTCCTCCGAGGTTTCAAAATCCTGGAGCTCTTTATATGCAGTTGCCAAAATATTGTAGGCCATTGCATTTTCTTTGTCGTGTTTTAATACGGTATTTATTTCAGAAATGACATCTTCAAAATGACCGCTATAAAAATGAATCATCGCCAATTCTATTCTAGCCTCAATCAGCGTGGAATCCATGGATATGGCCTTTTCAAGATTGCTTATAGCTGATACGCTAAAACCCTGTTGATTATTAAACTTTGCATGCCAAATGTATGATTGAGGATTTTTTATTTCTTTGCGAAATGCTTTATTAAAATCCATTTTAGCATAAAATGTATTTCCATTTAAATTGTGAATTCTTGCTCGCAAAGCCAAAGGATCCCCGCTCTTTTTGTCCAAATCAATCGCTGTATCTGCGTATTGAATGGCTTTTTCAAAATCTCTTTGAGTTGCGTAAATTGATGCCAGACTTGTATAACAATTGATACATTCAGGGTTTAGGAAAATGGCTTTTTTAAGATTTTTTACAGCTTGTTCTATTTGTTTATTATTGAAATAGAACAAACCCAAATACTGACAAATTGTATCGTTTTCGGGATATTTTTTTATTTCTCCTTCAAAAAATTCAATTAGTTTGGCATATTCCTTTAGTTTTATAAGAGAATCGCCGTAGGTTTTATAAAATTCAAAATTTTGACCGGACATGGTCAAACCGGACAAACAAATGCAAATCAAGAAAATGGTTCGTCGCATTTTTATTGTCAAAGATAATTTATTTCTCTCAATCCGAAAACTCAAAAACCTTTTTCACATTGTCCTCAGGAATTCTATCCACCAAATAATTATACGGATCAATGCCTACGTGTTGCGGCTTTTCCTTAACCAGAAAGGAATAGGTATTTTCTTTTTGGTTAATTTTTACACGTTTGTATTTTAACGGTTTGCCCAAAACTTTTTTATTTTCGGTAAACCCAAATATTCCGATATCAATGTAATCATCCAAGGGTACACTGGTTTCTTTTCCCAATGTGTCAGCGTAAAACTTCTCACTTACCGTATTGAAGGTGACCAAATATTCATCGCCTTGTTTTTCCCAATAGGCCTCTTCTACTCTATTGGAAAACAATGTGATATTTTCAAATAAATCGTCGATGAGGTACTGAAGCGAATCGGGGGTTTCCGCGCGAAATGCACGTAAAGCCGAAAGTGAAGTTGGATATGGCGGCTCACTGTACCCGTAATCTTCGATCAAACTGGCCAGGGCGCGATTTAAGGCCGATTCACCAATCATTTCTTTGAGATAATACATGACCACGCTACCCTTTTGATAATGAATATATCCTTGATTTTCAACTTCCGAAAGTGGACGTTCACCCAGTCGTTCAAAACCTCTTCCCCGCAAATAACCATCCATTTCATATTTCAAAAACTTCTTCATCTTATCGCGACCATAGGCTTTTTCCATGACCATAAGGGCAGCGTATTGGGAAAAACTTTCACTCATCATCACGGAGCCGGCCATATCTGCACCAATGAGTTGATGTGCCCAATATTGGTGGCTCATTTCGTGGGCAACGACGTAATAAACCAAATCGATATCATCCTCAGTTACATTCCTCAAATCCGTAATAAAACCAATACCTTCGCTATAGGGCATGGTTCCCGGAAATGCCTGGGCAAAAGAAGCATAACGGGGAAATTCAATGATCCGACACTGTTTGTGCGTATATGGACCAAAATTTTCCGTGAAGTATTCGAGGGATTTTTGCATACTTCTCAGCATGTTGGGCACATTATAACTGTGATCGGGATGATAGTAAACCTCAAAATCAATATCGTTCCAACGCTCACGGGCAACTTCGTATTTCGCCGAAATAAAAGCGTAAAAATTAATCGATTTGTGATCGAGGGTATAATGGAAAATCCTTCTGTCCCCTTCGGTTTTTTCCCAAACCAAACTACCGGGTGCCACAGCAATTTGATCTGCTGCCGTGCTAATGGTGGTGGTTACTTCCACCCAATCTGCATCCTGGGAAATATACGTGTTTGCGCGATTTACCAAATCATTTTCGTCGAGTTGTGCCATTCGCTTCCGAACGGGCAATCCCTTTTTCTTGCGCTTGTTTTTGTCGGTCAACTCCCGATCCCTGCTGTAGCCAAACACGGGCATAAAGTCGCCATTGTTAAAAAATGTACCATTTTGGGTAATGGATGTAACCTTTACGTAGTTTTCAAAACCCCGGGTTATTTTCTCACTGCGCACCAGCATGGACAAGGTGTCACCCGGATTCATTGGGGTTTTAAGGTCGTAAATGCGATACCGCAATTCATGATCATTCAAACGAAGAACAGCGCCCGGAATTTCTATTTCCACCGTGTCGGGCATGGCGGGTAAAACAAAATGTAGTTCCTCAATGGGTAAATCGTGTTTGTTGACGATTTTGGTTTCAGCCCTAACCATTAAATCCCGTTGATAGGGAAATATGTCAATAAAGAAATCCAAAGAAATATACCTTGGCTGGGGAATTCCCTCGTATTGTTTGTACTTTAGCTCGTATTGCTCCCGGAAATTCTCTATTTCTTTTCCAGAGAAATAGGGATTTAAAATCTTGGTATTGTAATAAACCCAGCTGCCACACATCAAAAAGAGCACAAGTACCATAATTCCCCATACAGCTTGTTTTTTTATGCGCTGTCCGGCAATTGCAAGGCGCTTTCCAAATCGATATTCAACACCGCGAATAAAAAAACCGTACATCAGCATGACCAAAATTCCGCAAAAAAGTGTCCAATACAGCCCAAACCAAAATATCCCTGGAACAAATGGTCCAAACCCATTCATATCCGAATAAATACCCGTTGGGATAGAACCAAAATCCAGCATATTGGAATTGACCTGAAGGACAGACCAGATAAAGGAATTCACAACAATAAAAATGATAAAAACAAAATACCCGATGTATCTATTGTTGATCAGGAAATGAATAAACATTGCAATAACAATGAGGAAGGAAAATTTTAATCCATCGATCACCATGATTTTCCAGAAGTAAACCGGAAGTTCAAATCGCGTATAGCCAAACATCAATTGCGCGATGACGCCAAACAAGATGGTAAAGACAAAAAGCAATTCGATGGCCAGAAGCAAGCCGAAGATTTTAGCTATCAGCAATTTACCCGAAGAAACAGATGTTACATCCTGAATTTCGTCAAACTTCACATCCCTTTCTTTCCAAACCAAAACCCCGGTATAAAAGGTAATAATGGCGATGGTGAAAATGTAAAAATTACTCTGAATGCTGTCCACAACACTGTAGGTTACCGGGTATCGGGTTGTGCCATAAGCTCCGGTAAAGCTTGTAAGATCAATGATAAGCAACACGAGTCCGATGACAGAAATAATGATGAAAGTCGGATTTTTAATGACAGCTTTGGTTTCAAATAATATTAGGTGAAAAAAGGTTCGCAACGAAAATCCGTAACGCGGTTTAACAGCTTTGGGCTTGAAAATCGCCTTGATTGGTGTTGGTTTGGCAGCAACCGTTTTTCGGGATTTTTCCTTTTTAGTGAAAAATGAAAACCTGTAATAAAGTCCAAATAAAATCAATAAGGCCAAACCGGCCCATACCAATCTGTTGAAGAGAAATTGACCCACTAATGGAACGGCCAACGTATTGGTATCCTCAACGGTAAAATATTTTGAAAGTGTTGAAAATGGGTGGAATCCAAATGGGTCTAATAAGTTCGCCAACCATTCCCGCTCGATATCATCTACATAGCCTTCACTTAAGCCATAGAGCACAAGTATGCCCATTGCACCGATAAAGGAAACGATAGAAGAGCGGAAAACCACTGCCAAACCGTAGAGAATTACGCCGGCAATAAAGGTATTAAAAACGGCAAAGGCTAAAAACCCGTGAATATGTCCGGACCACAAAATTGGACCAAATCGATCCGGGTTTACCCACGGCATTTCAGATCCAATAAGAACGCCAATGGAAACACCTAAAAATGGGATCATGGAAATGGTAAGTGCGCCAATAAATTTACCAAAGAAATATTCGTGCTTTTTAATGGGAGAGCTGAAAACAAACTGGTACATTCCGGTGCCGAAGTCCCGGTTTGCTGTGGCATTCATAAAGGCCGTGGTCATCAGCAATCCAATAAGCGAAAGAACACCGTAGTAATTTTGAATCACGGTTGGGGCGTTTTTAAACACATTGCCCACAGCGCCCCCAACAATGATTTGATCGGATGTAGTCGCGCCGAAAATTAGAAGACTATTTATCAAAAGAAAAATCCACAACATCGGTGTGCGGATCCAATATTTCCATTCGTAACGTATAAACTTCCACATGGTTAATCTGGCAAAATGGGTTAAATCAATCCGTTGATCTTGGCAAAGAAAACGTCCTCCAAGGTAGCTTCTGCCTTAAAAAATCCACCGTTGATTGAAGTTTCGGAAAACACGTGAATACTGGGCTTACCTCCGATTAGCTTATTTGAAATGACCTGATATTTCTCTTGATATGCTTCGAGTTCAGATTTTTCTAAACTTTTTTCAAATACCTTTCCGGTGACCAATTTCAAAGCTTCATCGGTTGAGCCATTAAACAAAACGCTTCCTTCATCCATAATGGCCATTTGCGTACAGAGTTCGCGAACATCTTGTACGATATGTGTGGATAGAATCACGATGGTTTGCTCGCCTATTTCGCTGAGAATATTATAGAACCGGTTTCTTTCGCCGGGATCTAAACCCGCAGTGGGTTCATCCACTATGACCAATTTCGGGTCGCCAATAAGACACTGGGCAATACCAAACCTTTGTCGCATCCCCCCGGAATAAGCACTAACCGACTTTTTTCGGTGTTCGTAAAGGTTGACTTTTTGCAATAGGTAATCGACCATTTCCGAACGTTGCGCAGCATTTTCAAATCCTTTGAGAATGGCCAAATGATGCAGTAAATCAACAGCGGAAAACCGTGGATAAACCCCAAACTCCTGAGGCAGGTAACCCAACACTTTGCGCACTTCGTGTTTTTGTTGCAAAACATCAATGTCCCCGAGAAATACCGATCCGCTATCTGCTTCCTGTAAAGTCGCCAAGGTTCGCATAAGGGAGGATTTGCCGGCGCCATTTGGCCCCAAAAGACCGAACATGCCTTTTTCTATGGTCAGACTTACATTATGTAAAGCCTTTACCCCGTTGCTATATTGCTTATTAAGCTGGTTGATAATTAGTTTCATGAATGAAAAAATGTATTTATCCCTGTAAAAAAGTTCAATCGCTATTTCTCTTTACCTGAAGGAAGGACTCAAAATTAAAGTTACAGCCAAAAATCACATTCATTTATCCACGCCCCCTCCCCTGACGAACAATTGCTGAATTGAACGATGGCCAAAAACTAAAAAAGAAATTACAAATTGATTCTTATGATAAAAAAAGTCTGGTGACAAACTGCACTAAGAAGGAGATTACAAAGATTAAAAATAGAGCAATTAGTGTCATAAAATTTGATTTTTTGGTGAGTTAAAAATTACTTGTCAAACATACAACTTAAATCGTTTGGAAAAAAGTTTCCAATTCTTGAAGCGTTTGGGGGTTTGTCTGTAGGTCTTTAACCATTTTCCCCTTTTCCAAAATCACAATTCTGGAACAAACATCCGTTACGTGGGTGAGATCGTGACTGGAAATTAGCATGGTAATATCCCGCTCTTTGGACAGGGTTTTTATGATTTCCCGCAATTGAAATTGGCTCGACGGATCCAGATTGGCAAACGGTTCATCGAGCAATACTATTTCCGGTTGACCCAGAAAGGCTGCGGCAATTCCCACTTTCTTTTGGTTGCCCTTAGACAAATCCCGGATATACTTTTTGTGGCCTAAAATTTCATCTTTAAAAAACGGTTCAAACACCTCTAATTGTTCGGCAACCGCAGTTTTTTCCATACCATGGGTAAGTCCTACAAAGGAAAAAAATTCATCCGGACGCAAATAGTCGATGAGAAAACCCTCATCCAGAAACGATCCAGTATGCCGCTTCCATTCTTCTTTTTGATCTACCTGAATATCCTTGGAAAGCACTTTTCCATTATCCAATTGAATCAAATCGAGAATTGCCCGGAAAAGCGTTGTTTTACCCGCACCATTATTTCCAACCAAACCGAAACATGCGCCCCGCTTTATTTCCAGCGACGGGATATTTAGCACTTCGTTTTTTCCGTAGTTTTTTACCGCGGAATCAATTTTTAGATATATTTCGTTCATCCTGTTTTGGTGATTTTAAAAAAGCTTTACACTTTTAATTTTTTGACATTTTTTGCAAAGACAACTTATCATTCTTGAGTCCATTCTAAAAAGGATGATTTTTGCAGAAAGGGACTTTTTAGAGCAGACTCATTCTTTTTGTCTAAAACCATCGGCCATGACATATTTTTTTTCTCGGAAATTATCGGAAACACCCTTGATCCATAAGCGTGAAAGAGCTAGACTTAACAAGCCAACCAAACCAACCGCGAGGTAGCCTGCATACATGCCAAAAAACATTTTCACCGCGATATAAATAAAAATGGGTAAAATAATCAATGGGATAAGGATGAGGAACTGCAGAGCCGAGGTGCCCTGATAATTGAAGGCACTCCCGGCACTGAGATCCAACGGCTTTCGCTGATAAGTAGAGAAGAATAGCAACAGGAAACTGTTGAGACCCAGGTTAAAAGCAAAGCAAGCCGTATGCAGATAAATTAAACGTATTTCCATAAATCCGTAAACCAATGACAATAGATATGAAAAGCCCATAAGTCCGGCCAAAAGGCGAAATTTAGCCCGGTAGAAGTCCTCTATAAAAATATTTCTGGAAAAAATTCCGTCGAAATATCGACCTTCCCAAGCGCCTAAAAACTGGCCATAATTGAATGCGGCAAAACCGGTGATAAAAATGCCCACAAATATTTCCATAGCGCTGCCTTCTCCGGTGGTTCTATTGTAAAAAATCATTCCGTAGAAAAGGAAAATGCTGGAAAACAAAAGAAGTGTTCGGGTTCTTTTGTGACGAATCATTAAATTCCATTCGTTGGCGACCAGAGCAGAAACTTTCCCTTTTGCAGAAAATTCCAAAAGATTCCAAAACCTCTGATCCTCGCCGGATTCCTGCCATTGTTCAGCATATCGATGTTGCATCAAAAAGCGATGTTGAAGGAGATAGCCCAACACGGGAAAAGCTAATAAAGCAATGGCTAAGGGGCCGGAAAATACAAATCCAAATACCTTTTCGGAAATGTGCAATGAAGATACACCTTCAATTAACTCAACAGCAAAAATACCGATAACGACAACAATCATAAGGATGGCTGCGCGAAAATTTCCGGCAAATAACCTTTTAAAATATGCGGAAATAAGTGTGTTTCCAACCAGGATTGAAAGGAATCCAAAAAGCCAAAAACTCGTGGTCAATGCGCCGTGATTTGGCAAAATGAGTTTATAGGCAAAGGGTAAAATTATTAAGAGGGCCAAGAGGTTGAAGAAATTAAACATCGAGCGCCCCATCATGTAATGAATTAATTTTCGATACGAAATGGGAAGGAGCACATAGTGTCGCAATTCAACCGATGATGCGGGCTGGAAAAAGAAGCGCATGAGAATATCCGATACAACATAGAAAATGATAAACCGGGCGCTCAAATCAATTGCGGAAACCGAATCCGTTATATTTTGTTTTGCCAATTCTGGCAATACCAACCACCCCAAAAGGAAAAATGCGACGCCAAAGTACATGATCAGAAATCCAAGCAATAACTTTAAGCCCCATTCTCCGCGCTTAAATCGCCGGCGGATGGCTGCCAAAAAGGAATGTTTGATCAATTGTAGCATAATTGGGTTTGGTAAAAAGGCATCTGCGTGGATTCTAAGTAAATTTTATTTTTCAGAATCCTTGCAGAGACTTCACTGGGTTATTGAATTTGATATTTGTACCATTGGTGTTACAGATGGGAAAAAAATTACAGCTTCTATTAAAAATTCAAAATCAACATGTATCCGGCAATAAAATTTTGATCAGCCATTCCCGGACTAAACACTTGATTGAGTGTTGAATAAAACCGGTGAGACCACCCATCCCCCATTTTAAAATCAATATAAGCGCCATACCTGTAAGTCTGCTGATTAAATGATCCGCGTTGACGCTCGTTAAATCGCAGTTCTCTGGTACCGTATCGCAACCGCTGCGTAGTGAGCAAATGGGTTCCGCCAAAAGCCCCAATCTCAAGACCCTTAATAAAGTATTTTTTTCCAAAGTTGACTCCCAATCCAAATTGGCCGTCGATAAAGTCCATGCTCATATTGGATCTGTGTAACTCCTCATTATTGGGAAATGCTTCAAAACGCGTTTCGTCTGCTGTTTGAACATAATAATGATTTTCTTGGCTATTAAAGCGTTGGTTGACATAATTCACTCCTAGACTTAAAAATAAAGGGCGTGCAAATTGCCATTCAAAACGAAAGCCGACCTGACTGGAATAATTCCAAAAACTGTTTTGAGCGGGTTGGTACAAGGATCCATTTTCATTTACCAGCCAAGACAATCCCAAGCCCAAAGAAGCCATCAAGCGATAGGATTCATTGCGCTTTTTTGATTCAAGACTTATGTAGGTACTTTGTCCCTTTTTAATTTTTACTTTGTCACCATCGTCTTTTGCAATTCCAGCACCTTCTTTAGATTCCAAATTTACCCTTGCAATAATATCCAAATCATCGGATATACTAATGCTTTGTGGTTTTACCTTTCGTTTGCGAAGATTGTTGTGAACAATTACGCGCATGGCCTTTAAGGTAGAATCGGCTTGTGCAAGGGTCAAGGTGTCTTCTTTTGATCGGTTCTCATAGTATCTATTTTGCGAAAGCCAGCCTTTGTACCCCTCTCCTTTCACCTTGATTTTTACGTGATAAAGGCCTGTGTCTTCAAGTTGTTGTTTAGTAAGCTGCGGTTCGGTGACTTTATGAATTACATCCATCCCACTTTTAATTTTTCCTGCATTGGGGTCTTTTTCATCAGTGACTTTTTGTCGTACCTCTTCGCGCATTTTGTTGATGCGCTTTCCGGCTTCCAGTTTGGTCATTTCCCGGGTTTCTTCATAGGTATATTTACCTTTTTCACCTTTACCCTTTACCCAAATCCGAATGAGGTAAATGTCTTCGGTTAGTGAACTTTTTTGCTTATCCTGTTTTTGAATTTGCGTCACACCTGAGGCGAGGATCATCTCATCGACTTTTTCAAACAACAAATATGACCTACCCCGGAGATAATACCCGGCACGTGCATTTACCTCTCCTCCATTGGAAAAATCTTTGATGGCCGACTGTTTAAAAACCTCTAGTTTGGCGTCAATTGAATCCGCATAAAGCGTATCATATTTAATAACAGCCTGTGATCTTTCTTCGTCTTCAGCATCTTCTAACTGAACCCAAAAAACCACAGCTTCCTTGGCAGAATGTTTAACCACTTCATCTCTGCGAATCCTGGCTTTCATTTCACTTTTAGCACTGCTCTTAATTTCTTCAATATCTTGTTGAGCTTGCTCTTCGGTGAGTATGCCCTCTTCTAAAAGTTGATAAACCTTGCGAATTTGTTCCTTATACGTTTCAGAAATATCGTTCTGCTGCGCATGCATTCCACTAAAGGAAAGTGTGGAAATCAATAGAATGAGTATTTTTTTCATGGTAAATTTTTTTATCGAGAAGATGGTTAACAATGGTTTTTTTTTTAACAAAAACAGTTTTTAATCTTTTTCGGGGGAATCAGTGTTGGTCTGTTGCTTTTCTTTTTTCTCGCCAATTCCCGGCAAGGGAATACTGGGAAGCTGCACACTTTCCACGGTGATATAATAATCCGGGTGGAAAAACTTGCGAACCAGTGGCCCAATGGAGTTTTTAGATTCTTCAAGCGCCATATTTTCAGATTTTAAGTTTAACCCTTCGGCAATAACTTCAATTTCCAAACTGGTGAGATAGCGGTCGAGCAATTCTTCTTCGTACAACTTCAGATCAGCTTCAAAGGCCAGTACAGCACCTTCCCTTTTGGATTGTTTGGCCATCTGGTCGATGTATGCCAAATCATTAGCTAAATCTTTGGAATAATCCGGTTTAGAATTTTGCACTTGAACCGATTTCTGTTGGATTTGCTTTTGTGGCGCTTGTTTAGTTGAGGAGGCAACCTTCACATCGGGAACTGGATAGGGTGTGTGGGGTTCATCCTCCTGTATCACAGGAAAAATAGTTCTTGGTGTATATACCATTTCCGGTTCATCATCCGAAGCGAAGTAAAAAGGCAAAGTAAGTGTTACCAAAGCCGCAATGGCCGCGGCTATCCACTGAGGTTTAAAGCCTCGCGAAGACTTTTTGCGTTTGCGTTGGATGTCGTCAAAAAGGCCGGGAGGCGGTTCTACCTCGTGGTTTTCCAGCCGTTTTTGAAAAAACTTATCTAATCGGTCATCTTTCATAGTTGAAGACGTTTTGTTCTACCTTTTTTCTGAGAATGCTACGGGCACGTGAGAGTTGACTTTTGCTGGTACTTTCAGAAATTCCCAGCATTTCGGCAATTTCCTTGTGCCCATAGCCTTCTATTGCGTAGAGATTAAAAACTGTTCGGAACCCCACCGGGAGCGATTCTATTATGTGTTGAAGGTACTCGACTTCGTCATTATGGTTTTCCAAAACGTAATTTGCTTGGGTTATATCCTCATTCAGCGACTGAAAAAACACGTTCTTTTTTCGCAGCATCATCAGGCATTCCCGCACGGCAATTTTGGTCATCCACGTATTGAGTGCACTCTCAAACCGAAACCGGCTAATATTGTCGAATACTTTTATCCACGTATTGGAAAGTGCTTCCTGTGCATCTTCCCGGTGATTTAGGTATCGCAAACAAACGGCATACAACCGACCGGCATAGGCTTCGTAAAGCTGCCTTTGCGCAAGTGGGTTTTCTGCCACGCATTGTTTAATGATTTTTTCCTGTTCCTCCGGGCTCATGCACTTTGGGGTTTCTGGTCTTTAGATGCAAAGTAATAGCGAAAGGTTGCATAGATAAATAAAAAAAGGAACCCGAAGGCTCCTTTATAAAATTCAAATAAACTTGAATCTACAACAATTTGTTTTACAACCCATTACGAGCTTTAAAAATACCATTGGTTACTGTAATGTTTTGATCGTTTTCCGTCCTTCCAGCCGTAAAGTCAAATGTGCCTTCGATGTAGTCATCAGTGACATTGGTTATTTCAATGGTTCCACTTACGTCTTCGGTTCCGTATTCAGTAGAGCTTCCCCCATCAATATCGAAATAATTTACCCAAAATCCATTTTCAGCTGCTGCTTCTGCCGGTAATCCTATGATATAGGTTCCCACTTCGGGTGATTCAAATTCGTTTGGCGCAGGTCCTCTGCGAAAATGAATGTTAAACGTTTGATTTTCTTCTTCACCTTCTACCTCAAAATCATTTCCACTTATGCTAAGTGTATAATTTCCTGCAAGCTCTACCTGAGTCATTACAGCGCTTCCTTCTAATTCGCCTGTTACGTCTCCAGAAATATTAAATGAAATAAAATAGTCGTCGCCATTTGGTGAGAATTCTTCATCATCGTCTTCGGAACACGATGTTGAGATTGTGATAAAAAAGGCAAATAGAAAAAGTAATGCCTTGGATGGATGAATTAAATTTTTCATGGTTGAGAATTTTAAATTAACATTTCAGCTAATTTACAATATCAACCAATTAAATCATTTTAATAAATTCCTAAAACGCGTCTGTTAGCCATTTACACCATGGTGTGAAATACATTTTGAACATCATCGTCCTCTTCTATTCGCTCAAGAAGTTTATCCACTTCTGCGGTTTGTTCTTCATTTAATGATTTGGTAATGGTGGGGATGCGTTCAAATCCGCTGTTTACAATTTCAAGTCCTAATTCCTCGAGTCCTTTTTGCAAGTTACCAAAATTAGTAAACTCACCATAAATGACTATTTGCTTTTCTTCCTCTTCTCTAAAAACCTCTTCGGCGCCATAATCGATGAGTTCCAATTCGAGTTCCTCCAAATCCTGTCCGGCATCGGCAATCCGCAAATAGCATTTATGGTCGAATAAAAACTCAACGGAACCGGAAGTTCCAAGACTGCCATTACACTTATTAAAATACGAGCGAATATTACCCACTGTTCTGGTGGGGTTGTCGGTAGCTGTTTCTATAATTATGGCGATTCCGTGAGGACCATAGCCTTCATAAACCAATTCCTTATAATCGCCTTGATCTTTATCGGTGGCTTTTTTTATGGCCCTTTCCACATTGTCCTTGGGCATGTTAGCCGTTTTGGCATTTTGTATGGCCGCCCGCAATCTGGTATTTGCTTCGGGATCGGGGCCACCTTCTTTTGCCGCGATTGTTATTTCTTTACCTATCCGGGTAAATGTTTTAGCCATGGCGGCCCAGCGCTTAAATTTTCGCGCCTTACGGTATTCAAATGCTCTTCCCATTATTTGTCTTTAATATTTGAGTTTGCTATAAAAAGTCCCTTTCTGCCAAAATCATTCTTGTTAGTAGGTTTTTAAACCCTCACTAACAGACAGTTATCTCCGGTTCAAAAATCCCCTCCGCGTCGATTTTCATTAAAATCATCATTTTTGGAGTGGAATCATATTTTTAGCGAAAATACATTTTTATACCCACTTAAAAAAGTGGAAGCTAATAGTTTTTCCACCAATTTGAATTTTTCTAGGTCACTGCGCCATTATAAGCATTCATGGTATTTACGGGCCCGGCAAGACAAAAGGACACGATGGCATCTGCACAGTGTTCGGTGAGCTTTTCGAGTTGCTTACTTTCTTCATCAGTCCAGTTTCCAAGGACATATTGCACTTGCGCACCTTTGGGGAAATCCCCGCCAATTCCTACCCGCAGTCGGGGATAATTGCTGTGTCCGAGTAGTTGTTGAATACTTTTAAGGCCATTATGACCGCCGTCGCTGCCTTTCATTTTAAGGCGCAAGTGGGCAAATGGCAGGGCGACATCATCCACGATGACCAATATATTCTCCACGGGAATTTTTGCCTCCTCCATCCAATACCTTAGGGCTTTGCCGCTGAGATTCATGAACGTGGTGGGTTTAATTAGAATCAGGGAGCGACCTTTAACTCTAAGTTCTGCTTTATCGGCCAACCGTGCACTGGAAAAAGAAATGCCGGATCGACTCGCAAGCCGATCCAGCACTTTAAATCCGATATTGTGACGGGTTTCTGCATAATCCGGGCCTATATTACCCAAACCGACGATGAGAAACTTCTTCACAATGGAGATGGGTTATTCTTCAGATTTGGTCTCTTCGCCACCTTCAGTAGCTGCTGCGGTTTCCTCACCTTCATCTTCATCCGTGTCAATATCATCAACAGCAACACGAGAGGTTTTGATACTTACGATAACCGCTGATGGGCTATTGACAATTTCAAAACCGGTAGTTGTTAGGTCGCTAACGCGAACAGACTGTCCAATACGAAGGTTAGTGATATCGTGATCGATGGAATCAGGAAGGTTTTCGGGTGTAGCCTTAACCTTAAGCTTGCGCAATACACGCTTCATTTTTCCACCATTTCGCACACCACGGGAATTTCCGAGAAGACGAATGGGAATTTCCATGGTAACAGGAACTCCGTCCACCAACTGTATAAAGTCAATGTGAAGAACTGCATCCGTTACCGGGTGAAACTGGATGTCTTGGATGACACAGGGCACTTTGTTGCCATCGATGTCAACTTCCAAGCGATACACGTTTGGGGTGTAAATAACGTCGCGGAAGTCGGCTACCGATGCGTGAAAGTGCAAAGGTGACTCACCTCCGTAAACGACGCAGGGAACATTTCCCTGACGACGCAACTCTTTGGAAGACTTTGTTCCGAGCTGCTCGCGTTTGTGGGCTGTGATTGAAACTGTGTTCATGTAAATTGAATTAAATTGTTCTCCTCAAAATAAAATATCGGCAACGAGGAGAGGTAAATTACCGATATGGGTTAAATGATAAAGTGTTTACTGATGGATTCGTGATGGTGAACATTGTGCATAACCTCGGCAAAAAGTGA
The DNA here is from genome assembly GCA_020832345.1 of Cryomorphaceae bacterium. GTDB lineage: Bacteria > Bacteroidota > Bacteroidia > Flavobacteriales > Schleiferiaceae > CSBr16-58. Next base: position 18,386 of record JAFIEY010000207.1, on the reverse strand, counting down.
GGCCACACTCAATACTTCAATTTTATCACTTTGGTGCGACCTGGGTATGGTGTCCGTAATGACGAGTTTTTCGAGGTCAGAATTGTTGAGGCGTTCTATGGCTTTTCCGGAAAGTACGCCGTGGGTACAATAAGCACGGACACTTAATGCGCCTTCAGCTTTAATAATATTGGCTGCGGTTGCAAGGGTTCCGGCGGTATCCACCATGTCGTCAACCAAAATAACATGGCGATCACGAACGTCACCAATCACCATCATCTTTTCTATTTCGTTGGCTGCCTTGCGTTGTTTGTAGCAAATAACGACCTCGGCACCAACCATTTTAGCGTAGTTATGTGCCCGCTTACTTCCACCCATATCGGGAGAAGCAATTGTAACGTTTTTAAGCCCTAAGCTTTTGATGTGCGGTACAAAAATCGCGGATGAAAAAAGGTGATCAACTGGAATTTCAAAGAAACCTTGAATTTGATCAGCGTGTAAATCCATGGTCATTACGCGGGTAGCACCAGCTGCTGTAAGCAATTGGGCAATCATTTTGGACCCAATGGGCACACGACTTTTATCCTTTCGATCCTGACGAGCGTATCCAAAATAGGGCATTACCGCAGTGATGTGTTTCGCAGAAGCTCGTTTTGCCGCATCAATCATCAATAGTAATTCCATCAGGTTGTCGTTTGGCTGATGGGTAGAGCACACCAAAAAAACGCGTCCTCCGCGAACTGTCTCCTCAAAGCTTGGCTGGAATTCTCCGTCGCTAAACTGCGTAAAAGTAACGTTTCCTAAGGGAACACCGTACTTTTCAGCTATTTTTTCGGCCAAATGAACAGAACCGCGACCGGCGAAAATTTTTGCTTCTTTTTCCATGAATTACTTGACGTTTGGGGGGCGCAAAAGTAATACAAAACCATGTAAAATTGATAATTAATCACCATAATTCCTCAATGATTGATCTCACTGTGTTACATGCCATTTTACTTTGCTATTGCAAGGGGTGTATCAACTAAAGCGAGGTTATAAAATATGAGTCTGCTCTAAAATCAGTTCTTCCCCCCGGCTCTGTAATACATGACAACCTTTCCCTCAAACCAAACCTGTGGAAAAAATTTTTGAACAGAAATCAATTTTACCCGCTTTTTATAGGGTTTCAATTCTTCTCTTAAATCACCTCCCTTGAGGTAAAATAAACCATTAGAAAAATGTGGGTGAATGCGATCCGGGAGAAACTTTCCGCGAATCCACTTTTCAAACTGTGGAAATGAAGTAACCGCTCGACTGACAATAAAATGATAGCGATCTTTGACCTTTTCTGCCCGATTGTGTTCAGTTGTTACATTTTTTAAATTCAAGGCTTCCGCTACTGCTTCAACTACTTTAAGTTTTTTCCCAATGGAATCTACCATGTGAAAATGAGCGTTGGGAAATAAGATTGCCAAAGGGATTCCGGGAAATCCTCCTCCCGTTCCGATATCCATTATTTTGCTGCCGTCGGGAAAGGAAATGACTTTCGCTATAGCAAGGGCGTGCAAAATATGCCTTTCCATCAAATTGTCCATATCCTTTCTACTGATCACATTGATGGCCGCATTCCACGTTTGATACAATTCGGGCAACTGCGCAAATTGGGATTTTTGCTTGTCCGTTAGGGTGAAATACTTTTCAATAATCGTGTTTTCCATGTTTACCATGTTTTGGGTTTGGCTTTAAAAAAGTTGTTGAGCATTATAAGCCCTTGAAGATTAAAAAGCACAGCATCTAACCATGGTGCGTACCAAAATAGTTTGCCCAGATTCCACATTTTTGCAAAACGCCAGGCGGCAATCGTCAGCAAAAGGGCGTAAAACAACCACAAAGCTATACCTATATAATAAAGTGGGGTAAACAACAAGGCCAAAACCCCGATGTGAAAAAAGGCTTTACTCATACCGTATAGCCCCAAAACAATTTTGCTCTGTTTTCGGTACATTCCACTCGCCGCCAAGTGCCTACGTTTCTGATGCCACCAATCCTTCCAATTCGCCGCCGCGTGACTCATCGTTTTGGCTTTTTCGCCTATACTCCACCCTACTTTAACCTTTGGCGCTGCGTGGTTGACAAATAGGTCATCGTCGCCCATCGGAATTTTTATATGATTTGAAAATCCCTTTTCACGAAAAAACAGTGATTTGGTATATGCCAAATTTCTGCCAACAGCCGTGTAAGTGTACCCGGCTTGCGCTGCGGAAAAGCACAACATGGCAGATTGCAAGGTTTCCCATCTAATCAAGGAATTGAGAAAACCTTTTTCCGAATAATAATCTCCATAACCTAAAACGATATCGCCATGGGCAAAACCGCTGACCATTTGCTCCAACCATAGTGCATCATTGGGAATACAATCTGCATCCGTAAAAACCAAAAATTCATTTTTTGCCGCTTTTATACCTAAAGTCAAGGCAAATTTTTTCCCCATATTAAAATGGTCATTTTCCTGAACATCTACAATACGAACGTGCAGATGTTTTTTGGCAAATGCCTCCAAAATAAGTATGGAGTCGTCGGACGAACGATCATTTACCAACACGATTTCACAATCGGGATAGGTCTGTGCTTCCAATACGGCTAAAAGTTTCGGCCAGTTTTCTGCTTCATTTCGTCCACAAACAATTACTGAAACCGGAGACAATTCTCCGAATTTTCTCTTGGGCAATGGCGAAAAACGCAGCATCCTAATCACAAAAAACAGCTGAATACCAAACAATAGGCATACAACCGTAAGCAGTGAATTGTTGTAAATGACATCTAACAAATTCGTCAGTTTTTTTTGTTTGGGCAAAACTACAACCCACCGTTGAGTGTTTTTTTAGAAAGCGCAAGTTTGTTAATATAATTTTCTGTCCGTCGGAAATACAATTTGGTCTTAAATTTGCGTTTTATGCCCCAACTAGAAAAGTTCTAACCACAGTTTGTTTCTTCATATTTGGAAAACCCAAAAAGCATGTTTGTAAAGCGTATTCGTATTTTTACCGTTTTTATTATCCTCGTTCCCCTCCTCTCGCAGGCATTTGAGTATGACCCCAAAAAGTTCCCACCCATTAATAAAGTTTATTACGACGGAATTCGCACGGTTCGGATGTATCCTTCTAAAAACCCTCTTGATCTCCCAATTGTAAGACTAAATGGTGGTGGCGTGGAACTGCACTTCGACGATATGTATGAAGGTGCATCCGATTATCAATATACCATTGTACATTGCAATGCCGACTGGACACCATCAGATTTGCGAAAGTCGGATTACATAGATGGTTACCAGGAATATTTTCTCTCGGATTTCGACTACTCATTCAACACTTTTGTTCCTTTTTCGCATTTTCGATTGCGACTGCCAAACAAGGATATGAAATTCACCAAAAGCGGAAACTACTTGCTTATCATTTTCGAGAAAAATGCAGAATATCCGGTACTTACCAGACGGTTTTTGGTGTATGAATCATTTACCAATATAGAGGGTTTTATTCGTCGCCCCACCGAACTCGACCGGATGAATACCCATCAGCAATTGCACTTTAGAATCAATCACCCCGGATATACCATTCCGGATCCTGCACGTGACATAAAAGTTACCGTGTTGCAAAATCAAGATTGGACAAAGGTCATTACCAACCTTGAGCCACAATACATTCAAAACGATCAAATGGTTTATGAACGCGATAAAGGAAACAGTTTTCCGGGCGGAAATGAATACCGATTCTTTGACACCAAAAACCTCATGGTATTGACCCAAAACATTCGGAAAATTGACATTGATTCCATATTTAATGTTTTCCTCGCGATAGATCAACTGCGATTTAAAGGCCCCTACGTTTATTGGGACGATATAAACGGAATGTACGTAGTGAGGCGGTTGGACGCTGCCAATTACGATTTAAGCGCCGACTATGCCCTCGTAGATTTTTTCCTGGAAAGTCCTACCCGATTGCCCGGTGATGTTTACGTTTTTGGTGAACTTAGCAATTGGGAATTGCAGGAGGAATTTAAACTGACCTATAATCCGGAGCGATTTGCCTATCAGGGAAAAATCTTGCTCAAACAAGGATATTATAATTACCAATACGTAACCGCAATTCCTTCACCGGATGGCCAGAAATACCACGCAAGTCTTGACTTTACCGAAGGGAACCACTGGGAAACTGAAAACGCCTATCACGTAATGGTTTATCACCGTGAAATTGGCATCCGCTACGATCGTCTTGTCGGTTACAAATATTTTCAATCACAACCATCCAATAGATAAATATGAGAATTATCCTCGCCCTATTATTATTGTGCACCACAACATTTGTAAATGCACAAAGCAAACGCGCTGTTACCGTTGAAGATATTTGGGAAAAATACCAGTTTCTCGCGCGTGGTGTTTCCGGATTAAAGTCATTGGAAGATGGTGCACATTTTTCTACCCACACCATGCACAACCGTCAAACCATAATACTGAAACACAGTTATGAATCGGGCGATGTGGTGGACACCATTTTCTCCACTGCCCTAATTAAGGACGAGTTTGATGCAGTTATAGATGATTACGAAATCAGCTCAGATGAGCGGTTTATTTTACTCTTTACAGAAAAAGAATCCATTTACCGATATAGTAGCAAAAGCATCGTTTATGTTTTTGATAAAAACACTGGAATGTTGCATCATATTAGTCATGAAAAGGTACAATTGCCCAACGTTTCACCAGATGCGCGTTTTGTTTCCTTTGTCAAAAACAACAATTTATACCTGTTTAATCTGGAGCGTCAATCGGTAAAGGCGCTAACCGATGACGGGTTGAAAAATCACATCATTTACGGGGCCACAGACTGGGTTTACGAAGAGGAATTCCAATTCGACAAAGGGTATGAATGGTCCCCTGATGGTCGCTTTCTCGCCTATTACCGTTTTGATGAAAGTGCGGTAAAGGAGTTTTCAATGGATGTTTATGGCGACGGATTGTATCCTGAACAAGAACGTTTTAAATATCCAAAAGCCGGAGAGGAAAACGCATTGGTCAGCATTCATATTTATGATGTGGCCGCGCACAAATCAAAACCCATTGGCATTGAAAACCAACCTGAATATGTTGGCAGAATCAAATGGCGCAGTAAAAATGAACTGGCGCTGTTTACCTTAAACAGACACCAAAACGAATTGAAAATTTTTAATTACCATGCAGATAGAAGCAGTATTGAGGTTTGGTACACCGAAAAGGATGATGCCTTTGTTGAAATGGATGACGATCAGTTTTTTCTGGAAGACGGGAGTTTAATTCGCCTAAGTGGAAAAGATGGACATTACCATTTGTACCAAATTTTTGGTCAAAAAAAGCAAAAACAAATTACCAGTGGAAAATGGGATGTAACCGCATTGTATGGTTATCATCCGGACAGTGATCGCATATTTTTTCAAGCCGCCAAAGATCATCCCACTGAGCGCGGGGTTTATTCTGTAAAACTCAATGGAAAATCACTTTCAGAGCTACACACTGAAAAAGGGTGGAATAGCGCTAGTTTTAGTAAGCAGTGCAGGTATTTCATCAACAATTACAGTCGAGTTGGCCATCCAAATTCCTATGCCCTATATGACAATGAAGGAAAGGAAATCCGGGTGTTAAAGGATAATGCCGAAGTGAAAAAGCATATTGAAAAAAGCTTCCAATTGGGCACCACCGAGTTTTTCTCATTTACCACCACCGAGAAAGTTAGTCTAAATGGATACATGATAAAACCCGTCGATTTTAACGCCAAAAAGAAATACCCCGTTTTGATGTTTGTTTACGGTGGGCCAGGCTCCCAAATGGTTAAAAACAGCTACGATCCCTTCAATCACTTTTGGTACCAACACCTCGCTTCTAAAGGTTACATCGTAGTTTGTGTGGACAACCGTGGCACAGGTGCGCGTGGAAGGGATTTCAAAAAAGTGACGTACAAACAAATTGGTCATTATGAGCTTATTGACCAAATGGAAGCCGCTCGATGGTTGGGCAAACAATCTTATATTGACCCTGATCGCATTGGAATTTGGGGCTGGAGCTACGGAGGGTATATGTCCTCACTTTGTATCACCCGTGGCGCTGATTTATTTAAAATGGCCATCGCCGTTGCACCTGTGACCACCTGGAGGTATTACAACACCATTTACACCGAGCGCTATATGCGGACGCCACAAGAGAATCCGGAGGGTTATGATGATAATTCCCCCGTAGAATATGCTAAAAAATTAAAGGGAAAATACCTGCTCATCCACGGGACTGCCGACGACAACGTACACGTGCAAAACGCCATGCAGATGGTCAAGGCACTTGTTGAGGAAAACAAACCCTTTGAGCAGTTTATGTACCCCGACAAAAACCACGGGATTTTCGGTGGCCCTACCCGCCTCCATCTATATTTGATGATGACGCGGTTTGTGGAAGATAATTTATAAGATTGAGTCTGCTCTAAAAAGTCCCTTTCTGCCAAAATCTTCCTTGTCTATAGACTTTTGAATCCTCACTAACAGCTGGTTAGCTCCGGTTCAAAAACTCCCTAGATTTTGATTGAAATCATCCTTTTTAGAGTGGACTCTAAGATTACGGCGTATCAAGAATGCAACGAACCGGATAACCGAAGTTTTTGGTCGCATTAACGGGGAAACTACCCACACCTGAAAAGCGAAATGATCCTGCCGTGTTATTGGAGTTTTGCACTCCCGACCAGAAAAGTCCCCAATTTCCGAGGTTGGCGGAACTTCCATCCCCACCACTCAAATTCCCGCCGGCGTGAAGTTTTAGTGTGGAAGCAAAGGCATCTGCTATGAGACCGGTTTGCCCGCCTACCCCACCGTTGGCGGTAGATGCATTGAGAAAGGCATTCCACTCTGCTTGCGTGGGAATTCGCCAATCTCCGCCTAAATACTGTGTACAAGGATCGTTTGCCGGCTGCCAATCGAGGTTTTCATTGATGGGATTAATCCAAGTTGTATTGGGAATTCTTCCTGTGGCCGTAAGGGCATAACCCTGACTCCGGTTAAATTGAAAATACCACCCGGCAGCATCCGGATTTGGGTCGGTGGCAGAATCTGCCTCAACCAAAGCCCCGATATTCATTTTAGTCCAGCATTTATTTCCACCCAATCCGGGCCAGTTTGCCTGCACTGTGGTATAAGTCCGAAAAGCAAAAGCTATGGAACCATCAGGCGTAATTCCTGCCACAAAACCATGACTTACACTATCTCCACATACCAGCGCCGTTGCTTCGTTTACCTGCAAAACTTCGGAATACCACGGATCACACGAACCTTCGGTAATTTCCAATCGAAAAAAGGCAGGAAAGGAATCTGCAATGGTACTGAGAACAACCGTTTGTTGTCCAGCAATTGGCGACCAATTTATGCTGTCGTAGGATATTTGCCACTGGAATTGCCCTCTGGCAGAATCCACTTCAATTTGTAAGCTATCGGCGTAAAATGCTTGGATATTTTGTTGCGCTAAAATTTGACCGCCGACAAGTATGCCGAGAACGGTTAGTATATTTTTTATCTTCATGATTTTATGTGTAATGTGGTGGAATAACTACTGAACTTGAATGCGTAAGGTCTGCTTGTTTCCTTCACTTGTATAATGAAGTAGGTAGCTTCCCCGTGAAAGTGCTGTAATATCCAGACTTATAACCGACTGAGTCACCTCGACGGATTTTAACATTCGCCCGTCGATTGAAAAAAGTTCAAGTGTTCCGTTTGGTTTGTGAAGCTCAACACTGACCGAACCAGAAGCTGGATTCGGATATACCTTCAGCGATTTGTCTTTAAAGGAGTTGTTTGACATAAAAAAATCGACGGTAACAGAATCAAAGGCTTGACAGTTTCGGTCATCGGTTACCGTTAGGGTAAAAGTTTGTATGACCGGCATTACCACATAATCCGGATTGGCCATGGTGTCCCTTCCGGGAGCGAGCATAGACCCGGGATTCCATTGATAAGTATAAGGTGATGTTCCGCCCGTGGCTGCGGGAATTTCGCCCAAATCGATAACAGAGCCAATCAGAAAGGCCGAATCATTTCCCGCGTGGGCAAACAATTTTGGGGGTTGATTGACTTGTAAGGTTACTTGATGGACAACTTGAGCTTGAATTTGGTAAATCCCAAAAAGCAAGCAAAAGAGTAGTTTGATTTTAGCTTTCATAATTGTGGTGGTTAAAACCCTTCGGGGTAAATGCGTTCGATTAAATCTTGATATTTCTTTTCGATGTTTTTGCGTTTGAGCTTGAGGGTAGGCGTCAGCAATCCATCTTCAATTGACCAGGGTTCTGGGGTGAGTTCAATCTTCTTGATTTTTTCCCAATTGCCAAAACGCTCGTTGTAATGGTCAATTTCCTGCTTGACACGCGATATAACCGTTTCGTTTTCAATCATTTTTAAGTTTGAATCCACGGATATTTCTTTGCGTTCACACCAACTCCTTAAAAATTCAAAATCAGGTTGAACCAATGCTGCAGGGTGTTTTTTACCTTCCCCAATGACCAATATTTGTTCGATAAATCTACTTTCTTTAAAAATATTCTCCATCAGCTGCGGCGCGATATACTTGCCACCGCTGGTTTTAAACATTTCTTTTTTCCTATCGGTAATTTTTAAATACTGACCTTCAACAAACTCACCAATATCCCCGGTATGAAACCAACCATCTTCGTCAATAACTGCCGAGGTAAGTTCGGGTTGTTTGTAATAACCCATCATCAAATTTGGACCTTTGACAAGTATTTCGCCGTCCTCGGCAATTTTCACACGGACATTGCTGATTACCCTTCCAACCGTTCCAATGCGGGTGCCGTCATTTTTCGGGCAATTTACGGCCACAACGGGTGAAGTTTCTGTTAGTCCATATCCTTCCTGAACATTGATTCCACCTGCTAAGAAAATCCGGGCAAGTCTGGGGTTCAGCCCAGCCGCACCGGAAGCGATGGCTTGTGTTCGTCCTCCCAAAGCTTCTTTCCACTTGGAAAAAATCAGTTTTCGAGCGATGCCCAGCTTAAAGTTGTAAAATGCACTTTTTCCGTGAATATCGTATTCTTCCGCCAGTCCAACGGCCCAGAAAAACAATCCCTTTTTAACTCCGGATAAAGCAGCACCTTTATCCATGATTTTTGCAAATACTTTTTCCAGTAATCTGGGTACAGCGGAGAAAATGGTAGGTCTAACCTCCCTTAAATTATCTCCGATGGTCTCCATGGATTCCGCGTAATAAATACTCACGCTGTTTAAACAATATAGATAAACCAGCATTCGCTCATATACGTGACAAAGAGGGAGGAAACTCAAAGCAACACTTTCGTCGGTGGGATCAGGCAAACGGTCGGCACAATCCAAAGCGTTGCTGGCGATATTATTATGGGACAACATCACACCTTTTGGTCGGCCCGTTGTACCCGAAGTATAAATAAGGGTAGCAAGGTCATGAGCGTCAATTGCGTCCATTCTTTTTTGCAACTCATCTCTTTTGTCGCTTTTTTCTCCGAGGGCTAAAACCTCATTCCAATTGGGAATCCCATCTTCTTCATCAAACATAAATACCTCTTTAAGGGTAGGTACCTTAGGTTGAACCCTTTTTACTTTTTCGTAAAGTTCCCGATCGGAAACAAAGGCCATTTTGACTTCTGCTTCATTAAAGATATATTCATAGTCATCTTCGCTGGCGGTGGGATATACCGGAACATCAATGCCGCCACACTGAAGAATTCCAATATCACAAATATTCCATTCGTGGCGGTTGTTGGTGGATATAATCACCACCTTATCATCGGGTAAAATCCCCTTTTCTATCAAACCTAGAGATAAATTATCACTTAAATCTACATATTCTTGACTGGAAAAAGTATTCCATTTTCCGCCCTGCTTGGTCGCCAGGGAAACCTTTAATGGTTTGTTTGCCAACTGAAAGCGCGGAAAGTCAAATAAACGGGTAGGCATATCCATAGTCGAAGATTTTTGTTAGCGTTTGAGAAGTTAAAATAAGGGGAAAAATTTGGAATATGCAAGTGTTTTGTTTCACATTGTTTAGCGGAGCAATATTAAGTTGTATGATGTACTTTTGCGCCCCTAAATTTAAAGCGTAAAATGTCACAACAAAAAAAAGCATTTCAAGTTGATGCTCAGTCACTTTTAGACCTGAGCCAAAAGTACGGCACTCCTATTTATGTCTATCAAACCGACAAAATGGAAAAGCAGTACAAACGCTTGAAACGGGCTTTCTCCAAATTGGACATTCACATTAATTACGCTTGCAAAGCATTGTCTAACATCAATGTTTTGAGGTTTTTCCGGCAATTGGGCGCAGGGCTTGATACCGTTTCTATTGAGGAAGTTCAGCTCGGATTACACGCGGGCTTCAAACCTGAAGAAATTATTTTTACGCCCAACTGCGTTTCTTTTGAGGAGATTAAGCGTGCGGTAGAATTTGGCGTTCGAATCAATATAGATAACCTCTCTATTCTTGAGCAATTTGGCAATACCTATGGCGGAACCTATCCGGTATGTGTACGAATGAATCCGCATATTATGGCGGGGGGAAACACCAAAATCAGCACCGGACACATCGATTCTAAATTCGGTATTTCAATACATCAAATGCGCCACTTACAGCGCATTGTTGAAAGTTACGGCATTCATGTTAACGGCATTCACATGCATACCGGTTCCGACATCCTCGATGTTGATGTATTTATCAACGGGGCGGAACTTTTGCTCGAAAGCGCCAGACAATTTTCCAATCTCGACTACATAGACTTCGGAAGTGGTTTTAAAGTGCCCTACAAACCGGATGACCTCTCCACAGACGTAGAGCGTTTGGGTGAAAGAATGACTGAGCTTATGGAAGCATTCTTTGTAGAATACGGAAAAAAATTGACCATTGAATTTGAACCCGGTAAATTTCTCGTTTCCGAAAGTGGATTCTTTTTGGCCAAAGTAAATGTAGTGAAACACACCACTGCAACTGTATTTGCCGGTATAGACACCGGACTCAATCACTTTATTCGCCCCATGTTTTACGATGCCTACCACCACATCACCAACATCAGCAATCCGCAAGGCAACGACCGGGTTTACACAGTTGTAGGATATATTTGTGAAACAGACACCTTTGCCTGGGACCGCAGAATCAGTGAAATTCGCGAAGGAGATATCCTTTGCTTTCACAATGCCGGAGCCTACCTATACACCATGGCTTCAAACTACAATTCACGGTTAAAACCCGCTGAAGTTTTGATTCATAAAGGAAAAGACTACCTCATTACCAAGAGGCAAAATTTTGAAGATTTGCTGGCCAACCAGGTAGAAATAGAACTTTAACCACCATGAGAGTTTTTAAATTTGGGGGCGCTTCCGTCAAAGATGCTGAAGGCGTTAGAAATGTTGAACGCGTATTGCGTATTCACGGTGAAAATCCAATTGTCGTGGTGGTATCTGCTATGGGAAAAACGACCAATGCCCTGGAACAAATTGTTGCGGCTTTTTTTCGGGAAGAAAATGGTTGGCAAGAAATTTTAGAGAAAATAAAAGACGATCACCTTTCCGTCATGGAGGCATTGTTCCCTCACAGAGAACATCTAGTTTATCAAGAGGTTGCACATGTTTTCACGCAAATTCGATTAATTTGTTCCGGTCGGCCTGACCCCGATTATAATGTCAATTACGACCGCATTGTTAGTTACGGGGAAATTGTATCCACCCGTATCATTTCTGCATACCTCAACGATCAGGGTTGGACAAACCATTGGATTGATGCGAGAAAATTAATAAAGACGGACGCAAATCACAGATTTGCCAGGGTGAATTGGACTTTTACCGAAACCCTTTTGCAGCAAACCATAAAACCCAATCAAAACTACGTTATTCAGGGATTTATCGGTTCGGACGACAATTTACACGCCACCACGCTCGGCAGAGAAGGTTCAGATTACACCGCATCAATCGTGGCCTATGCCATAAATGCCGACGATGTTTGTATTTGGAAGGACGTTCCGGGAATACTAAATGGCGACCCCAAGGTATTTGACAACGTTACCCTAATTGAACAAATCTCATATCGCGAAGCCATTGAGCTGGCGTATTTCGGTGCATCCGTAATCCACCCAAAAACCATTCAGCCGCTTCAAAGAAAAAACATACCCCTTCGTGTTAAATCATTTTTACAACCTGAAAGCCAAGGCACCTGCATAGGTCAAGGTGTTGACCTATACCCTGCCCTACCTATTTTTATCCGCAAAACCGAACAGGGTATCATCAAAATCAGTACACGAGATTTGGCTTTTATTGTAGAGGAAAACCTCAGTGCGATTTACGATATTTTCCACAGGTTGGGCGTACGGGTCAATCTCATGCAGAACTCTGCTGTAAGTTCCAGGTTTTGTATTAATAATGATCCTGTCATAACGCCATTGGTGCTGAAGGAACTCGAACGCCTATTCGATGTTGAATTTATACCAGATGTTAGTTTATTTACCATCAGGCATTACACTGAAGAAACACGTAAAACACTTATAGCCGGGAAAGTCGTTAGAATGGAGCAGGTAACGCCAAAGGTTTGGCAAATAGCCGCAAGCAATGAGTCTGCTCTACAAAGTCCCTTTCTGCCAAAATCTTCCTTGTCGATAGACTTTTGAATCCTCACTTGTTCCGGTTCAAAAATCCCCTCGATTTTGATTGAAATCATCCTTTTTATAGTGGACTCAGCAATTAAAAAATCAACCAGGTATAATGAATCATTGCCCCGCCGTAAAAGTCGCTAAATTGCGAAGGGTTTGGATTGGGGGTAATTCCCGCCATATTCCTCGCATTTGCGTGATGAATTACCATTTCCAATGAAAGATTGTTTTTTTTGGAAATACGGAATTTCAGACCACCACCGCCAAAGACATTAAATGATGCGTAACTATATGGATATAAAGCGGTATTTCCCAGATCTATCATTCCGTAATCCCGCATAACGGGACTGAAAAAATTAATGCCACCTCCAAATTTAAAGTATGGAGAAAAGGTGTAAACTTTTCTCAACTTTTTATAGGGACGATAGGCGAGCAAATGTAATTCAAAAGCGGCGTTGGCATTAAAAACGTGTGTAGTTACTTGAACACCTCGTTCAGGTCTGCCGTGGTTCGCATCATCTAAGTGGAAATTTCCGTAATTTACCTCAACGCCAAAATTCACCCTGTGGTGCATATTGTACCGCGTAAAAAAACCAAAACGAGGTCCTTGCTCAGAAACTAGGGAATTAAAATCGGGATTTGGCGTAAAATTACCATTGTAAACCATATTGCCTAACGAAACACCCCATTCGAAATTCGTAGGTAAAAATTGTCCAAAACCGCTTCTCACCATGGTTAGGAACACAACTAAAATTAAAAGCCTGTGCATCAAATGCGCTTTTTAAGATGAATATCGCACACAGCAAACATACCATAAACTATTAGAAAATCAAAGTAGAAAAATGTATAAGTACACTTCCGTATCGATCATTTCGCGGATTGATAGCAATAGCCTCTACTCCACCCATTTTTCGGGTTCCGGAATTATGAGACACAACTTCAATCGCTAAGGTGGTTTTATAGGAGGTCCTAAATTTTACCCCAACACCGTAAAAACCATTGATACTTTGATAGCTATAAGGATGTACATTTACTTCCTCAAAATTAAGGTTTCCAAAATTTTCCACTTCCGGGGAAAAAAAGTTGCCTCCAAAACCGAGTTTCAAATAGGGTGCAAAGGTATTAGCCCAATGATATTTGCCATATTTCAATAATATTATTTCTGTAGCAAAATTTGCGTTTACAACTTGTGTGTGTACAGACACGCCCCGTTGAACTCTACCGTGATTTGCATCATTTAAAGAATACCAGCCATAATTGGCCTCCAGTCCGAAGTTAATCCACGGCGCCATGCTTCGACGAAGAAAAATACCAAAGCGGCCACCACCTTCCTTCAACCAATTTCCCATACTATTATCCATGGCAAATTGTCCACTGTACACCAAATTTCCGGCGGTAATACCATATTCGGAATACCGGGGTGTTTTTTGTGCATAAAGTGAAACCGAGGAAAATAAAATCCCGAAGAAACCGAGAAAAAAAATATGCCGCATACACTGAGATAACGCGCTTTTTGATCGCTTATTTTATCCGCGCAAAAATACCAATTTATTCGGATTAGAATCCGCTTCGCTGAAAAAATATCCATCTGTATCAAAAGCCTGTAAATGTTCGATGGTTTTCACCTCGGGATTTAATAAAAAACGGGCAAAATATCCCCTTGCTTTTTTTGCAAAAAAACTAATAATCTTGTACTTGCCATTTGAGAAGTCTTTAAACTGAACATCCACAACCGGAAGTTTTAAGGTTTTAAAATCAATTGCAGAAGCGTATTCAACGGATGCTAAATTCACCAGCGTACAATCCTTATATGATGAATTAATAAATTTTGTGATTTCTTTTTGCCATATTGCATATAGATCCGGATTTTTTCCAACCGAAAATTTAGTTCCCATTTCCAAACGGTAAGGCAACATCGCATCCATGGGACGAAGCAAACCATATAATCCCGATAAGATCAACAGGCGGTCTGAAGCCATTTTCACCTGCTCTGGATTAAGGGTTTCTGCATCAATACCCTGGTAAACATCCCCACTAAAGGTAAAGAGCGCCGGTGTTCCGATACCGGAATGTGCTTCCACAGACCAATCCCGATTTCGCATGGCATTGAGCTCGGCAAGTTTTTGGGAAATATTTTGCAAGTCCATTAGCGCCTTCGGATCTAGCTTTTTCAACGATTTATTTATCGTAGCTGATTTTTTTAAAAACAAAGGCTCCGACTGGGCGGGCATCTCTACTTTTTCGTTTAAACTCTTTGCTGGTGATAAAATGGCGACAAATGACATTCGTTAATTTTGATTTTGGTTAAACTTCGTAAGCGGCGAATTGCATATCGTACAGACGAGCATAAGCGCCGTTTTGCTTGAGGAGTTCATCGTGATTTCCCTCCTCTACCACCCTGCCCTTTTCCATGACTAAAATTTTATCGGCATTGCGAATGGTCGATAATCTGTGGGCAATTATAATGTTGGTTCTGCCTTCCGTTATTTTTTCAATGGCGTGTTGGATGGCTGTTTCCGAATGCGAGTCCAATGAAGCCGTAGCCTCATCCAAAATGAGAATTTCGGGATTCGCTATGTAGGCCCGTAAAAAGGCGATAATTTGTCGTTGGCCGGCGGATAAAGTTCCACCCTTCTCTCCTACTTCAAACTGCAAGCCACCCGGCAATTCATCGATAAATTGTCCCACCCCAATATCTTCAATAGCCTGACGAACGGCATTTTCACCAACATCATTTCCCATGGTAATGTTTTGATAAACAGTGTCGGAAAACAAAAACACATCCTGTAAAACAACGGCCAGATGCTTTCTCACACTATCTAAAGTAAATCGTTCAATCTCATGACCATCGATGGAAATGACTCCCTTTTGATATGGATAATATCTAGCCAATAAACTAATCAAAGTCGTTTTTCCGGCACCCGTAGCCCCAACAACGGCTAGTGTTTCACCGGGCTGCACCTCAAAGTTTAAATCTCGAATGACCATTTCATCGGGATTATAACCAAACCAAACCTTGTCAAACTTTATATGACCCTTAACCTGAGGCAGCACTTCATTTCCACCGTGCTCTACATCCTCAGTATTGTCTAGGATATTCATCACCCTTTCTCCGGCTACCAAACCCATTTGCAGGGTGTTAAACCGATCCGCAAGTTGACGCAAGGGTCTGAAAATTAGATTGACAAAAAATATAATCGCAATAAGCTCCCCCAAAGAAATTTCACCACCCGCAGCGGCATTTAATCCGCCATACCACACGGCCAAACCAATTGCGATGGCAGATAATACTTCAATAATTGGGAGAAAAATAGAAAAATACCATATAGATCGAATATTGGCCTGTCGATGTCGATCATTAATCACCTTAAATGATTCAAATTCGCGCTTTTGCTTGTTAAAGAGCTGGACAATGGAAATTCCACTCAAACGTTCTTGCACGAAAGCATTGAGATTAGAAACCTCATTTCTCACCTGTTGGAAAGTTGATTTGATGGAGAGTTGAAACCACCGGGTAGCCAAATACAAAAGGGGTAAAACCGAAAGAGAAATCAACACCAGTCGCATGTCGATAAAGATGAACATACAAACCAAAATCACGACAATTTTTAGCAAATCACTAAAAATAACCAATAGTCCTTCGGTAAAAATATTGGCGATGACTTCAATATCAGAAACATTTCGGGTAACCAACGTACCTACCGGTCTGCGGTCAAAAAACGCGAGGCGAAAGCTGTTGACCTTTCGGTACAAATCTTTCCGAATATCCCGAATAATGCTCTGCCCTAACTGATTGGCCAGGTAAATAAACACAAACTGGAACAGGGTTTCGATTAGAAGTAAACCGATGAGTAAAAGTGTAAAATACCACAACATCGTCGCATCTTGATCCTTGATGACGTATTCATCCACCGTAAATTGAATCAATAACGGACGGGCTGTTGTGAGGCCGGCCAAAACCGTGGTAAAGAATAACGCACCCCAGAAAATTTTCCGGTAGGGTTTGATATAGACCATTAATTTGCGCAGAAGTTTCAGGTCAAAAATGCGCTTTTTTTCTTTTTTACTCATATAAAAATGTCGTCCATATATATCACCTTCACCAAGTATAAACCGTGCGCGGGGACAGATGTTCCAGCATGCGTTCTATTTTGTGAATCAATAATTGTTTTTACATCTTCCGGTTGAATTTTGTTCATCCCGACATCTAAAAGTGTACCCACAATGGCGCGAACCATATTTCGCAAAAATCGATTGGCCGTAATGACAAAAACCCATTCGTCTTCGACAATTTTCCACTCAGCTTCGGTAACGTTGCATATTCCCGTATTTTCCTGTGCTCTGGATTTTTCAAAGGCACGAAAGTTTTTTTGTCCGTGCAAAAGTAGCGCTGCCCGATTCATCGCATCATAATCCAGTTTAGAATAATGTCGATAACTCAAACCTTGTAAAAACGGGTTTTTTCCGAAGTGAAGTCGATAGTGATACGTCCTGGAAATCGCGTCAAATCTGCAATGCGCATCGGGTTTGACGGGTTTAATTGAAAAAACCGAAACATCATTTGGCAGGAGTGCATTGAGTTGGTGCGTCAGCTTTTGGGTATTGGTTATTTCCTTTTCATCAAAATGGGCATACATGGTTCGCGCATGAACACCCGAATCTGTTCGCCCTGCCCCCACGAGGCGAATTTCTGTCCGCAAAATGGTTTGAAGTGCAGATTCCAGTTCAGCCTGAACACTGTGGGCATTTTTTTGAAATTGCCATCCGTGATAGTTGCCACCGTGATACGCAAAATGCATAAAATATCTTTGAGTAATGTCGGTCATTTATCCCCGAATCGTTTTTTAGTTTAATAATCGTCGGCGTACATTCGTCTATTACATTTGCAAAGTTAACCCAAAAGCCACCGACATTAAACGAATTCTTTTACTTTCCGACACCCATGGATTCTTAGATCCTGCCTTATTAAAATTTGCCCGAGAGGCTGATGAAATTTGGCATGCAGGCGATATTGGCCCTGTTCAGACCTTAGATCCCTTACTCGAAATCGCTCCCATTCGCGCGGTTTGGGGCAATATTGACGGCCAGGATGTTCGAGCTCTTTATCCCAAAGACCAAAAATTTATTTTGGAGGATACCCGGGTTTGGATTACCCACATAGGAGGTCACCCCAAACGATATGCTCCGGGTATTTCCGCTCAATTTGTCAATGACCCGGTGGATTTATTTATTTGTGGCCACTCCCATATCGTCAAGGCCGGGTTTGATCAAAAATATAAACACTTGCACCTCAACCCCGGCGCCGCCGGTAAGCAAGGTTGGCAAAAGTATAGGACTGCCATGCGGTTTTCGTTGGAAGGTGGAAAAGTAAAGGCTTTAGATTTAATTACCCTTTAAGACTTGAATCTGCTCCAAAAAGTCCCTTTCTGCTAAAATCTTACTTGTCGGTAGATTTTTGAATCCTCACTAACAACTAGTTAGCTGCGGTTCAAAAATCCCATCGATTTTAATTGAAATCATCCTTTTTGGAGTGGACTAAGACTTGAATCTGCTTCGAAAAGTCCTTTTCTGCTAAAATTTTCCATGTTGGGAGTGGACTCAATTTTAAAATTCTGAGTCTGCTCTAAAAAGTCCCTTTCTGCCAAAATCTTCCTTGTCGGTAGATTTTTGAATCCTCACTAACAGCTGGTTAGCTCCGGTTCAAAAATCCCCTCCGCGTCGATTTTGATTGATATCATCCTTTTTAGAGTGGAC
>JAFIEY010000204.1 GCA_020832345.1 Cryomorphaceae bacterium | reverse complement strand
TACGACGAACCGGGCGACCCGGAGGCGCAGGCCGGCCTTCGCCGGGTCCGCGAAACCAACGTCGGCGATGTGAACCCGTTTGGCCAAACCGCACCCAACCCACGTTCCCAAAAAACAAACGATTAAACAAACACCATAACGCAAAATGATTTTGTGTTCCTAATTGAAAATATTTTACATTTGTACACTTAAAATAAAAAATTGTCCATGCTGCTGAAATTGGAAATTCAAAACTTTGCGCTGATTGACCATCTCGATATTGACTGGCACGCCGGTCTGACGGTTATAACGGGTGAAACCGGCTCGGGAAAATCCATCATGTTGGGGGCTTTGGGTTTGATTCTCGGGCAAAGGGCCGATTTGCAAGCGGTAAAGGATAGCGGGAAAAAGTGTGTGGTAGAGGGGCATTTTCAATTGGATGAAGGCGTTTTTGCCCAGGCATTTGCATCTATTCATCACGATTTTGATGCCTATACTATTTTGCGCAGGGAGATTTTGCCGGGAGGCAAGTCCCGCGCCTTCATCAATGATGTACCCGCAACCCTCGATGCGCTAAAAACCATTTCGGGAAAATTAATTGACATACACTCCCAACACGATACGCAACTTCTCAATCAATCGAGCTTTCAATTGCGGTTGATTGATTTGTACGCAAAAAACCATAAGGTTTTTCAGTCCTACAAAACGGCCTTTGAACAGTATGAGCAATTGATGGTCGCGCTCAAGCAATTGGAAAACCGTCAACTTCCCGGTCAAGATTTGGGATATATGGAATTTCTCATCAATGAACTTGAAGAGGCGAAACCGGTGAAGGGTGAATTGGATTCACTTGAAGAAGAATGGAAAACCCTGAGTTCGGTGACCGATATTAAAAGCGCTGCCGGGCAGTTGGTCAATTATCTCGATCAAGAAGAAATAGGGGTTTTGTCGCTTTTGCGGAAAGGTATTCTCGCTTTGGCTGAGGTGAAGGAAGTCAGTAAGGTTGCTTCTGATTTATACAATCGGTTGGACTCCGGTTTTATCGAACTCAAAGATATTACCAATGAGGCGCTTCAGTTGGCCGAATCGGTGGAGGATGACCCCCAGCGTTTGGATGCTTTGGAATCCCGAATCAATCTATTGAATCAGTTGGCACAAAAACACCGTTGTCAACATCCCGATGAATTACCGGATGTATTGAAAAAATTGCAAGACGAACTCGATGAGGTAGCGAATTTTTCCAACCGAAAAGACAAGTTGGCCGAGGATATTGTAAAACAAAAGGAAGTATTAATGCAGGCCGGAACTGCATTAACCGAATCGAGAATGGCAAGTATTCCCAAATTGGAAAAGCAAATAAACGAGACCCTTAAAATCTTGAATTTTTCTAATGCGCAATTTGGAATTCAATTGGAAACCAAGCCCTTTTCGGCTGACGGTATTGACAAACCCCAATTGTTGTTTTCCGCAAACAAAGGCATGGAAGCCCGACCCATTCAAAAGGTCGCTTCTGGGGGGGAGTTGTCGCGTATTATGTTGGCCATCAAAAGTGCTTTGGCCAAAACAAAGGGTTTGCCCACGTTGATATTTGACGAAATAGATACGGGAATTGGTGGAGAAACTGCTGCGCGTGTGGCGGAATTACTTCGAGAAATGAGTGCAGATGTTCAATTAATTGCCATTTCGCATTTGCCGCAAATTGCCGGAGCAGGTCAAATGCACGGAAAAGTCGAAAAGTTTGATCACGATAATGAAACGGTAACAAACATTAGGTTTTTGACTGAAAGTGAAAGGGTTGATGAGGTTGCTCGTATGCTCAGTGGCAATACTGTTACCGAGGCAGCCAAACAAAATGCTAGGGATTTGATGTTTCCTGCTTGACCGTATCTTTACACCCAAAATACATTTCAATTATGAGTACATTATTAAATGGTAAAGTAGGCATCATATTCGGTGCATTAGATGAAAATTCCATCGCCTGGAAAGTGGCGGAACAAGCACATGCTCAAGGTGCTAAATTTGTGCTGACGAATGCGCCCGTTGCCATGCGGATGGGTGCCATTCAACAATTAGCGGATAAAACTGGATCTGAGATAATCCCAGCAGATGCAACTTCGGTTGAGGATCTCGAAAATCTTTTCAATAAAGCGGTTGAAATTTTTGGTCGTCCTCTGGATTTTGTGCTTCATTCCATCGGTATGTCGGTGAATGTTCGCAAAGGAAAACACTATACAGATCTCAACTATGACTGGCTGGCCAAAGGATGGGATGTGTCGGCGGTTTCATTCCACAAAACTTTACAAACCGCATATAAGCTAGATGCCATGGCGGAATGGGGTAGTGTGGTGGCACTTACGTATATCGCTGCCCAGCGTACTTTCCCCGATTACAATGATATGGCGGATAATAAGGCGTATTTGGAATCGATAGCCCGCAGTTTTGGTTACCATTACGGGGTGAAAAAAAATGTCAGAGTCAATACCATTTCACAAAGTCCTACCATGACCACTGCAGGAAGTGGGGTTAAAGGATTCGACGGCTTTATCGCGTATGCCGATAAGCTTTCACCACTCGGAAATGCTACCGCTGACGATTGCGCATCTTACGTAATCAGTTTGTTTTCAGATCTTACCCGTAAGGTGACCATGCAAAACTTATTTCACGATGGCGGGTTCTCCAATGTGGGCGTTAGTGACGCCGTCATGGACGCCTTTATTAAAGGTCAATAAACCTCTTTTTGCCACTGTTAGATTTGCTTCCAGTGGCATCGATTTCTCAATAGAAATTTTCTATATTAAAACCACATCTTCGATAATAAAAATTTTCATTTCATGTACCTATTTCTGAATCGTTCTTCCCGAGTATTTGGTTTCAGCACCCTCTTTGTATTTATGAGTTACTTGCTTCCCGCAGTAGAGGGGATGTGGTTGCCCATTTTTTTAGAAAAACTAAATGCCGACGAAATGAAAGCCATGGGAATGCGAATTTCCGTGGACGATATTTATCATTTTCAAAAGGCCAGTTTAAAAGATGCCATTGTGATATTTGGCGGAGGATGCACGGGTGAAATGATTTCGCCCAATGGACTATTGCTCACCAATCATCATTGTGGATACGGAATCATTCAGTCGCACTCCTCTGTGGAAAATGATTTATTATCAAAAGGCTTTTGGGCAAAAAATAGTTCAGAGGAATTAAAAAATGATGGACTTTCTGCTACCTTTATTCGCATGATGGAAGACGTGACCGACAAAGTACTATCGGGCGATAACGATGATCTTTCAGTTAATATATTGGCAGTAATGGCGGAGTATCAAGAATCTCATCCGGATTTGACTTTTGAAATTAAGCCTTTTTATTACGGCAATCAGTACATTATTGTGGGGAAAGAGATTTTTAAGGATGTTCGATTGGTGGGCGCACCACCTTCGGCCATAGGTAAATACGGAAGTGATACCGACAATTGGATGTGGCCGCGTCATACCGGAGATTTTGCTGTTTTTAGGGTGTATGCAGATGCTAACAACAATCCGGCAGCCTATGCCGTGGATAATGTGCCTTACCGTAGCAGGAAACATCTTACCATCAATGCGGGTGGCGTAAAGGAGGGTGATTTTACCATGGTTTTTGGTTTTCCTGGGAGAACACAGCAATACCTTCCCGCACGTGAAATTGAGTATATTACCCAGGTTTATAATCCCGAGCGCATTGAAATCAGAGATTTGGTTTTGGCTAATCTTGACCGAAGAATGCGGGCGAGTGACGAAGTTCGTATTAAATACGCATCGAAATACGCACGGATTTCCAATGCATGGAAAAAGTGGCGGGGTGAAAATATTGGGATACGGGAAAGCAATGGAATCGAGCGAAAAAAGAACATGGAGTTTGAATTTCGCCGTCGGTTGTTGAGCAAACCTGAATGGAATCAAAAATATGGGTATGTATTGGATAGTCTCAATTTTTATTACGCGAGGGTACTTCCTTTTAAGCGCGCATATTTCTATTATGCAGAAATTGCAAATCAGGGTGTTGAGGCGTTGGGAGCCATGCAGAAATGGATCAAAACAGTAGAGAAATATGAGGCAGGTGAAATGAGCGAAGAGGAAGTTTGGAGCGCCTTAGATAAAACCATAAAAGGCCTAAAGAAGGATTATGCACCCGAGGCCGACCAAGAGTCATTTGCTATACTGATGCCATTGTATTTAAGAAGGCTCGGAGATTTGGCGCCATATTCAATCACATCATTTGATAAAAAAAATAATGGCGATTGGAAAACAATTTCGGAAGAGGCTTTTAACGATAAATTTTTCGTTGATTTTGTGTTGAATTTTGACGAAAAGACAAAGGTAAAAAAGTTTATTAAACGAATGAAAAAGAATCATTTGTATTATGTAGCTAACGGGATGGTCGATCACTTGAACACCAATGTACTGCCCAGTATTTATCGGTTAAACGACATCATCAATCAACATCAAAAAACCTATATGGAAGCGCTGATGGTCATTTTTAATGAAAAGCGTTTTTACCCAGATGCCAATTTCACCATGCGGGTTTCCTATGGAAAGGTAGAGGGTTTTGCCCCGGTAGATGCTGTTAAATATCATTGGCAAACAACCCATAAAGGAATTTTGGAAAAGTACATTCCCGGAGATTATGAGTTTAATTTACCCGATCCGTTTTTAGAATTATTGCGTTCCGAAAGTTTTGGACGATATGTAAATGAGCAAGGCCTGTTGCCGGTATGTTTTGTCGCAAGCAACCACACCACCGGTGGAAATTCCGGTAGTCCGGCACTTAATGCAGACGGACATTTTATCGGACTTAATTTTGATCGTGCCTGGGAAGGAACCATGAGCGACTTAAATTACGATATCAAGCGATGCCGTAATATTATGGTAGATGCAAGATATATTTTGTGGGTTATTGAACACTATGCAGGGGCCGGGTATTTGCTTGATGAGATGGATATTGTCTGGTAAGTTTTTGGTTTTTTTTAGGAGAGAGGTATTTAGCTTAGATTGATCCACTGTCAATAAAAAATTTTGAATTATGAAGAAGATATTTCCTTTCGCAATTGCCATTATTTTGTTGGGATGTTCCTCGAAAAAAGTGCAAGTTTCCGAGGCGCAAAAGCGAATGGCATCTGATACGACCAAAACCCATATCTTCATTATAGGTGATTGGGGAAGGGAAGGTAAGCACGGTCAGAAGGAAACCGCCGAAACCATGGCGCTTTTTGCGGAAAAATTTAATCCGGAATTCATCATTTCTACCGGAGATAATTTTTACCCCACCGGTGTGACCTCTACCAAAGATTCCCATTGGAAAAAATCCTTTACGGATGTTTATCACCAGCCATCGTTGCAAATAGATTGGTATTCAGTTTTGGGAAATCACGATGTTTTGGGCAATGTTCAGGCGCAGATAGACTATAAAAAAATAAACCCCATTTGGAATTTACCCGCACATTACTTTACGAAAAGTATGGCGGTTCAGGGTGATTCTGCTCTTTTTGTTTTTATCGATACCAATCCATTTGAAGATTCCTATTATCGCAGTGAATCATATAGTCCTTATGTAAACAGTCAGGATTCAAGTGCCCAGAAGGTTTGGATAGACTCCGTACTCACGAATAGTCCCCATCGATGGAAATTTGTAGTTGGTCACCACCCAATGTACACGGCGGGTGTTCGTACCGATAATCCAAATAGCGTTCGGCGTCACCTTTCAGGTTTAATGGAAAAACATAAGGTAACCGCATATATTGCAGGGCATGAACACGACATTCAACACCTAAAGCCTGGAAATATTCATCATTTTGTATCTGGAGCCGGATCTGCCCTTCGTCCAATTAAGGCGCCGGAAAAAGCAATTTTCGCCGAATCAGTCAACGCCTTTCTCATTCTAACTTTTTCGACGAATGAGATTATTTACACCTTTATTGATGTGGAAGGCATCGAGCGATATAAGTTTGCTGTGCCGCTTTGATAAAGGTTAATTTGTTTTGGGATTAAGTTGCCTTGCCCTTTAATTCTGCAATTTTGTCAGCCCAAACAGCCCAAATTAAACTAATTTTGAAACAGCCCCTTTATATATATTCTCAATGGATTTTAGATGAGCTATGATCAAATTAAAATAGTATGTGTCAAATAAACTTTGAGTCCACTCCAATAAGGATGATTTCAATCAAAATCGAGGGAATTTTGAACCGCAGCTAACTAGTTGTTAGTGAGTATTCAAAAAAATACCGACAAGGAAGATTTTGGCAGAAAGGGACATTTTGGAGCAGACTCAACATTTGGCTGTTAGTCCGGGAATGGCAAATGATAAATTGTTATGTCCGCCTTTGTCGATGATGTCTATGGTTATTAGGATGTCTTTCACGGCAGACTAATTTTATATTTATAGTTTCTCCAAAGTTGATGTTAATATTTTATATACTTGGATTGGGTGAAAAGCAGTAGTCTCTAAAAGATTTTATTAAACCTACAGAAAAAGAAAAAGGGTGCAAAAAGCACCCTTTTTTTTTAGTAGTAAAACTTAGTTTATTGCAATTCGCAATCATCACCTCCCGTGGCAAAGATAGCACAAGCAGCTTCTTGATCACTTTTTTTTGCTTTGGCAATAGGGAAGGTTGTTTTGTCGCCATCTTCATCGGTGCACACACAATCTCTTTCTTTGCTGCATGATACCAATGCGAAACTTACGAACGCAAGTCCAAACAATACTTTTTTCATAATAGATTTTATTTAGTTAATTTAGGCAAATATATAATACAGCTTCAAAAATGAACAAATCTTTCCTTATTAAACTACAAATTTTTAAAAAACACACTATATAAATTTTTATGATGCTCAAAATAAGGTTGTTGCGAGGTGACGGATTATTTTAAAAAAGGAAAAATTCAGTTTTCTAATGTAATTTTTTTATAGAGGTATCAAGTTAGTCACTTATCACAATTTCCTTTAAACCAATATGTAGGTGATTCAACATCCTACTTATAAGGTTGTCAAATATATTGTCCTTGTACACTGACCGATTGATTCTGTAGCTAAATTCGTTTAAGTATCGTTCTATGTGCCAGTCGTGCATCCATGAATAAACACTTCTCAACCAAGACT
>JAFIEY010000020.1 GCA_020832345.1 Cryomorphaceae bacterium | reverse complement strand
TAGATAGCATAAAAAAGTTGTTTGCTCAAATATACTAATAAATTTTTTAACTACAAACACTATAATATAGTTTTTTATAAAATATTTTAATGATAAATACTGCCTAAAAAATCATGAGGGGACTTTTTAGAGTGGGCTCAAACTATATTTTTGTGATACGGGGCTTGCCTGTTCCTTATTGGGATTAGAAAATGCAGAACAACTAAAAACGCACTATTTAAAGGGCGGGTTATTTGAAAACTTTATCGTTAATGAGTTTTTGAAAAATCGCTTCAACCAGGGCAAAACCTCCAACCTGTATTTTTGGCAAAGCAAGGATAAAAAAGAAATTGATTTAATAACTGAAAATGCTGGAAAGGTCAGTATTTTTGAGATAAAATCCTCAAAAACGAGACAACCTTACTTATTTAACAATCTCTTGTATTGGAATAAGTTAAACCCAAAATCCAATATCACCCCGGTTGTGATTTATGGTGGAGACGAAGATCAAACCGTAAAGCAGGGGATATTTAAATCCTGGAAGTTTCTGTAAATTTTGCCGCAGTTTCCGAGAAAATATAGCGCACTAAAATACGATAATACCGTCTCGAAAACATTATCTGGGAATGTCCGGCATTTCAGCCTTACCCTTACGCGCACGGTATTCTGCCGGAAAATATACACCCCAAACACCGCGAAGTTCGTTTAGATTATAATCATAGGCGACGTCTTCAGGATATAATTCCCTGATTTTGCGCCAAACATCGTCGGCAATGTCGCCACGAGATTTTAAGCCGTGGCATTGCAAACACAAGGGCTTGGTCATAATGGGGGCGTAATAAATACCATCACCATTGGAAAATTTCATGCTTACAGGCGAAGGCTCTACACCTTGATCTCCAAGGGCCGCCAAATTATCGAGAATGGCTTTATCCAATGTATCCGGGCGGTTGTCGTAATTTCTATATCGCTTTGAAGTGCGCTTTAAACCTACGCCGTAAAATTCTGCCAATGAATCAAGAATGGGAAATGCTGCACCGTTACAAAATTCCACAGCACCAGCTGTTCCGTGCTTTGCAATGGCATCACTCAAAGCGCCCATCAAGGCCTCAGAAACCTCCTTGACCACCATTTTTCCGTCGATGTTTATATTGCCGGAATATCGGGATACATCAATGGTTTTGGCTTCTTCCTTTTTGCGATCCACGCTTTCTTTTTCGGGTTTGTCATTGGGCTGACAAGCAATAAAAGCGATGAAAATCAAGCAGGCAATTATGGAAATTTGTTTAAAATGCTTCATTTTGTCAATGGTATTTTGGTGTTATCAATTTCTTTTTTCAAAATATAAACTTCGCGAAAATACAAACCTTCCATGATGGACACAAGTGATTTGCTCGTTTTCGCATCATCGCTGTAAAGTAAATAAACTTGTTGAGAGGAAAGTTGTCTTAGTTTGTTTTGGAAATTCTCATCGGCAAAATCAAAATTGACCGAACGGCTAATGCTGCCCCGGCCATGAGCTTCCGGCGACCGAACATCTATAATCAGCGCACCGGGAAATGCGCGGAGGAGTTCCGCAAAACGTTCCTCAGAAACCAATTGAACAGGGCCGTCCAAATCTCTTCCGCCCTGACAGGCGACCAATAAAAAAACCGATAAAATTGCGCTCCGCATATACGCTCAAATAAAAACTGCAAATTATTTCAACAGTTCGACAAAGGTAAACCCCGACTTGAAATAAACACTATATCCACCACATCGGTAAATAAGTTTTTGCATGCGGAAAAAAGCGTTTAGCAAAAAATACAGGTTTTGGAATGCTCGATGAATCCTTGAGTCCACTCTAAAAAAGATGATTTCAATCAAAATCGAGGGGATTTTTGAACCGGAGCAAGTGAGGATTCAAAAGTCTATCGACAAGGAAGATTTTGGCAGAAAGGGACTTTTTAGAGCAGACTCATCATTTAACCAGCCAGGTGAAAATCCGAATGCCTAAACAACCGGAGTTTACCCAAAAAATCATTTTCCCAGCATTCTCAGCCCTAAAACGAAACGCTTCGATTCTATTTCTAATCCTTTTTATCGATAAAAAATTCAATGTCGCCAGTGGCTGCCGGATCGGGTTCTTGAATTTGCTCCTGCGCTTCTCTTTCGGTGACATTGTTGAAAACGGGAATTTCCGAAACCGAATGCATCAAACGAAAGCGCTCTGATTCTTCTTTGAGAAATTGCTGGTATTCTGATTCTGTTTTGATGCGAAATGCCCTTCCATCCACCACGGCAACCTTTTTGGTATAGGTGAAAATCAAAAATGGATACACCTTTCGCACATAAGTAAAACGAGGTTGCAATAAACCATCGGCATCCACATCAATGGCCTTTTGCATGGCATCGTTATATGCCCTGGCGTTTAGGGTTTCGTCTGTTAAGCCACCAATGGGAATAAACAAAAGCCAAAAACGCTTGGAAACGGCCTCTCCCTTAGCGCGATCCATAACAACATACTCGCCCCGATTAAAAGGCTTGAGGTTGATTTCCTGACTGTGGATGGTTCCTTCTGAAAGCGTACAGGAAGAAAAAATGCCGGCAAACAATCCGGATAAAACAATAATTCGTACTATTATACTCATAATAAATTAAATTTTAAACAATTAGAAATGCATCAAAATCTTCAAAACCAAAATTGGCTTTGAGCATTCAAATGTAATTAAAAATGCCACAGGAAAATAATCAAATGGTTAAAACGTCGATATGAATGTATGAACAAACCTTTTAATCCTATTTCCCGCTCCGTCTTGTATTTTTGCAAAAATTTTCCCCATGGATCCTAACGCACACAAAAAAGGTCTGGTCAATCGATTAGGAAGAAGAGAGCTGCAAAATAAACTGGATGCAGAAACCTTTTCCCGGAAAACCATAAGTTTTTATCGATACGTCCGCATTGAATACCCCAATCAAATGCGGGATTATTTGTTTGCCCTATGGAATAATCTTGACTGTTTGGGGAGAATTTATTTGGCCAAAGAGGGCATTAATGCCCAAATGAATGTACCGGAACACCACTACGACCAATTTCTGGAGGAACTGTACAACATTGAAGAATTTCGAGACATTCCCATCAAAGTTGCTGTCGAGGACGACGGGAAATCATTCTTAAAACTCACAGTAAAAGTCCGCCATAAAATCGTTGCAGACGGATTGGATGACGGTACTTTCGACGTCAGTAATGTGGGGAATCACTTGACTGCCGAGGCCTGGAACGAATTGTTGGAAACCGGAAAAGCGACAGTGGTGGACATGCGGAATCACTACGAATCTGAAATTGGGCATTTTGAGGGTGCAACCTGCCCACAGTCCGAAACCTTCCGGGAAGAATTGCCCGAAGTTCTGGAAATGCTCAAAGGAAAAGAAGAGGAACCCATTATGCTGTATTGCACAGGTGGCATTAGATGTGAAAAAGCCAGTGCTTGGTTGCGGCATCACGGATTTAAAAACGTCAATCAATTGCACGGCGGCATCATCGATTACCACCGACAAGTGGTGGAAAAGGGTATTCGAAATACTTTTAAGGGCAAAAACTTTGTCTTTGACGACCGGCTAGGCGAACGCATCTCCAACGATGTCATCGCGCATTGCCACCAATGCGAAACCACTTGTGATACCCACGTCAATTGCAAAAACCCCGATTGCAATTTATTGTTTATTCAATGTCCGAGTTGCCATGAAAAATACGAAGGTTGCTGTTCAGAGGCTTGTCAAAAAGCCATGCAGCTACCGGAGGAAAAAAGAAGGGAGTTATTCCGCGAAAAAAACAGACGTCTTTTTCAGCGATTTCGCAGTAAAAACGCCCCGCAAACCTGACGGGCATCATTTTTCATTTCTTTGATTTTACGGAACTTTGCACCATCAAAAAGGCAAGGTTATGATGCAGCGCAATATTTGGGAGAAATACAATGTAGCAGTTCCTCGATATACGTCTTACCCCACAGTACCCGACTGGAATGTCCGCGATTTTGACCCCACCGAAGCCCGGGTGAGATGGGTAAGGGAAGCAAATACCCATGGTGGATTTGCCATGTACATCCACTTGCCGTTTTGCGAAAGCCTTTGCACCTATTGTGGCTGCAACAAGCGCATTACCAAAAATCATTTGGTGGAACAGCCGTACATTTCTACCCTTCTCAAAGAATTTGCGCAGCACTTAAAAGGCTTAGATGAAAATGTCCAAATCACGGGTATTCACCTGGGTGGCGGCACACCTACCTTTTTTGCGCCGGAAAATTTACGATACCTTCTGGAAAACATCCTGCAACAACCGCACGTTTCACCAGGAGAAATGTACAGTTTTGAAGCGCATCCGGGGAACACCACCCGCGAACATCTTCAAACCCTTTTCGATTTAGGCTTCCGCAGACTGAGTTTGGGTGTTCAAGATTTTGATCCAAAAGTCCAGACGGCCATTCACCGGTTTCAAACCACCGAAGACGTAAATCGCGTTTGCCGACAAGCCCGAGAAATCGGTTATACCTCCATCAATTTTGACCTTATTTACGGCCTTCCATTTCAAAATGAAACCAGCTTTGCAGATACCTTGCAAAAAACTGTGGAATTAAAACCCGACAGACTCGCATTTTACTCGTATGCGCACGTACCCTGGACAAGTCCCGGTCAACGAGCTTATGATGAAAACGACCTTCCCCGCCCGGAAACCAAGCTTCTGCTCCACCAAATGGGGCGGACTGCGTTTTTAGGAGCCGGCTACGAGGATATAGGCATGGATCACTTCGCCTTTCCCAACGACGGAATGTTTAAGGATAAAGAAAACAGAATGTTGCACCGCAATTTCATGGGTTACACCCACAAGCGGGAACGCATTATCCTCGGACTGGGCACCTCGGCCATATCAGATGTTGGGGGTGCTTATTG
This sequence comes from Cryomorphaceae bacterium, assembly GCA_020832345.1. Lineage (GTDB taxonomy): Bacteria > Bacteroidota > Bacteroidia > Flavobacteriales > Schleiferiaceae > CSBr16-58. The sequence continues at coordinate 54,739 of JAFIEY010000020.1, read as the reverse complement.
GCAAAACGAAAAGAAAAATGAGGTATATCAAAAAATGATAAAAGCAGGCGAAAGTCCTGTCATCAAGGGACACCTGATAGATGAAAGAGAAAAATACGCCCGGGAAATTATACAGTCCATTGCCTGCTATCGAAAAGCCGAATGGAATAGCGACATGCAAGATTGGTTGGAAGAAACCGGAAGAGAAACCGCACTTGCCGAGATGGAATCCGACGGACTTCTCATACGTCTGGATTACGGCCTTACCCTTACCGAATTTGGGACCACACTTCTGCGCAATGTCTGCTCCGTTTTCGACGCATATTACCCCTTGTTGGGTGAGAAGATGCAAAATAGATCTTCACAAGCGATATAGTTGAGACTGCTCCAAAAAGTCCTTTTCTGTCAAAATCTTGCTTTTTGAAGTGAACTCATAGTTTACTACTCATCCTTCAAGCACCTTACACACATCCCGTGGGTTTTTTTACCCCGCTTTGAAATGAAATGTCCGTCGTTGTAATGCAATAATCTGTAATTTGCCCGACTAGCATCGAATTCAGTGGACGACCAAAGTGGTCCAATTATGTTTCGCGAAGCAAAGGAACCAAAGAATTCGTGGTAAATCATTCCGCTGCCAACAGCAGAAAATCCATGCGTGTTTGCTGCATCGCGATTTGGCTCTGTCCAATATGCAGTATTCATTTTTTTTAGTGCTCCTCCCGACACAGCATCTCCTCCGAGATAATCGCTGAGTTCTACAAATTCTTGAGCCGTGGGCACACTCCAGCCTTGTGGGCAAAGTTTACCCGTATTCACTGCCACCCAGTTGTAAAAGACACCTGCTACAAGAGAATGCACGGAGGAATGATTATAATGAGAAAATACCCCAACGGAATCATTAGGCCAATAAAACAAATTAGTGATTTGAATTATTGGAACACCATCGTTGTACTTTGTGGTGCGAAGGTTTTCGGCCATCCACTCCCGGCCACTGATAAATACAGTGGGATATTGGTTGTTTTCAATATCGTAAACGTAAGTAGGCGCCGCTTCTGTAGTGAATGATTTCGCAGAACTATACCAGCGGTCACCTTTTGATTCAATGACCATTTTAACCAAATATGTACTCTCCGCTTGTAAATCTCCCAAAACAACCATTTGTTTTTCTATGATTTCATCGGCCCAAACAATACTATCCCCTTCTGACGGTTCCTTTCCCACAGCATAAATTACTCCGATGTTTTGCACTTTGGGTTCTACCTCGCAGTCCCATGCCAAATGAACCTCTGCCGAAAAAAAAGTTATTTCTTCAATGGATATTGTGGATTGACACTCGAGTTTTTTCCCACCTTTCTTCGGCTTATCGTCTTCATCGTCTTTTCCACACCCAACAATCAAAACCAAAGACAACAACGGAAATGAAATTCCACGGAAAAGGTTTATTATATTATAATTCCTCATAATTTCTTATTTACTGATTTACAATAATTTTTTTTGTTTGCAACAAGCCTTGATGTCCATGTATTTCGACGATATACATACCTGAGGCGAGTTGATGAACAGCAAATTCCGTTTTAACCGAGCTGCCATATTCGTTTTCTACAGATTGTTCATGTACCGTTTGGCCCTGCATATTGCGCATTATAATGCGACACTCACCCCGAATACCTTCCAGCTCCACGTTTAAAACCCGATATGCCGGATTGGGGTAAATATTGACCCCCGCCACAGATGAAAACACCTTTTCTACATGCAAGCTGGAATTGGGGCAAATGCCCGGCTCGTAGCAACCGTTGCTGTCGAGTTTAAAGACTAAAACACCTGAAGCACTTTGCGTAAAATTATCGAGCAAACTTTGCAAACTTATAATATGACCTACCCCGATAAAGCCACCGTCATCCGTCTGTTTGGCTACATGTACTTTATATCGATCCATAAACGGATCTGACAAACGAATTTTTGGCTCGCGCCACCATATACTGTCCGCATTTTTGTCCAGACGATAAAGAAATCCGTGGTTAGTATGATCATCGATATAATTTGCCGCCAAAATATACCCGCCACCATTTGGCACCCACCTCAAATTATATGAAGTAAAACTCCTGTGATTAAAAATTCTAAATTTATCGTGCGTTAGATATTTATTAAAGAGTAAATTACCATCCAAATCAAAGGACATAAACCGATACCTACCAACTCGATCAACGGCATATCCATTTCCACAGCTATTGTGGTGCAAAGAATCTGAACATGACAAATGTTGGAAATATACCATGCCCAATGTGCTGTCGGGTGTCAAATCAAAAGTCGCCGGATAATCCGTTACCCAAAAATTGCGACTGAACGGCTCCGGGGCCTCGGAGGGGAAATTGCGCCACCATATTTTATTTCCCATGGAATCAATTCTAGCAATAAAAGCCCGCCGCCAACGATTTGTTTGTTGCCAATTATTACCTCCATATAGGTTTACCTGCCCACTGATAATAAAAGAACCATCAGCAAGCTCACGACAATTTTCAACCAAATAACTATATGTTGAGTCATAATAAATAAAATCACGTACCATGTTTAAATCGTCATCCACCTCAACAAAATAGGGTAAATTAAAATTTTGTTGACCAACTATACTACCCACCAAAAGTGAGTTCCCATTTTTCAAACGCATAATATTGGTCATCAAATATCCCTGCCAATTATTCCATGGATAGATTGTATCGGCATATATTGCGTCAATTACTTTGGTAGCTATGGTGTCAAGATTGGGTTTAATTATAATTTTTACAAGAGTAGTATTATTATCTGGTTTAGTCGAGGAATAATAAGCTGTAATAAAGGTAGTATCATTAATAAATGAAAACGTTTCATTTCTCAGTCCACCATCAATTATCGGATCTTCCACCGACATGCTGTCAATGATATCACCAAAGGAATTTAATATTACAATTCTCACACCCCTATTTTCAATTAAAATATTTCTTCTGACTAAAATCATATATGTTGAATCTTTTAAATCCACAATATCATTTAAAAAAAGTCCTTGATAATGCTCCAAAAAGGTTTTGGGCACTTGTTGTGCATTTACGCACACACTGAGTAATTGTGCAACAATTAAAATAATTATTTTATTTTTCATGATTTTAAGATAAAAAACGTAGAGGGTTTATCCCTCTACGTTTTTAAAATATTACTTTACAATATTGATTTTAATAGATTCAATCAAGGTGCCATTCTCCTCTTCCACTATTAGTATGTAGGTTCCATTGGCCACATTTGGAAGGGCAATAATTTCATCGCCTTTTACTTTGGCATCAATTGAGTTTTGCATTAAGGATTTACCATTTAAATCAATCATGCGGTAATTGATCTTCCGATCTACACCACTAAGCTCATAATGCAAAACAGTATAATCCTTTGCCGGATTAGGATAAAGCTTCATTCTATTGGGATTTACCTTGGTATCATGAATTTTCCTTTGGATTCTCGACTTTGGAATGGGAGCAGGCATAATTACAGGATCATACAGCAGGGAATCAGTTGCCACTCCGTTTTGTCGCAACATACCGTAGGCCAAGCTCTGTACAGCTGGATAGTCGGTATTTCTCCAATATTCAAGAATTTGAATTTGAGATGTGGTGAGGGAGTCCTGAACATCCAAGGACAATTCCATCAATTCAGCCAAACCTTCAATCTCCTGATACATCAAGGATGTATCTGAACTACTCACCAAATTTTTAGCAGATTGATAAGCAGAAGCATATCCACTCATTCCGTAGTACTGCATAAACTGGGCTTTCATCAACAAGGATTGAGGCGAATTAATAACATCTAGTAAGCTCAATAGTGAATCAGTTAGCCAAGCTGTTTCGTCGTCTTCGGCCATTTCATTTACCAACACCTTATACATAGCATTAGCATGACGCATAAAATTCGCTCTTTTATAAGCAATACGCGACTCTAAAGCCTCTTTTGGCCCAAATAAATCGGTCGCATTAAAAATATCGTCAATCATATACTGGGGCAATGCAGGAATTCTCTCAATGATGGCAGCTTCAACACCTTCATTTGTTATAGACTGTGGATTTTCCATTAACAAATTTCGCAACAGCACATCGGGAAAACCTGGGGTATTAATAATTTCAATTAATGCCTCTTCCGATAAATAGGGGGATTGACTCATTAAGTCCAAAAATAAATCATAATATTCAGACTCTGGATATGAGAAAATATCAGCCAGTAGCTGTGGCGTATTTCCTTGATCGATGAGTTGATGAAGGAGTTCATAATCGGAAAAATAATCATTTTTGAGATCGTGCAACTGACCACTAGTCAATGGTTCTGCAATAACAACAATATCCATGTTTGGATTATACTCTCCGGGCGGACAGCTTTCTTCTGGAAAAAAATCGCAGTCTAAAGGATATGGAAAGACTCTATATATATGATCTGGTCTCGGAGCAAGTCTCGGCTCAGAAGGATCATCATGATAATTATAAAAAACCCAAAAAGGACTGCCAACGTTATTGAAGTCATTGGGTACGCCGGGTGTGTTTAAAAAATGACTAAATAAATTTCCCGCTAAATCTTTTGGCTCCCAACTAGATTGTGCATATCCTTGATAAGTTCCCACACTATTTTCATTCCCTTCTCCCGGTGGAGGCACTGAAATATCGTAATCACCTTCATTAAAGATATTACACCGAATTTGAAATCCATTAAAATTATCAGTTCTATTTTGCCCGAGGGCTAATAAACCAAGTCTTAAACCTTCAAAAGTATTTCGGTATGCAGCATCTGCTTCTGTATAGGTTGAATTAACCACCATTCCGGCAGGATCACTCGGATATGGTAGGGGTAAATAACTAGGAATTGTTTGTGCTTCGGTGAAAAAATTTCCTTCAACAGTAAAATTTATCGAGGATTTCACATAAAGTCCATAAGGATTGGGTGAATGAAAATTAAATTGATTTTGTAAACCAGGAGGCATATTTAACACATTATCTTCAAATTCAAAATAATTGGTATTCTCAAAATAAGCAGAATAGGAGTTGTAATTAAATTCGGTATTTTTAACCACGGTAGGCTTGCCACTTGGATGGGCACTCTGAGCAAATACCCCCCTATGGTATCCTGAAATAGTAGATGGGGTACGTGAAAAACAACCCAGACCTTGGCAATTTTCATCAATATAAAAATTTGCCTGTTGAGCAAAAACTGCGTCACCTCTAGTGCTTAAATGTTGTGCCACGACATCAGACATTGAATTTTCAAATTTACAGCCGGTAATTTTTACACCATTAACCATGTGAAGTGTAATTCCGATTGGAACACTAGGAAAACGATAGCCATCATTATGTAAAATGTTACAGCGGGTAAAGTGAGAAACGTTGTTTAGCTCACGTGGAGTTCCACCAACATTTCGCATATTTGCATAGGCTCTAAAACCAATTACACGTCGGCAATTAATAAAATCTGTATCAAAGGCAAAAACATAAGAACCCGTTGTGCTAGAAATTCTTGGACCTCTACAATAATTTGAATTAGGTAAACATTCGCGAGCGTTTGGATAAATAACCTCATGAGCCATCCTTACTGTAGCATCTTGAAAATGAACTATTCCTTGATAAGCCGAAGTTTGGGGCTGATATCTATTACCTGCTACAGTCACCCCCATCCAAGGATGGTAAGAATAATAACTATTAAGTTCACCCCCAAAAATATTAAATCGACCAGTAGCCTCAACTGTTGCTTGGGCCATATAGTCACCATTGTCAAAAATTATTTCTTGCGTGTAGCCATTTGAATAATCTGCTGGTTTTCTAACTATATGAGGATCGTGAAAAGGCTCATTAGTTTCATCAAGATTTCCCGGAGCAAAGTCAATTCTAGAATTGGTCGTAAATGTCACCCCTTCCTCGATTTTAAGAATATGAACGGCTGCTGGCTTAGTCCATGTTGTATTTTGATCGATTATGGTGTACATGGACGTAATTTCAAAATCTTCAAATTCCAAAGTTGAATTGCCATTTAAACAACCATACATTTCGAAGTCATTGGAAAAAACATATCTAATTTTTCGCGCCTGTTCTTCTGTAATATGATCAATACATCCATAAGCATTTTGATGATAAGACATTACATTGCCACTAGGTGTGGGAAATTTCTCAAAGCCCGGAGGCGTAAAATCACAAGTAACCGAATTAAAACTATTTTCACCTATAGGGGGTTTTGTGTCACAAAGAAAATCTCCTGATTTATGGCAGTCAGTTCTACCACTTGTCTCTATTGGTACGAATCCATTGGTGTAATCTCCTATTACATCAGAAAGTTCGAGTGGAATAAGTCCTAAAGCACAGCCTATCCCTCCGGAAACACCTGCGTTGATAATTTTTTGTTCATTAAATGGCCCAAAGTAATAATTAAACGTTTTTTGTGTGGGCCACGCAACTGCAACATTTCTTGAAGGGATTTTATCCCAATAAACATTGACACGTGGTCGTGTAGCGGGATTAGTTTGATTTGAGAAGGGTGGCATCAAATTATTCATATAACTAGATAAATAATCATCATCAAAAATTACCATGTGAATTTCATCCTCATTAAACCCAGTTGAAGGAGGAACTACCTCAAAGAAATCAGAAAATAACATAGAAATAGTATAACCATTTAAATTAATTGGAGTCCAATCCTGTGGTTGATAAATAACATCTGGCATATAATCGATTATTATATCCCGTTCTGAATAGATGTCATAAGCAAACTGTTTTGCATCATCAATCATTTGCTGCGGCACGGTGTTTCCATTTGCATTTACATAATGTATCCTCACCTTTACCTCAAAGTTTCCTGAGACAAAAGGCAAAGGCCACCGAAATAAATAGTTTTCCTGAAGGGCACTTTCTTCATCAAAATCATAAGGTAGCTCATTCCCAAAATGAGAGTAAGGAATAGCAAATGCAGATTCAATTCCATCTGTCTGAGCAAAACCCACCCCTGTTGAAAACAGTAATATGAACAAGCTACATAAAAATCCACGGAGGAATTTTACAGGTGGGGAGATCTCATTTCGCCGTTTGGCCGTTTGGCCGTTTGGCCGTTTGGCCGAAAATAAAACTTTTTCATCATAAAAAAATTAAAATTAAACATTTGTCCTCCAAATTTATAAAACAAATTTAATTAAAAATATAATTTTATAAGGATATGTAAAAATCCAAATATATACTTATTATTAGGGTAATTACAAAATATATTAACTATTAGTTTGATGCATACGCTTAAATAAAAGTTAATTTTATTTCATGCATTAACAAAGAATTATTTAATAAGCATCTTTTAAACTAAGTTTTACCATAAGAATGGGAAAATAAAAGGTGAGTCCACTCTAAAAAGGATGATTTCAATCAAAATCGACGCGGATGGGATTTTTGAAACGGAGCTAACCAGCTGTTAGTGAAGATTCAAAAGTCTATCGACAGGGAAGATTTTGGCAGAAAGGGACTTTTTAGAGCAGACACAAAATCGAGTCTGCTCAATACTACCCCCTCACCTTCCTATACACCCGAATGGCCAACATCAAAATAGCGGCGAAGAGCACCAAACCAAAAGCACCGTAAATCAGGCTTAAGGCACTTTTGACAACCACTAAAAAAACGATGCTGACCAAAAGTAGGGTGGCCACTTCATTCCAAATTCGCAGTTGGTTGCCGGTGTGTTTGAAAATTCCTTTTTGCTGTTGGATAAAAATTTTGTGGCAATACAAGTGATACCCCAAAAGTAGCCAAACCAAAATGTATTTGATCAATAGCCATGAAAACCCATCGGTAAGCATTTGTGTATGCCAACCGAGTTCGATCAAAACCCAATGACCAAAAATAAAGGTCAAAATTGCAGATGGCCAGGTTATTCCGTACCACAAGCGGCGTTGCATCAAAAAGAATTGATCGAGCAGGATTTTTTGTTTGGTCTGGTCGGGATCTGTCCGTGCCTCGGCAGCGTAAACAAATAACCTGACGATATAAAACAGTCCGGCAAACCAGGTTACAACAAATATGATGTGAAGGGATTTTAAGTAAAGCATGGCATCATTTAGATACCGCAAAGGTAACTGTGTCCTCCACAATTATGTTATTTATCCCGATTAAAATTCCATCAGCAATTACTGAATCGTTGCGCGAATCGGCATTTTAAACGACATTCGGACGGGATTGCCGCGTTGCTTAGCCGGTTGCATCATTGGGAGTTTGGAAATTACCCGTCTGGATTCGGCATCAATGGCGTCGTCAACACCGCGCAATACTTCTATATCCGAAATGGAACCATCTTTATTGATGATAAAACTGACTGTTACCGTTCCTTGATTGCCGATGGATTTGGAGATTTCGGGATATTTGAAATTATTTCCCACGTGTCTTTGCATCATTCTTTGAAAACAATCTGCGCGATCTTTTTCAGTTTTTTCATTTTCACAACCGGGAAAGATGGGCTTGTTTTCTACCACAGGAAAATTGAGTACCTCGTCCGAATCTTCTCCACCAAACTCCACTTTTTCAATTTCTTCGCCATGGTCAAACGGCTCCATGTGTAATTCTTCTTTCAGATCAATTAATTCGTCTATTTGATCAACAACTTCAACCTTTTCTTGACTGGGGTTTGGTTTGGGTTTGGGCTTGGCTTTCATGAGCCGTTGGGTAACTACCGGAGTCGGTTCGTCAAAGGCAAATACGGGTGTATCGGTTTCAATGATTTTTCGCTCAATGGTTTTCCAATTGAAAACAACTATTAAAACCATAAGGGACATGACCATGCCGGTGAGGAAATAGATCAAACGCTTGCTCTCTAAATCTGCTTTGGGTGATTTTTTGCTTTTCATGATACTTTTCTTTGGTTAATACAAAATGAAGGAACACCAAAAAAATATCAATTTTCATTCCGAGAATTGGGCAATCAAAAATTACCATAAAAAAAAGGTGTTGCCAATTTGACAACACCTTCTACAATTTATTTTATACGTCAGCTGCTCAGTGCTTCACTATTGGATCCGGGCATTTATCGGCATATTAAACGACATTCGTACCGGACGTCCGCGCTGTTTGGCCGGCTCAAATTTCGGCAACTTTTTAATAACGCGAATGGCTTCGGCATCCAGGGCATCATCAACGCCACGAACAACTTTTGCGTCGGAAACGGATCCGTCCTTGTTGATGATGAAATTGACCACCACGACACCCTGTGAACCCATTTGTTTGGAAATTTCCGGGAATTTAAAATTTGAACCCACGTGTCTGCTCATCATGCGTTGAAAACAATCGGAACGATCTTGCTCGGTTTTTTCATTTTCACAGCCGGGAAATACGGGTTTATTTTCAACCACGGCAAAATTGAGTACCTCATCGGTTTCTTCACCGCTAAAGTCAACCACTTCCACTTCATCATCCTGATCGACTTCCACAGACTCCATGATGAGTTCTTCCTCCAACTCCACGATATCCTCAACTACGGTAATTTGCTCCGGCGGTGGGGGTGGCGGAGGTGGTTTTTTCAAACGACGCTCTGTGGTTACAATAATTTCTTCTTCAATAACGACATCCAATTCGCCAAGGTCAACAATTCGCTTATCATAAGTGCGCCAGTTAACAACAACAATCAGAAAAATCAAGGATACGGCTAAACCCACGAGAAAGAAAATATCCCGTTTGTTTTCTAAATCGGCCTTGGGTGATTTTTTACTCTTCATACATTTAAAATTGATTTCTCAAATCTTGCAAATATTAGTCCGAATTCGCTCATGCGGCAATGTTTTTTTTCAAATCAAAAACCCATTGATGAATCGCATTTTTCCATGAAAAATTTTCGAGGTAAAATTAGTAAAACCAATGCAAACGCGAAAATTATTATTCAATTATTATTTCGGGAATGAGATGTAAGGGCAAAAACGATTACACTCACCGTCAAAACACCCGTCATATCGGCAATTACGTCGGAAACGGTACCACTTCGTCCGGCGATTAAATACGCTTGAATAAATTCCGTTAGTACACTATAAACCAAAAAGAAACCCACAACCCGGAGAAAAACTTTTTTCGAGAGTGTGCCCCGCAGCCTAAACCTTCCCCAATACCACAAAAAAGCACCTATGGCCATAATGCAAGCATGAACCACATAATCCGGCAGGGTGGCCAGTCCACTGGGAATATTCGCTGATGGCAATAGCAACATAATGGTCACAAAGACCATCCAAGAAATCAGGGGAAAATAATACCTCGAAATGCTCAACCTACCAAATCTGTATATTCTTCAGCGGAAAGCAACGCATTAAGTTCGTCGGAATCGCTGATTTTTACTTTAACCATCCAACCTGCACCGTAAGGATCTCTGTTCACCAGTTCGGGATCAGATTCTATTTCTTCATTAAATTCCAAAACCTCACCACCAATCGGCATAAACAAATCGGAAACGGTTTTCACCGCCTCTACCGACCCAAAAACCTCTTCTTTATCAAAAGTTTCTCCCACGGTTTCTACCTCCACAAAAACGATATCGCCCAACTCCTGTTGCGCAAAATCGGTAATACCAATGGTGGCCACATCACCTTCAACCTTCACCCATTCATGATCCTTGGTGTAGCGCAGTTCACTTGGAATATTCATAATTATTTGGTTTAAATTTTCCGCAAAAATAAGGGAAAAACTTGCCCGCGCAAGAAATAATTAAGGTTAATGATTTCGGAGGTTGGTGGGGTTGGTTTCGGGAACGGGGGTTGGGTGCGGTTTTGATTAATTCGCAGTTGATCACCGGCAATGCCTAGAATGATACGCCTCCGCTTCTGCTACACCGGCATTGGCAGCGGAGACCAGATCTGAGCACCCGGTGGGATTGCCGCGCATCACACTGGCAACGCCCCGATAATATAGACCCATTGGATTATTGGGGTTTTTCGATAAAATTAATTTGGCCGTTTCGTACATCTTTTGAGGCTTATTTATGGTTAAATACACTTGACAAAATGCTTGAAGCAAAATCGGATCCTCAGGGGATATTTCACGCGCTTTTTCCAAAATCTCCAAACCTTGCTCCGGTGAATACATGCCCTCGATGTAGGTGTTGGCCATGCCTACAAATGATGGAATAAAATCCGGCATCCGTTCCAAACTCGCCTCAAAACATTTTAAAGCATCCGAAACACTTCCTTCTTTTGCCAGTAATTGTCCCAAACTATAAAGTGTAACATGGGTTATGGATCCGAAACGGTCTGCTTCCAAGGATTTTTGAAAATATACTTTGGCCTTCTCGGTGTCGCCCAACTGCACATAAGCCTGCCCGATATTGTAATAAATTAGATTTTTTTCGCCTTCATAGGTGGCACCTTTCGCCAAAAACTTTAAAGCCGTCTTGGCTTGATTTCGTTTCAGATAAAGTGTGCCCATGTTGAGATAGGCCATTGGGTTGTCAGGATCTATTTGCAGGGCTTTTTTCAAATGAACTTCTGCTTCTGGTAAATTATTGGCATCTAAAAGATGTTTTCCCAAACTTATTCTTGCAGGCACATACATGGGTTCTTTTTCAACCAGGTGCGTGAAAATGCTGCCCGAATCTTTCCAGCTGGGTATCCACCGAATTAATTGCACATTCATCAAAATCAATAATATACCCAAAATCTGAACCATCCGAATGGATTGCGTTTTTCCAAACTTTTCGCCCAGCCACCAAACCAAAATAACCGATAATCCGAGGTAGGGTAAATAGGTGTACCTGTCGGCAACTACAACCTTCCCGCCCAATGGCAAAACATGCAATACCAAAACTATATGAACCAAAAAGAACATTGCACCAAAAATCAGTTCCACGCTGATCCTTTTTCTGTTTTTCCATCCAAACCACGCCAAAACGGAAACCAATATGAAGGTGAGTGTAGCTATTGCAGAATATTTAAATGGCAAACTGTCCATTTCATTTAATTCGGGATAAGGATAAATGATTTGCTGATCGAAGGGCCAAATAAATTTGTAGAGATATACCATGAAACTATAGCCGCCCAATATGATTTTTTGCCAAAGCGAAAATCCTGCATGCATGATCTCACCTTTTGGGGTAACCGACGAATTTTCAATATTTGTTTGACCAATAGCGCCCACCTGATTGACCAAATCGAAAACCTGACCGTCGTTGTAAAACATTAAAACAATACTGTAAAGTGGAAATATGAAAAAGGGCACACTTTCCAGTAAAATGCGACCGTAATTTTTTTTATTCTTCCAAAGTAGCGCTAAACCAATGTACAAAACGGGAAACGACGCAGCGGCAAATTTGGAATAATACGATACCACAAAAAGCAATATGGCGGCTATATACCATTTCATTTTCTGTTCATCCCAATATTTAAAAATAAACCACAATGCCAGCAAATAGAAAAAGGTGTATTGAACTTCCTTCCTTGCAGCTACCCAGGCAATGGCTTCCACCGACGAGGGATGAAAAGCAAAAATGGCCGCGACCCATAAGGCGTAATCCCCGCGTTTGAAAACCCGACCTGCAATGAAAAACACCAAGACGATATTGGCCAAATGGAAAAGTAAATTGACCAAGTGATACCCGGACGGATTGAGTTTTCCAACAGCATAATTCATCGCCAGGGTTACCGTTGTAAAAGGCGGAATTAATTCGTCGGAATACTGGGGGTGGAAAATCATTTTGCTCAATCCGGACCACGAAAAATCCCGAATGTCTATATTGTCGGCCACGTATCTTCCGTCGTCATAATTAAGAAATGAAAAATTCCTAACCTGCGCATACTGAAGGGCGGCCAGCAATAAAATCAGGCTCAACCATCCAAAGGAGGATTTGAAAAATTTTGAAGTGATGTGTTTTAATTGACTCATTTGTTTTTAGTTACGTGATTTTGAAATGGCTTTGTCAAAATCCAATGGGGAGTTTATTTATAAGTATCGATGCATAAAACCCATTCATTTTAAGCGATTGGAGTTGTGTTCGCTCTTTTATGGTCAAGGTTTTACTTTCTTTGAGATTTTTTAAACGATTTCTAACCTCCTGAAAAAATCGCTCCCGATCCGCAGTGGCAATTTTCGGATTTACCAACACACCATTTAACGAAGACAATAATTGTTTGGCTTGAAAAATGGAAAATGCTTTTTCCAAATGCGTATTTTCTGAGTTGTCGATTTGCGCCTTCACCACATCCATTACTTCTAAAATTTTATGGTGATTTTTTGCGGAAATGGTATGCATGGTTGAGCCCGGCCACCTGCGGTGATTGTACAATATATCATTGACAAAAACGCTGCGTTTGGCGTGCATCAAAGTTAGAAAGTAAAACAGTAAATCCTCGTGAATTAGGTGTTCTGAAAAACGGATTTGCTTCTGCAAGACAAATGACCTTCGCAACAATTTGTTCCACGGAACTGCAGTTGCAGCATTTACGAGTTTATACATTTGAGCCGCTTCAAATACATGTTGATTGTCGCTTTTCCCAAAACGACATTTCGTTTGTGATATTCGTTTACCCTCTTCGTCATAATATTTTGAGGGTTCATGTAAATTTATGGTACCCGAAAAGCATCTCGACAAGCCCCAGGCAAAATCGGCTACGTTATCCAAACATGCGTTGTACAGGGTTTTTAACTGGTTGGGCTCTGGTAGATCATCGCTATCTACAAAGGTCAAATAATCTCCTTTTGCCTCGTCAATTCCGACATTTCTCGCAATCCCTTGTCCGCCATTGGGTAGGTCTATCCTGCGAATTCTCGGGTCATTAAAACCAGCTACCAAATCCCCACTTCCATCCGTTGATCCGTCGTTTATGCAGAGGATTTCGATTTCTGCCAGTGTTTGTCCACACACGGCTTTCAGGCAATCCTCTAAATACGGACTACTGTTGTAATACGGTATGATGACACTAACTTTACACATGGTTTTTTAATTTCAATCGGGAGGTGTCCATATTCCGGTAATATAACCACAACGATTTATAGGGCATAAACCGACTGACCAATTCGTTTTTTGGCCGAATGCCAAACCACTTTTTGAACCGCTTTTCCCAACGCAATTCTCGCGGGTATTTTTGCCAAACGCCTGCCCAATGCAAAAACAATATTTCCTCCTCAGGTTCAAAAGTGATTTTGCCGTCCACGACCTGACCGCCTTTGTCGCCCGCCCAGCGCTCCTTCATTATTCGATTATTGATTTTCCCCAATTCCGACAAGCTTTCCTTGCGGATATTACTTTTGGCCATGCAATAATTCAAAAAGGATTGTTCAAAGCAATACAAGTTCATGTGGGGGATTAAGGTTTCCGCTTCTTGCAATAACTCCTCCGACCGGGAAAGCGGTATTTTATCCTTATGTGACGCAATAAATCCCGTATTGGCGGCGAAGTCAATTTCCTCCTTTAACATCAAATTAGTTTCGTCAATGGAATCGTGCCAAACCCATTTACGGGTATGCGGAATATTCGAAGTTGCTGTCAAAAGATCAAAATCTTTTAGCAAATCAAAAACCTGATCGAGATTATTCAGCAAAACGGTGTCGATGTCCATATAAACAAACTGCGAAAATGGCCCTTCCCACAATGCGAGTTTCCGGTAATGACCAAAAATATAGGGATGAAAATTTAAGGAGATTTTGTCGCAGCGGTTTAATAAATCCGAATTTTCAAAAACAAAAAAATTATACCTTTCAGCCAGCGCACGTAGTTTTTCAATGTTGGTGTCATAGGGAATCAGACATAGCGATAATTCCGGATGCCTTGCCCTGAAGCTGTTTAAAAAAGCGATACATAGCGGCAGCACCCGGTCATTTGCCAGAAAGTAAACGCCTTGGAAAGGGGAGTAGTTTGGGCGCATAATGCTTGTTTTATTCTATCGTCCAGTTTAGTTTGGGGCGGATGACGCCGGTATATTCACCGTAAAAAGTAAACAATTCATCTTCAGGATGAATTTTTGCGCTGAAGGACAAGCAGTAATTGTGTAAAAACAATTCCGTTTTTACGGGCGAAGACGACACCAATCCAAGTCCTAAAACGAACTGTCCCTGATTGAGTAGATTCGCCGGAATTTCACAACGAATTTTGGTTTGTCCATTTTCTTTGAGGATTATTCCTTTTTTGGTAGCATTAAAAAGTAAGTGACTTTCGTGGGTTTTAAAACGAAGCACGGCTTCCATCGGAAAATTAAATTTCATCACCGGTGCCACTGTCATTTCCACAAAAAAGGATTGGTTGACAAAAATATCACCGTGAAGCACTTGCCCCTTTGCGTCGGTTATTTTAGCTTCTTCCAACCGCACAATATCTTCCGACCGAATGGGGGATTCGTTAATGAAATGCGGAGTAAAACGCGTTTCGCTGCCAAACCGCGTTTTCATTACATCCTGGGTTTTGCCATCTGCCATGAGTTCGCCACCTTCGAGAAGTAAGCAACGCTCCGTTAAACTGGAAATTGCCGATTGGTTATGACTGACAAAAATAATGGTTCGTCCCTGCTTAAAAACCTCTTCCATTTTTTGCTTGGATTTTTGTTGAAAAGCAGCATCTCCAACAGCGAGAACCTCGTCGGTGATGAGTACATCGGATTGGATATGGGATAAAATGGAAAAGGCCAATCGAACCTGCATACCACTGGAATAATGTTTCAGGGGCGTATCGAGAAATTTTTCCACACCACTAAAATCCACAATTTCATCGAAGTTTTGCTTTATTTCTTTTCGGGATAAACCGTGTAATGCGCCATTGAAAAACACATTTTCTCTACCCGTTAGTTCGGGGTGAAATCCGGTGCCCACTTCCAGAATACTGTTTATGGATCCCCGAATGGTCACCGAACCCTTGGTGGGCATGGTGATGTTGGAGAGGATTTTAAGTAGGGTGGATTTTCCCGCTCCGTTGTTGCCAATAATGCCCACACTTTCACCCGGAAAAATGTCAAATGAAACATCCCGAAGGGCAAAAAAAGTATCCTTCGAGCCTTTTCGTTTGGAAAACAAACCGTGAAATTCTTCCCGCAGGTTGGTATTCCCCCGATTGGTTCTGTATTTGTATTCCTTAAATAAATTTTGCACTTCGATAATTGGCTTCATAGTTCCCTTTAAATTACGTCTGCGAAAGATTTTTCCAATTTATTAAAAGTAAAGAAGCCCAAAAAACACACAACTAATGCAGATCCCAAGCTCATCCAAATAATTTCCATATCGGGGATATAGGAAATTTGCACCGCCGCCTTTTGTAGTTCGATGGCGCCGGAAATGGGGTTCAACTTGAGCAGCATCAATAAAACAGGATCGTCCACAGTTTGAATGGGATAAATAATGGGGCTGACAAATAGCATGATTTGCAAAAAGAACGGATAAATAAAATTCACATCGCGGTAACGTACATTCAGTCCGGAGAAAAACACCGAAAAACCGACTGAGGGTATGGCGGCCAGAAAAAAGGCGAGTAATGAATATCCCATGAAATGAAAGAGATGCAAATGTTCCGGGGAAAAAATCATCATGACCAAAAGGATGGACAGCGAGGCCAAAAAATCGACGAATGAAATGAAAACGGAAGAAAAGGGTAGAATTATTCGGGGGAAATAATTCTTTTTTATAATGCTTCCGTGTAAAACCAACGAATTGCTGCCGTTTGAAACCCCACCGGAAAAAGCGTTGTAAATGATCAACCCGGTAAAAACAAAAATATAATACGGTATTTCCGAATCAGAAGTGTCAATCCGCGAAGCAAAAACAGCCGTAAATATGAGCATCATTAGTAGTGGTTGCAATACAACCCAAGCAAATCCGATGACCGTTTGGCGGTATTTGAGTTTCAAATCGCGCCAAGCAAAAATCCAGAAGAGTTCCCTCCTTACCCACAACTCCTTAAAAAGCAATGAAAACGATTTTTTTTGCCCAATTTTATACTCCATCATCCTCCGTTTTAAACTTGTGGATAAATTTATAATACCACGAACGCATTTGGCGCATAAATTTATACCAATAATAACCCAGACTTCCCCAAAACAATCGCCAGCCCCAAATCAGCAATGGTTTTATTCGTTTGGGATCTTTTAAATGATACCGGACAATATCGCGAAATTTTATCCATCGCAATACGCCCAGTTTCCCTTTTTTTACAGAATAGAAAATGCGCTTTTCTTCCCGGGCTAATCCATCTAAGTAGGCAACGGGGATTTGGGCAAACGATTGTTTGGTGAGTAAAAAGAATCGCTTTTTGGTGAAATTTGAAAGTATATGGCGTTGAAAGGCATAATTGATAAAAGAGATCAATTGTGTTGCTTTAAAGTGATAAAATTGTTGGGCAATTTCTTCCTCGTTTAAAAAGGGCGCAATGGCCGACTCCGTTTCGTCAAATATTTCCAGCATTCTCGGGGAAGTGCTCATCACAGCATTGGTGGTGGAACCCTGCCGATTGGCGGTGTATCTGTACAATGATTTGCGAATCAGCGAAACCTTTTTCGCCGCGACGAAGCAACGATAAAAGAATGGAATATCTTCGTGAATGATCCCGTCCCCAAAAGTCAGTTGGTGTTGTTCGATAAAATCCCTTCGGTAAATTTTGTTCCAGGCCACCACCGTCATATTCGATAAGTGTGGAACGATTTCCCGATGACTGAACGAAACTTTTTCCGGATATTTTTTAAAGTGTTTTTTTTCGTTGTCGTAATACGTATAGGCGATTTCCTTTCGGTTTTCATCAATGCATTTTGCATGACAAAAGGCGATGTCGCTTTGTGTTTCTTCCGCGAGGTTGAAAAGCTCTTCGAACATGGTTTTCTCGGCGCCATCATCGGCATCCACAAATCCGATATATTTTCCGGTGGCCATTTTCATCCCCAGATTTCGACCAATACCCTGTCCCGATTTTTCTATGGTTTTAAAAATAATGTTGGGATAACGCTCCGCATACATGCTGATAATTTGGGGCGTTTTGTCCGTTGAAGCATCATCGATGACAATTATTTCCAACGGGCAAAGGGTTTGTTCCAAAAGACTATTGAGGCATCTTGGCAGAAATGCCTCCACATTAAAAGCAGGGACAATTACACTTACCTTGGGTTGCATCGCACTAAACTTTACAAGATTCCACATACAAACTTCCCGGCTGTCGGGAAATAGAATCCATTGCCGGGTCAAAGGGCCGTAAAGTATTTTCACTAAACCCCGCTTTTTCCATAATTAAAACCAGGGTTTCTTCGTCGTAGGCAAACTGATGCTCCCCATCCTGACGAAAATGATAATTGATGTGTTCCATCCGTGTTTTAAAAGTTTTCGGATGCCAGTTATTTTCTTTACACAAGCGAAAATAATCGGCATGGTCGCCTTCAAAATATGACTTCATGGGCCAAGCGGAATCCGGTACTCCGGTAACGACTTTTCCGCCCGGTTTAATTACCCGATGCAGTTCCTTCAAAAAATCCAATGCGTCGTATGGAAACCATAGATGTTCCAAAAAGTGTTCGGAGTAAATTTCATCACAGGAATCATTGGGGAAGGGCAATGGTCTTCGCAAATCCAGTTTTAAGTCTGCACCTTTTGAAAACAAATCGATATTTACCCAACCCTCTTTGTAAACCTCCCCGCAGGCGAGGTGAAGTTTTATTTCCGGTAAATGATGAAAACTTTTGGCTTTTCGCTCACCCAATTTGCTAGTTTTATAGGCGTATAGCTCAAACTTGAATTGGTGAAACAGTTGGCGTAGTTGTTTTTTCAGCATGTTTTAGTTTTGAAAATCAACAAAAATTTGGAGTGCTCAAATGTAATTTATTTGGTTCGTTTGAAAAAATTTTAAGAGGTAAAATATTGAAAACATTATTGTTGACAATTTAAAATGAAACAAATGAAATTAATTATTAATCTTGTAAATAATGAACCTTACTCATAGGTGAGGTTCTCCAGTGATGACAACAGCCTAAAAAACAAAGATCTCCAAATAGTAGGCTGGGTAATGTGATAGACGCTTCACTTTAAATTTTACATAAAATGTCAGAAAAGATATAATAGTGTTGCGGTTAGATTGAAAAAATACAAATATTTTCCCTTTTCAAAAGATTTATATTTCATAATTTCGCAATATCAAAAATTGATTTTTAATCTGGTTTACACCAACAAAACGGAATAAAATATATTGATTGCCATCACCTTTTTTCAAACTCCCTTTATGGCCGTCAATTCGCAATATGATTTTAATAACCCAATAACAGATGAGTCCACTCTAAAAAGAAAGATTTTGGCAGAAAGGGACTTTTTAGAGCAGACTCAAAACTAAACCACACTTTTAAAACACAACATGAAAAGGCCAACCATCAGCATTATTATCCCACTGTATAATGTGGGTAGTTTGCTGAATAAATGCATTCAATCTGTATTGGGGCAAACCTATCGCGAATTGGAGATTATCTGTGTAAACGACAATTCGAGTGACGATACGGTGGAAATTACCGAACAATTGATGCAGTCGGATTCCCGTATCAAGCTTTTTCACAACACCAAAAAAGGACCGGGTAATGCCAGAAATATGGGCATAGAAAACGCCACCGGAATGTTCATTACCTTCCTTGACTCGGATGATCACTTGGATGCAAACTTTATCGAAAACTACGTTGGTGACCTTTTAAACAATATCATCGATTTTGTGGTCGGCTTTCCCAATTGCTACGATTTCAGTTTAGGAAAAATAATTTCCAATGACTATTTTTTAGAATCTGAGAAAAACATCAACAGGATTGTCGGTGACAACCAAATGCTTTCCAAACATTTTATCCATCAAACGTTACCCTATATCCCGGTAGTTCCATGGGCAAAAATGTACCGATTGGATTTTATCAAAAAGCACGACATTAGATTTGCTGGGGAGTCGCTCCACGAGGATTTTTTATTTATGATGGGATGTATCATGCACGCTGAATCCATCGCTTTTTCTCCCCATAAAAATTACAATTACATCACTAACCGTCCGGGTTCGATTACCCATAAACCCAGCAAAAAATACTATTTGGACATCTCGGTGATTTTTAAAACCATTGAGAATAAACTTCTTCCGGAAGACTTTGCCATTTACAAGAATTCCACTACCGGAGAAAAAGGCGAGAAAAGCCCGGAAATTTGCGCCAAGTTTTTACAATCCTACCAGGTTTTTAAATCAAAACATTTGATCAGGTGGATGAAAGACAGCATCCTCAATCCCAATCTCGATAATTTCGACCGAAAGAAATTGTTTCACTACGCCCGAAAACACGTTTGTAAAGGCACGTCCAAAAGCCCGTTTACCGCCATAGAAAAAATTGAGTGCATGCTGTTTCGATGGCGAGCATTTCAATTGTTTAAACTAAAAACCCATTTAGATGTGTTAAAGTCCAAATTGATTTAGCTAAAATCCCTCAGCTTCTCTCCTGTAAGTTTAGAAGGTTGAAATTTAATGCTCTAAAACGCTCATTTATGAAATTCTAACAAATGTCCAAAAATATTTCCATAGACGTTGTCATACCCTCATATCGCTTGCAGTCGGAATACCTACTGGCCATGGTAGAAATGCAAAGGCCGGAAAATGCTACGGTACATTTTTATATTGTTGCCGACAACCCGGAAATTCAAATTACAGAATCCCTTCAGAATATTTTTGAAAAACCGGATGTCACCTTAATAAAAAATGCCATTAACCTCGGTGCGGCACAATCGAGAAATGCGGGAATTGAAGCGGGAATCGGTGACTGGATTCTCTTTTTGGACGATGATGTAAAACCGGAAAAGGATTTACTGATCAATTATACCTCGGGGATAATGAATCACCCTGAATATGCAGGGTTTTTTGGTGAAACGGTTTTCCCAGAACCCAAAAACAGTTTTACCCACGGACTAAAGGTGGGAGGCATGTTGTATTTTTTTGAATACGCGAGTTTTAGTGACGAAGCCAAATGCGCCACCACGTCAAACGTGATGATTCAAAGATCGGCGGTAGGCGACGTCCGGTTTCGTTTGGAATTTCCCAAAAAGGGTGGAGGTGAAGATTTCGCCTTCTTTTTAGAAATATTCTCATCCACGGGTAAAAAGCTCAAAGCCTTATCCAACACCAAAGTTTATCACAATTGGTGGAATAATGGAAAGCGTTCCTATACGCAGTTTTTCCGTTGGTCTTTTGCCGATTACGTGCTATTTCGAAAGTTTCCCGGAATATCGTATATCGATTTTCCCAATATCGCCGAGGCTTTGTTTTTCAGTGTGCTCATCGGTGTGGGCGGACTGCTGTTTTCCCAATGGTGGTTATTACCCGTTTTGGTCATAGGGGTTTTGGCCGGGGAATTATTGAGTGAAAGTTTAAACAAACTCAGAAGTCACGGTCTTCGGGGTGTTCGGTATGTCCACGAAGTGGTTTTGGTAAGAGGTTCAGCCGATGCAGGCAGGTTGATGGGTCTTTTAAAGAACCGCCAATGGCAACATCTCCTGCATCGGCCAAATTATTCCAATTACAAAGTGAATATCCACTTTCGAAAAGCCTCCGGGTTGAAGTTTTTGTGTTATATCCTTTTTATAGTCGGGATATGGCGTTATTTCATATAAACTTGAGTGCACACCAAAAAGGAAGATTTTGGCAGAAAGGGACTTTTTTGGAGCAGACTCAATTATTACCCGCGCATGGCCTCCTCAATCTCCTCAATCTCCTTGGGAATCCCCGAGGTCATGTTTTCGTAACCATCGGCAGTGATAATCAAATCGTCTTCGATTCTGATGCCCAGACCTTCTTCGGGAATGTAAATACCAGGCTCAACGGTAAAGATCATACCTTCCTGAATGGGTTCTGTCCAAAGGCCAACATCATGGGTGTCGAGTCCTATAAAGTGCGAAGTTCCGTGCATAAAGTATTTTTTATACGCCGGCCAATCCGGATCTTGTTTATCGACATCTTCTCGGGAAATCAATTTTAACGCGAGTAATTCCTCGGTCATCAATTCGCCTACTTGCTTGTGGTATTCATCCAAATATACCCCGGGACGAAGTAAGTCAAAACAAGCTTTTTGCACGCGTAGCACGGCGGAATACACTTCCTTTTGCCTTTCGGTGAATTTGCCATTTACCGGAAAACATCGGGTGACATCGCAGCAGTGATTGGCATATACCGCCCCCACGTCGAACAAGATCAAATCACCGTCTTTACACACATCCTTATTCTCAATATAATGCAACACACAGGCGTTTTTCCCTCCGGCAATAATGGGGGTATAGGCAAAACCATCGCTGCGGTTTGAGAGAAATTCGTGCATGAAGGTCGCCTCCAGAACATACTCGGTCACATCGGGTTTGATGGTTTTTAATACCCGTAAATATCCTTGGGTGGTTATTTCCGCTGCCCGACGCATGACGTCCATTTCGTGCGGATTTTTTACAGAGCGGATTTTGTGCATGAAGGGTGCTAAACGTCCGTAATTGTGCAGCGGATATTTTTCCTGTAAATCTTTGGCAAAGCGCATGTCGCGGGTTTCAACAACGACTTTGGCGCGTAGGTGTTCGTTGCTATTCAACAAAACCGTTTGCGCTTCACTCATGAGGGATTTAATCAGCGCGGGAAATGCAGAAAGCCATTGAATATTTTCAATTCCCGTGCGCTCACGAGCAACCTCTTTAGTCAATTTTTCGCCTTCCCAAACGGCGATGTGATCGTTGGTTTCGGTAAGGAACAAAATTTCCCGGTGCGCCTTGCGATGGGCATCTGGGAAAATAATCAAAATGGTTTCCTCTTGATCGACGCCACATTGATGAAACAAATCAGAGTTTTGCTTAAAGGGCATGGTTCCATCCCCATTGGTGGGCATGAGGTCGTTGGCGTTAAAAATAGCCATACTGCCTTTGGGCATAAACTTTTTTAGGCGATCGCGGTTATTGATGAACAGTTCAGCTGGAAGTGGGTGATACTTCATAAAAACAATCAATTTTTTAGAATAATAATTAACAAAAGTGAAGGTGCTTGGAATTATTCTAAATTAAAACATGGTTGCACATGACCCAATCTACACCTTACTTTTGTGCTGCGAATATACAGTACTGTTTACCGACTAAAAAACTAAACATCATTATGGCGACGAAGTCTGCAATTTTGGGATCATCTCTGGCGAAGAAGTATTGGATGGCCCTCACGGGATTATTTTTAAGTGTCTTTTTGGTGGTGCATTTGGCGGGTAATCTCGTTCTTTTGATGGGAGAAGCCGGACGGGATAATTTTAATGCCTACGCCGAATTTATGACCACTTTCCCCGTGATCAAAATCACCAGCTACCTATTATATGCCAGTATTTTGTTTCACGCCATTGACGGCTTTTTACTGACCATTCAAAACAGGAAAGCCCGTCCGGTAAAATACCATTACGAAAAACCAAGTGCCAATTCCGGTTGGGCTTCGCGCAATATGGCCTTTTTGGGAACCATTGTGTTGCTCTTTATTGTGGGTCACATGGCCACTTTTTGGTGGAGAATGAAGTTTGGCGAACTGCCTATGGCCAACGGATATAAAGATTTATACACCGTAGTGGAAACCTACTTCACCACAGCTTCTACTGCTTGGTTACACGTTTTAATTTACGTCGTCGCCATGATCGCCATTGGCTTTCACCTTTGGCACGGCTTCCAAAGTGCCTTTCAATCTTTAGGTGTGAATCATCCTAAATACACACCCGTTATTAAGAAGGTAGGACAAATCTTCGCGGTGGCGATTCCGGCCCTTTTTGCCATCATTCCCGTATATATGTTTTTGTTCTTCTAACTGAAAAATCGTTGACCTACAACGTGAAACGCAAAAAATCATTTCCATGAAATTAGATGCTAGAATTCCTGCCGGACCATTAGAAAAAAAATGGAGCAGCCATAAAAGTAACATTCGCCTGGTCAGTCCGGCAAATAAAAGAAATATAGACATTGTCGTCATCGGTACCGGATTGGCCGGTTCTTCCGCCGCTGCATCTTTAGCGGAAATGGGATACCGGGTTAAGGCTTTTTGCTTTCAGGATTCGCCCCGTCGAGCACACTCTATTGCCGCTCAGGGTGGAATCAATGCCGCGAAAAATTACCAAAATGACGGTGATTCAACATATCGACTTTTTTACGATACCATTAAAGGGGGCGACTATCGCTCACGTGAAGCCAATGTGTATCGATTAGCTGAAGTTTCAGCCAATATAATTGACCAATGCGTTGCCCAAGGGGTTCCATTTGCCCGCGATTACGGTGGGTTGTTGGACAACCGCTCTTTTGGTGGGGTTCAAGTAAGTCGGACTTTCTACGCCAAAGGGCAAACCGGACAACAACTCCTCTTGGGTGCTTATTCTGCCCTAAATCGCCAAATTGGCAAAGGCAACGTCAAGATGTACAATCGCCACGAAATGATGGATATTGTTGTTGAAGACGGAAAAGCCCGGGGAATAATTGCCCGCAATCTCGCCACCGGTGAAATTGAACGTCACGGGGCACATGCCGTTTTACTGGCCTCTGGAGGTTACGGAAACGTGTTCTTCCTTTCTACCAATGCCATGGGTTCAAACGGATCGGCTGCATGGAAAGCCCACCGTCGCGGCGCCCTGATGGCAAACCCGTGTTTTACCCAAATCCACCCGACCTGTATTCCGCAAAGTGGCGAATACCAAAGTAAACTCACCCTTATGTCGGAATCGTTGAGAAATGACGGTCGAATTTGGGTGCCGAAAAACAAAAAAGACGCCGAGGCCATTCGAGCCGGCCAAATGAAACCAACCGATATTAAGGAGGAGGATCGCGATTATTATCTCGAACGCAGATACCCATCCTTTGGCAATCTGGTTCCCCGGGATGTGGCATCTCGTGCCGCCAAGGAGCGCTGTGATGAAGGTTATGGCGTAAACGCTACCGGACAGGCAGTTTATCTCGATTTTTCTTCTGCAATTGAGCGTTACGGAAAAACCGAGGCCAACCAAATGGGATTGGAAAATCCTAGTCGGGAAAAAATTATCGAACTGGGTGAAAAAGTGGTGGAGGCCAAATACGGAAACCTCTTCGAAATGTACCAGAAAATTAAGGATGTGAATCCGTACAAGAGCCCGATGATGATTTATCCGGCAGTACACTATACCATGGGCGGGATTTGGGTTGATTATAACCTGATGACCAACATCCCCGGACTTTATGCGCTGGGCGAGGCCAACTTCTCCGACCACGGCGCCAACCGCCTCGGGGCATCTGCACTGATGCAGGGGCTGGCCGACGGATATTTCGTTGCACCTTACACGGTGGGTGATTATTTAGCCGACGAAATTCGCACCGGTGACATCGACATCAATAGTGACGCCTTTGTGCAAACTGAAAAAGATGTGGTGGAGCGAATTGATAAATTAATCAACAATAAAGGCACCAAAACCGTTGACCATTACCACCGTGCCCTTGGGAAAATCATGTGGGATAAATGTGGTATGGCGCGAAATGCAGAAGGACTTAAGGAAGCCATTGTAGAAATCCAGGCGCTTCGCGAGGAATTCTGGAAAGAAGTTAATGTGCCCGGTAGAAAGGACATGTACAATCCCGAGCTCGACAAAGCCGGTCGCGTAGCCGATTTTCTTGAACTGGGAGAATTGATGTGTTTGGACGCACTTACCCGTGAGGAAAGTTGTGGAGGTCATTTCCGCGAGGAACACCAAACAGAAGAGGGTGAAGCCATGAGAGACGACAAGAACTTTGCCTTTGCCTCCTGTTGGAAATACACCGGCGAACCTTCCAAAGCCGAACTCATAAAAGAGGAGCTTACCTTCGAGAATGTTGAACTGAAAACGCGTAGTTACAAATAAACGCGACAAAAATAGTCTGATATGAATCTTACACTCAAAATTTGGCGACAAAACGGTCCCGACGATAAAGGACACATGGAAACCTACCCCGTTTCTGATGTCAATCCCGAAATGTCGTTTTTGGAAATGATTGACGTACTCAACGAAAAATTGATTGCCGAAGGAAAAGAGCCCGTGGCTTTCGATCACGATTGTCGTGAGGGAATTTGCGGAATGTGCTCCATGTTTATCAACGGAGAAGCACACGGTCCGGGCAAGAGAATCACCACATGCCAGTTGCACATGCGGTCTTTTAATGACGGGGAAACGGTGATTATAGAGCCTTGGAGGGCAGCAGCCTTCCCGGTGATTAAAGACTTAGTGGTGGATAGAGGTGCGTTCGACCGCATTCAGCAAGCGGGTGGTTACGTTTCTGTAAACACCAGCGGCAACACCATTGACGCCAATGCCATTCCCGTGCCCAAGAGAGATGCCGATCGCGCTTTCGATGCAGCCACTTGTATCGGATGTGGTGCGTGTGTTGCTTCTTGTAAAAATTCCAGCGCCATGTTATTTGTTTCCGCTAAAGTGAGCCAATTTGCCTTACTGCCCCAGGGTAAAGTAGAGGCCAAGGATCGCGTGCGCAAAATGGTCAAACAAATGGATCTTGAGGGATTTGGAAACTGTACCAATACAGGGGCCTGTGAAGCGGAATGCCCCGTGGGTATTAGTTTGGAGAATATTGCTCGGATGAATAGGGAGTATATGGGGGCCAGTCTTAGCAGCCCGGATTAAATCACCTTTATAGATCATTATACAAGGATTGGTAAAAATAATTTTTGTAAAACGCTAACCGCATAACCCGAAAATGGCTGATGTCATTTTTGGGTTTTGTGTTATTATGGCGATACGTATAATTGTGACCATTGTATATTCGCGTAAAATTCTCTCCCCTTGATTACACAATCCACCATTGACAAAATTTTTGAAACTTCCCGAATAGAGGAGGTAGTTGCCGATTTTGTCCAACTCAAACGGGTGGGTAGTAATCTTCGGGGTTTAAGTCCGTTCACCAACGAAAAAACGCCTTCTTTTTACGTTTCTCCGGCCAAACAAATTTATAAGTGTTTTAGCTCCGGAAGCGGTGGAAATGTGGTGGGTTTTTTAATGGAGCTGGAGAAAATGAGCTATCCCGAAGCCCTCCGTCATTTGGCGGAAAGGTACGGGATTGAAATTGAAGAAACCGAACGAACCGACGAGCAAAAAGAGGCCATATCTCGCAGGGAAAGTCTGTATCTCGTCAATGAGTTTGCCGCCAAACACTTTGTTCGCCAGCTGCATCAATCCGAAGAGGGAGTAAGTATTGGGTTGTCGTATTTTAAAGAGCGCGGGTTCAGTACCGAAACCATCAAGCGCTTTGAGCTCGGGTATAGCGTGAAGCAATCCGATGCGCTACATCAGGCGGCGCGAGAAAAGGGTTTTGACCCAAAGATTTTGATGGAATTGGGGCTCGTATTGGAAAACGACCGCGGCCCTTACGACCGATTTAGGGAGCGCGTGATGTTTCCCATTCACAATTTGAGTGGAAGGGTGGCCGGATTTGGTGGCCGGACTTTGCGGACCGATAAAAAAATTGCCAAGTACATCAATAGTTCCGAAAGTGAGATTTACAATAAAAGTAAACTCCTCTACGGATTGTATCAGGCGCGGAAATCCATCGTAAAAAACGACCGCTGTTACTTAGTTGAAGGTTATACCGATGTGATTAGCTTTTCTCAGGCAGGGGTTGAAAATACCATTGCCACCAGCGGAACCTCCCTGACCGAAGAGCAAGTCAGACAAATCAAGCGACTCACGGAAAATGTGGTCATACTTTTTGACGGAGATGCTGCGGGGATTAAGGCCAGCATGCGCGGAATCGATATGTTTTTGCGCGAAGGACTCCGGGTGCAAACCCTGCTTTTTCCGGAAGGAGAGGATCCGGACAGCTATGCGAGAAGTCATAGTCGCGAAGAGCTGCACGATTTCTTGCAAAAAGAAGTAAAAGACTTCCTTTTGTTTAAAGTGGACTTCCTTTTGGCCGAAGCCGATGGAAACCCCATGATGAAGGCCGAGGCCATTCGCGAAGTCGTTCGGACTTTATCCCTAATGCCGTCGGAAGTGGATCGCGATGTTTATGTTCGTGAAAGTAGCCGGTTGCTGGACACCGACGAAAATCTGCTCTTTAGTGAAGTGAATCGGGCACGGTCCAAACAGGTGGAAAAGGAGCACGCCTCCAAAAAAGCCGCGCCCGCGGAAAACATTTCGGTTATCCACAAGAAAACCGAAGAGACCGTTCATCAGGCAAAAAAATCCACCACCTATAGCCAAGAAGCTCACCTGTGTAAGTTGTTGTTAAACTTCGGTCAGACCAATTGCCGATTTAGGCTCATCAATGAAGAAGGTGTGCTTTCAAAACCCGCGGAAGAAGAAGAATCTGTAGCGTCATATATTGTCAATGAAATAGAGGCGGATGGTTTGCGTTTTCAGGAAAAGTTATTTTTCCATATTTACGAAGCATATAAAACAGCCGTATTAGAAGGTGAGCCATTGCCGGAGCAAAAGCAATTTCTCCGCAGTGAAGATCAAGAATGTGTAAAAATAGCAATCGACCTTACGGAGGAAAAATATCGGTTGAGTGATTGGAATGCCAAGGGGATTTTTCCAAAAAGCGAAATGGATACCTTGGAACAAAATGTTCGCGAAAGTGTGTTGCGCTTTAAAGAAAAAATGCTGCACCAACTCATCGAAGACAGCAAGGCCAAACTATTGGAGTCAGAAAGTGATGCCACTACTTCAGAGATTATGAAAGAGTTGCACCAACTGATGGGACTTCACAAGTTGATACAAAAAATGGTAGGGCAGGATGTATGAGTTTGCAATTTTCGGGTCGAGGATTTTAAAAAATATCACCACGAATGTTACAATTGTGTCTGAAAGAAGAGCCCAAAGACTATAACAGTAATCGCTTTAAATTATACGTATAATTTTTATACACATCAATAGCTTGCGTAAAATTTCCATTTTCAATTTCATCAATGGTTTTTAAAATCATACCTGAATAAATACCATCGTAAATGGCATCTTTATTCGGCTGTGCATTGATGGATTCAACAATTTTAGGGGCAATTTCATAATACGCCTTAACCAGTTCTTTACCCTCCGGATTAGATGTCAAATGTGTGTCCCTAAAGTTTCTCAATGTTGTCAACTCGTAGGAGTCATCGGTTTTGTTCATGTGGTGAACGCAAGCCGTAGTTAAAAAGCAATCATCGAGAAAATCCAATTCATCAATTTCGGACTTCAAACATTCCAAGCCAGTCATGAAAACCTGGGAATTATTGTCTAGAACATTAACATAGATATATTCTTCATCGTCTCTAGTTCTGTCCACCTGGAAAATCAATTGTGTAATATCCAATTCTTTAGGAGGTGCAAATTCTCTAATGGTTAGGGAATTCAATTTTGCTTGAAATGTAGTTATCTCTGGTTGTCCACTTTTATTTTTAGAAGCAGACTCCTTTACGGATTGGACAATGTACGTTGCTCTAATGACCTTCTCCTCATTCGTATTCGTATCTACGATGGCCATTTCAAATTCTAAATGTTTATCCGCATCGGTTGCCCTGTGCCAGTTGTTTTCCGACAGACCAATACAAAACTTCAAGTCCATCTCATATTTTTTGTTGTTTGGCAAACTTTTATCAATACAAAAAGCCGCTCTTTTTAAACCATTATTGCTCTGTTTACTTTTGGCACTTGCCATCATAGGTGATATACCAAGTGATAAGGTGGCTAAAGCGCCTTTTTTGATAAAATCTAGTCTTTCCATAAATTTAAATTTATTCACTTCTTAGTCCAAAACCACCAAAAATATTAAAATTGGCAATGGAAATTAAAATTTCCGATTTGAGAGAATGTTTTCTTCTCAAAGCAGGCAGTTGACATTCATTCAATCCCAATATTTAAAGTGGATGGCCACGAAAATTACGTTGCTAACTCACGGACAAATATAGTAAATTTTGATTAATTTTCGGTAGCCTCAAAAAATCCCTTTAAATAATTAGATGTAGTCGAAGGCTAATTGATACTACACAAAATCAAACGATATAAATATTGTAAATTAATTAAAATCAAATACTTGTTAATGTGTTTAATGATAAAAATAATTTTTCACATCAGATTTATTATTTTTCTTGCTATACTTTTGTAGCGAACCGTTTAATACTTTTCCTATGTTTTTTAAAAAATTATTCCACCCGCTATTCCTCATTGCTTTTTTAGGTAGTGCTTCCGCTCAAATACAGATATCCACCACTTCCAATTATAGTGATTTTGGAAATGTGTCAACTTCAAGTGACGCAATGATATCATTTGTGATTGAAAACAATTCAGTTGATACACTGGTATTTGAAGATATTACCATGTTTTTTTCTTCGTTTTCAGCCAACAACACAACGCTCCTTTTGTGGGTTTCGGATACAGATCTTTCCGGAACTTCCACGGTGAATGCCCAAAATTATTCAAATATTGCTTTCTCCGGACCATTGGCTGTCCCATCTAACGGTGAACATCTGGCTTTTTCAAATATTAATCACATCATTTATCCAAATTCAATTCAGCGTTTCGTGGTTCAGTCAACCAATGGTTTTCTTTATAGAATGGCATCAGGCACGCTACCTCCTTCGTCTTACTCCACTTTGGGGGTTTTCTTGCATGTGGGTGACTATCAGATAAGTGGGCAACCCGTAGGACGTTATGGCCTTTCCCCTACCATTAATACCACTGCGTTTTTTATGGGCTCAGTATCCCTATCTTCGTTTTCGTCATGTAGTGGTGTCCCTAATGTTGGTGCAGCTCAATCAAATTCACCCACCGTTTGCTTGGGAGATACCTTGTTTTTGAGTGTGGATAGTGTTGAACTAAAACAAGGCGTTCAATACCAATGGCAAGAATCTTTCGATGGCCTTGTTTGGAACGATATGTCTGGTGATACCATGCCCTCAATTTCTACAGTTGCAACGGATACGGCAAACTTTCGATTGAAGGTTTCATGTGGTTCGGATACTGCCTATTCTGATCCGGTATCAATAACGGTTTACAGCAATCCGCTTTCAGGAAATTATACGATCAATCAGTCACAACCAACAGCCGGGACAAACTTTACCTCTTTTTCCGATTTCTCCCATGCGCTTAGTTGCGGCGGTGTTTCCGGTGCAGTGGTTGTCAATGTGGATGCCAACAGCGGCCCATACAATGAAGCCGTTTCCTTTGGGGAGATTCCGGGCGCTTCGGCAACGAATACAGTTACCATCAACGGAAACGGAAATACGCTACAGTATTCGGGAACTTCCGAATTTGACAGGGTCACACTTTTTATGCGCGGTACCAAGCATTTGGAAATCGATAGCCTAACCGTACGTGCAAACCACAATACGCAGGGTATTGCCGTGATGATAAATTCCGGTTCCGAACACATCGCCGTGCGGAATTGTAGCATTATTGCCGCAAAGACAACAAGTACGCTATCGTCGATCGTTTTGGGATGCATCGCTATTAATAACACGGACCCTCCGGGATCAACGCTTTACGGTCCAAATGCGAGTCATGTAACGATTGAAAACAATTATATCGAAGGGGGCATTTACGGTGTCTCGATATATGGACTCGGGGTAAATTTCCCGCTTTCCGGAAGTAAAATTGCAAACAATACCATTACCGACCAGCGCTCTTTTGGCATACAGTGTGGGGCGCAACAAGGCATTGAAATAATTGGAAATGATATCAGCAGACCCACCCTAAATATTTTGAGTTATCATACTTTCACCGGGATTTATTTCAATGGTAGCTGCCCAAATAGTGTAATTAAGAACAACCGAATTCACAATACGAATGACAACATTCCACTTAATGGAAATTCATTTATCAAGGGAATTCACCTGGATGGTGTAACAGCGGGAATGACGGCGAGTACGCCATTGGTTGTGGGCAATAACTTAATTTACGCATTGGATAAAACCGGAAACAGAGAACTTATTTCAGTGACCAACTGCAATCATATTAAGTTGTTTCACAACACCTTAGTGATGGATGATCCGTTATATTCCGGAGCTGGATTTACAAGGATGTTTAACTTCAACATCGGAAGTAATTTATCCGTTGAATGCAAAAACAATATTGCCTACTTTAATCGAGTTGGCACGGGTGAGCATGTTTTTTTACACAATGGTAATTCTCAGCATAATGTTGATTCAGATAGAAATGCATTTTTCACGCCTAATATAAATCTTACGAATGTGAACATCGCCCGTGAAAATGGAATTAATTATTCAACGATTATAAATTGGCAACAATCAGGTTCATTTGATCAAAACAGTATTTTTGAAAATCCAATGTTTATAGGTGGTACGGTGGACGATTTTTTACGTCCACAGGCCGGTGCTTTAAAAGCCGTGGGTTTTAATGCAAATGCCTTTGTGCCTGAAGATATCGAAGGGGTTTCTCGACCTTCAAACCCGGATATAGGCGCCTATCAATTTGACGGAATGCCCGGGGTGGATATGACCATTGTTCGCTTTACCAAACCACTCGACGTTTGTGGGGATTCCCTTTCTGTGGCTGTTGAAGTAAATAATCAGGCTGCTGATACCGTTCAAACCATTTGGATAAACTGGAGCATAAATGGTGTGCCTCAACCAACAGTTGTGGTTTCCGATACGTTTTTCCAAGGAAATATTATTGAAATACCGCTTGGGGGCTTCCTTCAAGATAGCACACCATCATACGATATTCAAGCTTCTATTGATAGTGTTTATCCAGGTGTCGATATAGATTTGACCAATAATTCGGCAAGTTTATTAAATTTTAGAACCAAACTCAGCGGGACTTATACATTAGATAAAAACGCGTCACAAACCCGAACCAATTTCACATCCTTTAATGAATTTGCTGATGCATTAAACGATTATGGAATTTGTGGCCCGGTTTTGCTCGATGTTGTGCCTCAGTCGGGGCCATATTCAGAATTTGTGGAGTTTAATGCAGTAAATGGTGTTTCCCCCACAGACACAATACTAATTAAGGGAAATGGGAATATCATTCAATATGACCCTGTTGTTTTGGCTTTCCGTAGGTTGATTACTTTCGATGGCGCTTCTTATATTTCCATCGACAGTTTGGAATTTCATCCTGAAGGGCCAAGTGGTGGTTGTGGAATTTACTTTACCGGAGGGTCATCCCACTTGAATATTATAAATTGTTCGATTATTACACCCCTCACAGCCTCAAGTTCAAATATTACCGGCATAGAGGCAGGCGGTATTCCATCCTCAAACAAACTAAACCATACAACCATCCAAAATAATTACATTGAAGGTGGAAATGATGGGATAATAATTTCGGGCGGGACTTCATTTTTTAATTTTGGCGTTGAAAACAAAGTCATTAACAATACGCTCGTGGATCAGGCGAATCACGGGATTTCTGTTGACAGACAGGTAAGTCTATGGATATTGGGAAATGACATCAGTCGTCCCAATCAGTCAACAAATGTTGATTATTACGGCATATCTGTAAATTTCGGTATGCCAAATGCGCGTGTTGAAAACAATCGAGTTTACAATACCAGTAATAGTATGCAAGGGCTTTCACCAACCGTATATGCATTGGACTTCAGATCTGTGGTAATGGAAATGGCCAATAATCCAATGGTGGTCGCCAATAACCAAGTTTACAATATTAAAGGAGAGGGTGATATGTACGGTATTTATTCTAATTCCAATAGTAATGTTCGTTTCTATCACAATACCATTGTATTGGGCGAATCTAATATGACGAGTACCAACAGGGCTATTGGGATGTATCACAATGGCCCGTGTACCAATTGCCAAACGAAAAACAATATTTTTTACATAGATCATACGGCAACCATCAATAACTATTTGTTTTTCCTCAATTCGCAAACCAATATGGCCATTGATTACAATGTGTATTTTTCACCCAATCTATCCCACCCAAATATGCATCTAGGGTTCTATATAAATAATATTTTTTCGGATTTGAGCGCATGGCAACAGGTGAATAATAATGCTTATGACCAAAACAGCTTTTTTTTAAATCCGACTTTTATCGGGGGATCCGGTGATGATTCTTTACGACCTTCCGCAGCGGCGATTTCTCAGATGGGCGAAAACCTACAGGCTTTTGTCCCGGTTGATTTTGAAGGAACTCTGAGGACCACCACACCCGACCCCGGCGTATATGAGTACGTTCCAGACTCATGTGCAGGAATTTTTAATTTTGAAATAGACACCATAAATCCCGGTTCGGCAGTTTTATCGTGGGAGAGCTTTACTTCAGAATGGCAAGTAGCATGGGATTCTTGCGGAATAGCCCCTGGTTTAGCCACGAGTGTAATGGATTCCAGCGTAACCATAAATCAGGGTTATGAATTAAGTGGACTACCACAAGGTAAATGTGTATGTGTGTTTGTTAGGGAGGTGTGTGATAGCAATACCACCAGTGTTTGGGTAGGACCTTTTGAAATTTGTATTCCCACAGAAAACGATTTGGAGCTAAAGGCCTTGACTGCACCCATACAATATGATTGCGGTGAAGATAGCGCTCAGGTTTCTGTTCGGGTTTATAACCACGGTACTCAAGATGCAACCGGTTTTGATGTGGTGGTTGAAATGTCGGGGGATATCACCGGATTACTCACGACAAATTTCACCGCCGTTGTGGCATCTGAATCCGACGTGCTAATCGATGTTGGTAATGTCGATTTATCCGATGGTGGCAATGTGGAGTTTACTGCCTATATCGACTGGGTCGCCGATAGTAACTCAACCAACGATACACTTCGAAAGACACTCCATATTCAACGGACGATTCCCCTTCAAATTTACAGTTCAGTTGACACAATTTGTGGAACCGATCCGGTGATGTTCTACACCGATTCGATGGAATCATCACCGTACTTACATTGGTACGATGGTGATAGCAATCTGATTGGAACAGGCGACTCCATTTTGGTTTCTCAATTTGATTCGACCTTTACCATTAGACTTCAAGCAGATTCCATGGACGGATTCGGGACAATATTTGCAGGCCCACTGGACGCTACAATTCTTGGTTCTGCGGGAAATTTTGGCGGTCTTGGTGCACAGTCACTTCTTGTTGAGGCTTATACGCAGGTTACACTTTTAAGCGCTACTGTTCATCCCAGTGGACCCGGAACAATACATGTGGAAATACGTGAAGTTCCCGGGAGAAATGTAATTTATGATTTCCCGGTTTATGTTTCACCTACATTACCCGGTGATCCTGTATCCATAGCTTTAAATGTAGTCCTGCCTCCCGGAGAATATGAACTTGGTGCCAATTCAGCACTTTCTAATGTTGGTCTATTGCGAAATGGGAATGGAGCTTCTTACCCGTATGGGGATCCTAACATTTTTGAAATTACGGGCTCTACATTTAGTGCTTCAACTTATTACTTTTACTATAACATAGAAGTGCAATACGGGTCGTGTCCACGAAGCGCGGTCAACACAAAAACGCTGCCTATAGGCGAATTTCCCAATGCGGATTTTACCTATAATATCAATATGCTCAATGTTGATTTTTACAACACCAGTGCGGCAGGTGACTCCGTCTCCTGGGATTTTTCAGGCCTCGGCACCGATATGGGCGATACAGTTTCGTTCCAGTTTCCCCAGGCGGATTCTTTTGAAGTTTGCATGACGGCATGGACCAAGTGTTTTGACGAAACCGTTTGCAAAAAGATTTATGTCACTGATATATCAGTCGTTGCCCATCCACTCGAAAATAGTTTGCGAGTTTATCCCAATCCCAATAACGGCAAGTTTGCACTCGAATTTGACCTCAAAGTAGCAAGCGATGTCTCGATCGAACTGCTTGATATGAGGGGAAGAATACTGTGGTTTCAATCCCTTCAGAATCACACGGGCCAATACCGGGAATCCTTTGATCAAAGCTCGTTTTCATCAGGAAGTTATATGCTAAGAATACATACCAGAGATGGTTTAATTTCCAAAAAAGTTGTGATTCAACAATAGCTTTCCATTCTTGAAAATGGTTAATCACTATTGGTTTTGAGCGGTTTGCAAGAAAACGCCAGTCTTCATAAAATTTGGCGTTTTCTTGCAAAATTTTGGTCTAAAAAAATTTCATATATTTGTCAGGCTAAAACCCCAAACCCCAATACCATGAATATTATCTCCTATTTCCGCAATGCCTTCGTCATTTTACTTGCCGTCTTTGTCACTTCCTGTAAAGATGATGATAAAAAGAAAAATCAACCGCCCTTTGGTAGTGGCGCCAACGACGTAGCCGATGCCACCGGCCATTTTGGTCTGGATGTATTAAAAGCCATTCACGCAAATGAACCTGGAGAAACCGTGCTCATTTCGCCATTGAGCATTCAAACCGCATTTAACATGGCATTGGAAGGCGCCAAAGAATCCACCTACGACCAGATTACGGCCACCATGCATCTCCCCACCTTTGATTTGGAAACCATACGCAAAGAATCCGGTGAAACAGCCGATGTATTGGTCAATAAAAGCGGACACCCCTCAGTGACCATCGCCAATGCATTTTTCTACGATCCCGGCAGACTCAGCCCCAATCAAGATTTTTTAGATGCACTTGGTAATTATTACGAAGCATACATTGCCTCCGATAACTTTGGACAGCAAGCAGCTGTGGACAACATCAACCAATGGGTGGACGACAAAACCAAGGGATTAATCGAAGAAATCATCGAAGACATTTCCCCGGAAGAAATCGCATTCATCATCAATGCATTGCACTTCAAATCCGATTGGGCCACCGGTTTTCATGAAGCACAAACAAATACCGGCGACTATACCAAGTCCGATGGATCAAAAATCTCCATCGATTTCATGAGCGGGGATCAGCTTTTCACCTCAGCCTTAACCAATAATTGGCAGATGGTGGACTTGCCCTTTAAAGACTCTACCTTTAGTCTGACCCTAGTTCGGCCTACCAACGGACAGCAGACCAATTGGTTGCAAAGTTTCACCATGGCAGATCTCAACAATTTATACGATGAGCTGAAATTACAACGACTATATTTGCGTCTGCCGGTAATGGAATTAGAATTTGAATACGAATTGAGCGAGCCACTTAAAGCCTTGGGCATGACCAATGCCTTTTCAGCTCCACAGGCCAATTTTACCGGGATAGGAACACCCCTTATTGGCCCCAATATATTTATTACCCGCGTGGATCACAAAACCGTATTGAAAGTTGATGAAAAAGGAGCCGAAGGCGCAGCGGTGACCTCCATAGGGGTTGGCGTATTATCCATGCCGCCCAGTGTCACCTTCAACATCCCTTACCTCCTAAGTCTCCGCCACATTCCTTCAGGCGCAGTGTTGTTTATGGGTTTTATAGAAGATCCAGTTAATTAGAGCTAATCAGATCATGGCGCCTGCCGCCATAACGTCCTCGGGCAACCGAAACCCAATTGCGCGGGCGGCATCGGGCTGTCCGCTATAGCCACCTTCCCCGCGGCCCACATCGGCGGCGCGTACGGGGGCTGGCTCCTACCGTCGCAGCCACCGCCGCTTGCGCCGCTGTACGGCCTCGGGATCGGTGGGCTGCCGCTTCCATCCCTGGCGCGGGCGATCCGGGGCAATTGAGCCGTCTTAGGTTAGTTGTCGGATTTGATTATGCGTCTGCTCCAAAAAGTTCCTTTCTGCCAAAATCTTCCTTTACCTTATATTTGCCTCACGGGAAAAAGGTGGCCGGCGATAAAGACCGTGAAATTCCACCCATAGCTACGAAATTAGCGCCCTTCCGAGACCTTACCCACGGGACAACTAGGAACATAAATCTCCCCACGAGGTTGAACGATTCCCAAATTTGCAAGTGTTTGATTTATGGATAAACACTGATATTTTAGAAAAATAAAACAGGTAGCCACTGGGTTTGATTTCGATTCACTGCTCGTAGTTGGCTTGGGATGCTTTTCCTTAGGGAAAAAATTGAATTATAATGTGTATGTTTGTAGGCGCAAAACGGAATTGAGATAGAAAAAAGGCCTCGGGGTTTCGTTTATATGGTAGTTGGGCACAAGCTAAAACAGACAATCGAATAAAAATATAAGCAATGGAATACAAATCACTTTTAAAACGATACCGAGAACAAAATGCAAGGGAAATTTTCGCTCATTTTCCATACAATGGCAATGCTGGAGAAACTTGGGAAGAGCCATTTAAAAAATTGGCAAATATGGCAAAGGATGAAGATTGGTCATTTCACCGACAGGAATTTATAAATCAATATCAACATCAAAACTTTCCTATTTTGACCAATTACCTGAATTATACGTTTCTCCGACTTCAAGAAGAAGGAAAAATAAAACTCTCTGAAGAAGGGGACAAAGCTTGTTTCAATACGGGTTTACAGACTCCACGTGGAAAAGATATTTTTGCAACTTTTTTTAGGAACAAACAAGCAGAAGAAAGAAATCAACCAGATTGGACGCTTTATGCTTTTGTCGACACTTATTCAACAAAGCTTGAACCTTTTACACCACTACCAGACATCGCCTCATACATAAATGATGTAAACGATTTGGTTTTCAATACAAACTATGAAATCGAAGCTAATCTTGAACACTTTCTGACCCATAATGAAGATAGACTGCCAGAAGTTTTACAAGGAAATATTCGAATGGCTGAAAATGTAATAAATGGTGAGTTACAATCACTAAGAGGTAGAATCAGGAGAAATTACAAAATTGCTATTCCACATTGGTATGAAGAGAAAATTCAACTTCTTTTACCGCTTGTTCTTACAAACGATGAAGGGATGGCAGACTTAGCACTCGTGGTTGCTAGAGATGACAAGAGAAAGATGTATCGTGGCAAAACGATATTAACAATGGATATGGCATACGTTGATGCTCGTTTAATTACCAAACCTGCTGATGATTGGTTAAATCCATAAAGACATTTAGAAATGACTGTCATAGTAGACAACATAGAACTTGATAAGAACAATGTAGAATTCAACAATGCTGCTGAATTTGTTCGACATACTGATAAACTTGTTTACTTGACAGGAAAAGCAGGTACAGGTAAAACTACTTTTTTAAAGTATATAAAGGATACTACAGAAAAAAACACTGTGATTCTTGCTCCGACAGGAGTTGCAGCCATAAATGCAGGCGGTGTAACAATTCACTCTTTTTTTCATATTCCATTCGGACCATTTGTTCCTGACGATTCAAGATTAAGAACAGCTGCAACAGGAAGTGAAAACAAGGAAACAATATTTACAACATTTCGATATCGTGAAGACAAGCGAGAAATTATTGAAAACCTTGAACTTTTAATCATTGACGAAATCTCAATGGTTCGAGCAGATATGTTGGATGTAATCGACCGAATTCTGAGAGTATTTAGGAGAAAACCTCATTTACCATTTGGTGGAGTTCAAGTAATTCTAATTGGCGATACTTTCCAACTTCCACCGATTGCAGACAATGACCAATGGGCAATCTTGTCTCAGTTTTACAAAACACCTTTCTTTTTCAGTTCTAAAGTAATTGAACAGAATACACCGCTTTACATTGAATTAAAAAAAATATATAGGCAAAACGAACAAGAGTTTATTGACCTCTTAAATTGTGTCAGAGTAAACCAAGTAAGTCAAACAGACTTTAGAACTCTGAATTCGAAATACAATCCCACATTTTCGGGAAATGGAAGTGATTATATCATTTTGGCAACACATAATAAAATCGTCAATGAAACCAATCTTACAAAGCTCAACCAGCTTGAAACAGAACTTTTTACTTTTGAAGCTAACGTAACAGGAGATTTTCCAGATAGACATAAACCAACCGACCATTTTTTGAAATTAAAAGCCGGTGCTCAAATAATGTTCATTAAAAATGATACAGGAGAGTTTAAACGTTTCTTCAACGGAAAAATTGGAAAAATCAAAGAACTCGAAGAAAGCTCAATAACAGTTGTTTTTGATGACGAGTCGGAAGTTGAAGTTGAACGTGCGGTATGGAATAACATACAATACACCTACAATAAAGAGAAAAGAAAAGTAGAAGAAGAAATAATTGGAACATTTGAGCAATTTCCTATTCGATTAGCTTGGGCAATCACAGTTCATAAAAGCCAAGGTCTAACTTTTGAAAAAGTAATTGCGGACTTAGGCAGAGCCTTTGCCCCTGGACAAGTTTATGTTGCATTAAGTCGCTGTACTTCCTTTAATGGTTTGCAGCTTAAAACTCAACTTAATCAATACGCAATAAAGACAGACCCTAAAGTATTGGAGTTTGCCCAAAATGAGACACCAGGTACATTAATTACTGAACAGTTAAATACAGGTAAAGCTGACTTCTATTATAAAAAAGCAAGAGAAGAATTTGGGAAAGGAGACATTAAATCTTCATTTGATTTTTTCAAACGAGCTTTGAAGTTTCGAAACGACATTGATACTGACAATTTTGAAAGATTCATAATTACACAAGGCGCCAGACTGTTGAGCTTTCGTAAAAAATTCAAGACTTCCCTTGCTGAACAAACCCGAATAGAAGAAGAGATTTTTGAAGCTAAAGAGATAATCGAAAACTACTCTCAAGAGATTGCTGAGAAAACACAAAAAATAAAGGATCAGAATTCTTCAATTGAACTGCTCCTAAATAAAACAAGAGAATTTGAAAGTGAGACTGATCGACTGAAAAAAGAATTGAAGCAATTAGAAAGCAAACTCTCTGATTCAAAGATTCACTCTAATCGTCTCGAAACTAAACTAAAGAAAACTGAATCCGAATTGACTGATAAAGAAAATGAAAATCAAGCTGATAAAGCCGAAATTAAACGACTAAGAAACTTGAAGTGGCACGACAAATTATTTGGAAAAAAATAGAAAGCCCATAACAGGCGTTTGGCTCAATTGCGGGTGAAGTGGTTAATTGAACATTCTACCACGCATCAACTTTTGTGGTGTATTGACAGTTTTGTGCTCCGAAATCCGCCACTGCGCCAAGCGCCATAACGTTATAGCTCATTTTAGAGAAAAACCCTGCAAATGAATAAATTGTGAAAATACTAATTGATACTAATATTCTAATTCAGTTAGAGGATAACAAAATCATAGAAAAGGATTTCTCGAAATTCTATAATCTTGCAATTTCAAATGATTGTAAGATTTTATATCACCCTGACGCAATTCCGAAAGACATTGAGCGAGATAAAAATACAGAACGTAAAAACGTAATTTTATCAAAACTTGAAAAATACCAGAAACTTGAAAATTTTGCAAAACCCACAGAAGAGTTTCTTGAAAACATAAAAGACCATAGGATTAATGATAAGATTGATAATCGTCAGCTATTTCAATTGTTTAAGGGGTATGTTGATTATTTTGTAACTCAAGATAACGGCATTCGCTCTAAGTCATTGAAATATCAGATTGTAGATAAAGTGCTAACTGTTAAAGATGCACTTGAGTTATTGGAAAAGCAATTTATTATTGAAATTCCACAACATCCTATTTTACGTGAACACAGTATACGAAATCTTGAAAAGTACTTTGACACAGAGTTTTTTGACAGTTTGCGAAATGATTACGAAGCAGATAAATTTAAAAGCTGGTTAAATAAATGTGTAAAAGAAGATAGGAAATGTTACTCTCTAATTGTAGAAGATAAATTACAAGCACTTTTAATTTATAATTTAGAGAAAGTTGAAGACCATAAAATAGAAGGAATATTCAAAAAAGTCCTGAAAATATGTACATTAAAAGTTTCCAATGACGCTTTTGGAATTAAATTGGGGGAATTATTTCTAAATAAGATGTTTACTTATTGCATCAATCACAAATTAGAACATTTATACTTAACTGTTTATGAAAAACAAATACAGTTAATATTGTTGCTTGAAAAATTTGGATTTCAAAAGCAGGTATTTACAAATTCACAAGGACTTAGTGAAATCAGAATGATAAAGTGTTTAGATAAAACCAAAATTGATTCTTTAGAGAACTTAATGGTTATTCATCCATTTTATCATGACGGTAAATCCATAAATAAATTTGTAATTCCTATTCGACCAGAATACTACGGCAGTTTATTTAAGGATGGAAAATTACGTCCTCCAACTCTATTTGATTCTGCACCTGACAGTGTAAATGAGATTCAAGGTAATACGATTATTAAAGCTTATATTTCAAACACCCGAGTAAAGAATTTCAAACAAGGGGATTTACTTTTCTTTTATTCGTCCAAGACTAATAAAGTTATTGAACCAATTGGGATTTTGGAATCAGCAACTAAGGTGAATAACTTTGAAGATTTATGGAAAATAGTCAAGAAAAAGACTGTATT
The DNA here is from genome assembly GCA_020832345.1 of Cryomorphaceae bacterium. Taxonomy (GTDB): domain Bacteria; phylum Bacteroidota; class Bacteroidia; order Flavobacteriales; family Schleiferiaceae; genus CSBr16-58. Next base: position 12,539 of record JAFIEY010000020.1, on the reverse strand, counting down.
TTCGCAAAATCAATTGAATGAAATGTTACAAGAAAAAGGATGGCTGCATGTAATCACCTTTAGGTTAATAACATATATGGACAAGAAAATTCAATTGAAAAAAATAAATGAAATTAACAGCTTCAAAAATAAATTGCAGACTGTTACAAAACTGAATGAAAACGATTATTTGATTTTAAAAAATGAAGGATACTTTGACAAGCGTTATATTATCAATTAAACCGATTTATGCTAAAGCTATAATGGCAGGCGTAAAAAAGGTAGAGTTTAGAAAGAAAATATTTAAAAAACCTGTAGATAAGGTGTTTGTATATTCTTCTTCTCCGGAAAAAAAGATTATTGGATACTTTACAATTGGCGAAATTATAGAAGATTCGCCTAATAAACTATGGGAAAAATTCAGTGAAGTAGGAGGAATAAGTAAAAAAGACTTTTTTGAATATTATAAAAACGTTGAAACAGGATTTTCAATAGGTGTTGATACATATGAAGAATTTGAAGAAGGTGTTGACCCAGCTGACTTTTTTGAAAAATTCTGTGCACCTCAATCATACATATACTTAGAAGAAAAAACGGCTGCTAACATCATGTATAAGTAATGGCGGGGTTCGTGGTGTATTTGAGCTTTCTGTCTCGCATCAAATCCAGTATTATCATGATAGGGAAGTGTTCCGTAATCAGCCACTACTCATACATGTGACCGTTGGACTAAACCTTCGGTGGCTTTCATTCAGCTTTATTGCCTATATTTGAGCATCAACAAAAAAACATCCATTGACAAAAAGCATGAAGTCCAAACAGGCATGTTTACACACAACCAAAAGCATTGCGCAAGAAAAAAGGAATAGCCTGCGAGAATACTTTACCCATTATGCCGTCCGAAGGCTTAGTACAACTCCGATTTATCTCTAGTTTCCATCAATCATTGAATCATAGTCTTTAAACCAAACTGGGATTTATTCCCTGAAGGGTATATTTGCATGGAAAACTTAAGATAAATCGCTTTAAGTTATCGCTCAGGGTAAAAAACCAACCGCACAAATGGCACATTTGGTTTTTGCCGAGACACGAGCCAACGCTCAAAAAACCAAAAGAGCCATTTTTGCCAACGCAAAGACGGTCTAACAGAATTAAAAAAGTAACTTTGTAGAACAAAAATTGAATATGACATATTTCCAAAAAATAAGAGAATTAACTAAAACAGTTCCAGCAGCCTTGGTGGACTTTGGACTTCCTCGTGACCCTGCGAGAACACCGACTCAAGCATCATCAAATTTCATTACAAATAAGGAACAAGGAGATTGGGCTGAAAATTTAGTATTCAGAGCAATTAATGAAACTTCAAAAAACTTTGTCGCAGTAAAATACGGAAAGTCTGATGACTTAGTAGCGGGTGAAGATGGCTTTGATACTTTTTATCAAGATTTTCAAGACGAGCTTGATACAATTGGGAAAAGACCTGACTTGTTAATTTTCAGAAAAGTAGATTTTATTAATGACTTAGGTTTTGATATAAGTCAAATCCCACACCACAAAATTACCGAGTATGTAAAAAAGGCAATAGCAGGTATTGAAGTAAGGTCAAGTGCGTTTTTGATAGATAAATACGAAGAAGCAATGCAGGTTAGGACAGAAAAGTTTAGTCAAATCGCCTTGCAGACAAGAGATATAATTCTTGCAGAATTTCAGGAAGAATTAAATCATCCTTCAAGACAAGCATACATTGATTTGCTTAAAAGCATTACACAAAAAGCTTTATCGGTAACAGATTTCAGAGTTCCAAGTTGGAGTTCAACAGAACGGCTTTCGGAATTGAAAGCACACTTTAGAACACTCAAAGATGCTATAAAACAAATTCAAAAGAGAGATTACCTTTCCATAACTCCAAAGGTTGAAGATATCAAGGTTGTTTACAAGTGGATTGAAACTTTCAATGTTCCACATTTTTATTTTCAAGTTTTCTTTGACAAGGTTTATGGTATTTCATTTGAACAGATACTATCAATAATCTCTGATTCAAACAATGAAGGTATAATCTTTTCGGTAGAAAAGGACACGAAAAATCAAAACAAAACCACTATAAAAATCAACTCTAAATCAGGAATACCCATTGCCTCAAAGGTTGATGAGCCTATTCACGAAAGCGTTAGAAAAGAAATGGACAGGGGCAGACTTTTGTTTTATGTAACTTTCAAAGGCGGAACGGCATATCTTGATGTGGACAAACTGATTAACATACTTGGCATAGATAGTAAAGAATTCTAATGATTGAAGTTAAAGATATATCGCAAGCGACAGATAATCAAGTTGAGAAAAGCTACTCTAAATTAATTTCTTTAGAGCACAGGAAAAAGTTTGCCCAGTTCTTCACACCATTTCAGTTAGCCTCCTTAATGGCAGATTGGTTGTTAGGAAATCAAAATCTAAAAACAGTTTTAGAACCAGCATTTGGTCTTGGGGTCTTTTCAAGAGCTTTACTCAGCAAAAAATCCGATTTGTCAATCAAAGGCTTTGATATTGATGAAAAAATATTTGCTGAAGCAAAAGAGATTTTCAATGAAGCTCACAATGTAAATATTCACTTAGAAGATTATATATTCAATGATTGGAGTAATAAATATGATGGTATCATTTGCAATCCACCTTATTTTAAATTTCACGATTATGACAACAAAACAATCCTAAACGAAATTGAAAATCGCTTAAAAATTAAACTTAATGGCTTTACAAATCTTTATACACTTTTCTTATTAAAGTCTATCTACCAGCTAACCCCAAATGGCAGACTTGCCTATATAATACCATCGGAGTTTTTAAATTCCGATTATGGCAAACTTGTTAAATCCGCATTAATAAAGAACAAAATTTTAAGGCATATAGTCGTTTTCAATTTTGAAGAAAATGTTTTTGATGATGCTCTTACAACTGCGTGTATTCTCTTGTGTTCAAATGACAAACACAATCAGAAAGTAAAGTTTACAACCATTAAAAAGATAGATGATTTAGAACAAATTAGAAGCTACATTTCACAGTATCCACTTAACAATAGTGACGTATCAACTATTAACATTAACGACCTTGAACCAGAAATAAAGTGGCGTAAATATTACCAACAGCAAAACGGAATTAAATATAAAAACTTAATTCCATTTTCAAGCGTAGCCAAAGTTGTTCGTGGAATTGCCACAGGTGCAAATGAATATTTCACATTTTCTAAATCTAAAGCAAATCAGTATGGAATCAATGAAAAATATTTACTCCCTTGCATTTGCAAAGCTGTGGACGTTAAAGACAATTTTTTTACAAAAGACAATTTCCATTCATTAGTTCATAGCGACAGACAAACATTCTTATTAAACGCAATCGGTTCTAAAGATGAAAATGTTTTAAAATATATTGAACTTGGAGAAAAAACAGGTATTGATAAAAAGTATCTAACCTCTTGCAGAACTCCTTGGTATTCTTTAGAAAATCGTCCGCCCTCACCAATTTGGGTTTCTGTTTTTAACAGAAGTGGGTTAAAGTTTATTAGAAATGAAGCAAATATTTCCAATCTGACTACATTTCATTGCGTTTATCCAGTTCAAAATAGCTTGTTCGACAATGTTAATGTTGACGTTTTATTTGCTTATCTGTTGACAGACGCTGCAAGAGAGATATTTGAAGACAACCGCAGAGAATATGGTAACGGACTTCAAAAATTTGAGCCTAATGACCTTAATAAAGCAATGATGCTTGATTTGACATTGCTCGACAAGAAAACTGAAAATAAAATCATAGAACTTTACAATAACTACAGGGACACAGCAATAGACAAGTTGCCAAACGACAGTTTTTTAACTGAAATAAACAACATTTTTAAAACCAAATATTCCCAATGCTAAACAGCACGACCAAAACGACCGACAAACCAGTGGACGAAAAAGAACACCGAAGCGGTAAAACATTCATCCGAGTAGACGAAGCGCCCCACTAAAAAAGCCCCGATAGTTAGCCTATAACTACCGGGGCGCTTTGTTTACTTCCCGTGCGTAGCTTTACGGGATTCGACGACTCTTGTCCCGTCAACGAAGTGATACGGGAACCCGCCTCTAGCAAGAACGACCCTAAGGGGAAAGTATACCTTAGTCGGCCTCAACGGTATGGGTATTTGTAAGTCAACACCTAAATTTTGGAAAGTAGTTGAGCAAATTCCGCTTCCCTGAATTTGACTAAATTCCTTTTCGATAAAAATCCATGATCTTGGTTGGATGCTACGTTTATGTTTTGTCATTTTTAGTTGTTTTTCTTCATTTTAGCGCGTGGACTTCCCGGCCATGCTTTTACATCGCTTGAAATTTTTGGACGATAGGGTGCTATTTGATTGGTGGGTCAATATCACCGAAATATCCAGGTGGTGGGATCGTGGCGTGTACTTGGATAAAGTACGCCAAACTTTGCGCCACCATGTGGCATTTGCTGCGGGAGGCTTGTTTTTCGTTGATTAAGTAATGCAAATAATCAACCACCAAATCCTCTGTCCAGTCCATCGGATCCATGTCCGGATAGAACTCGATCATAAACCGAACTTCCCGTGAATACGCCACCACAGAGCGACTAGCCAGATGAGAAACCACCATGGTTTTCTCTAATTGCAGCAAGGCTTTAAGCCCCGCTTCAGTCATTTTTTTTTCATGATACAATAGTTTTAAAATGAAGCACTAAAAATACGCGTTTTGTTGTATTTTGCGGTGTGAAAAGCTGACCGCCGTGAGGCGGGTTTCGCTTGAACAGCACCTAAGAAAACATGGGGCGGACAGTGGTTTCCGCAAGGTTCGTTCTTCATGGCTACCTTTGTCACGGGCGGACAGGAAAGTGCTCCGAAAAGCCCCACGTTTCTTAGCGGCAAAACGTTATGCCTCACCCTAAAGGACGACACTGAAACAGAGATTAAAGACAAACGAAATTGACAAAGGCGCTTCAAATATTATTCATTCTGACACTTGGACTAATTCTAATATTTTGGTTTGGTGATCTTTTTATGGGGACTCCTGCTGACGTGAGTGACAGAGCAGTTACAGAAGGTTGGGCTGACGATAGAAAAATGTATGAAGCGGAGAAAGTGAAATCACGACTTTGGACTTTACTTTATGCAATTCCGACAATTATTTTGTTGACCATGACAATTAAATCCATTAGACAAAAGAATGAACTTATGTTCTATTGGACATTTTTAATCGTCTTGACAATTTTTCAAATAATACCAGTAGCAGGACTTCTAAGCGACAAGGCAAATGACCCTCCATTTATTGTTTCTGTAATCTCGACCTTCTTTTTTATTTTGATAAGCGGACAAATATTTTCGGTTATTAGAATTGTAAAACTTAAGAAAGCGAAACAACTAAAATGACAATACTAATGACAACAATACTGACGATAGAAGAAGGGCGAAGGCATAACATTCATCCGAGTAAACGAAGCACCCCACAAAAAAAGCCCCGATAGTTAGCCGATAACTACCGGGCGATTTATTTACTTTCCCGCCGGCTAAAGCCCCTTTTGATTTCCTTTTCAAAACCTCCAAACCCCTGACCAAAAACACGTCCGCTTAATTAGTGCTTGTCCATAAAGTGCCAGTGGCTAGGCTAGAAAGTTCGAGAGCAAGGCTTGCGACCCCGATAGCTATCGGGGGAATACCAAGGAGTTTACTAACGTAAATGACTAGATATTCAACTGAGCATAACGAAGCTATCGGACTTTATAGACAGACACTAATTAACGATTTATGGACTTTTAATAAAGAAGTTTTTGAGGTATATTTGGGGTTCTTAAGACAAACTACCGTTACAGGCAACCCTTGGGCGACCCGCAAAAATCAATAATGAACAGAGAAAAACAGATACCTAACAACTGATGGAATACCTTCCACTCATACCTCTTTTTTTTATTTTCATGAGACCATTCACCGTTTTATTTCATGAACTTGGTCATGCAATCCCGGCAATTCTAATGACCAAGCAGCCCGTTTCAATTTATATCGGTTCTTATGGTGACCCAAAGAAGAATTTGCAATTTAGTATAGGACTTTTAGATGTTTGGTTGAAGTATAATCCGCTTTCATGGCAGTATGGACTTTGTATTCCTTCTGCAAAACAAATTTCTATCAATAAACAAATCATTTACACTTTGACTGGGCCATTAACATCCTTTGTATTTGCAATAGTTGCTTGCTATTTCACTTTTGTTTATGATCTTCATGACTTTCTCAAACTAATTCTCATTATATTTCTTGTTTCATCCATCCTGGATTTGTTTATAAATCTTATGCCAAGTACATCACCTGTAAGACTTTTTGACGGCAGGTTGACTTATAATGATGGCTATCAACTAAAAAAACTCTTTTACTATAAAATATTTCCAAAAGAGTATGAGCAAGCTGTCGAACTATACAACCAACAAAAATACGCAGAAGCAGCAACTTCATTTTATAACATTTTGAAAAACAAATGGAAAGACGAAAAAATTTACAGATTAGCCATTAGTTCTTTTTTGCAAGTGAAAAACTTTAAGCAAGCCAAAGATTTATCTAATGAGTTCATCATGTTTGGCAAAATGAATTCTGACGATTTTTCAAACGCGGGCATTTCCTATTCAAAGCTTGGCTTTCACGATAAAGCAGTAGAGTTTTATGATAAGTCCTTAGAATTAAACCCCAACAACAATTATTCGTTGAATAACAAAGGATTTACTTTGAACTTACTTAACAAATTTGAAGAAGCAATTCCTTTATTTGACAAAGCCATTGAAGTTGATAAGACACTTGCTTATCCGTACAATAATAGAGGGCTTGCAAAAATCAAAATGGGAAAAGTAGAAGAAGGACTTGAAGACATAAACTATTCATTCAAACTTGACAAAAACAATGCATACGGTTATCGCAATTTAGGAATTTACCATCTTGACAAGGGAGAATATTCCAAAGCATTGGAGTTGTTTAGAAAAGCAAAAGAACTTGATAGCTCCACACACATGATAAACGAACTAATTAGAGCTTGTCCATAAAGTCATAGTGGCTAGGCTAGAAAGTTCGAGAGCAAGGCTTGCGACCCCGATAGCTATCGGGGGAATATCAAGGAGTTTACTAACGTAAATGACTGGATTTTCAACCGAGCATAACGCAGCTATCGGACTTTATAGACAGACACTAATTATAAGCGCTGGCGGACATGAAGAAGAAAAGAGCATCCACTAACATGCGTATGGCTAAAGAGCGAGCCCAGTGCTTAATTGAACATTCTACCTCGTATCAAGTTTTGTGCGGGGTTGATAGTGAGGTGCTTCAGAATACGCATTTTGCCAAGCGCCAAAATGTTATCGCTCAGTGTAAAAGCCGACCTGCAAATGGCATATTTGGTTTTTGCCAACGCTCGGACGGAATTACAAGCACAAATTAACTAATTTAACCGACCAAAACGAACGACATATAAAAATGAAGGTAAATAGACTGAAACCAAGAAAGGCACTGAATAAAGCCTTTTTGAAAGTGAAACCCAACCGGACTGAAATTGAGATTTTTAAGACGAATCTAATCCAACTGCTCGATAGAACAAACGATACCGAAACGGAAGAGTTTCATAAAAATCTGGTTACGGACTTTCTTAAAAAAACCTATTACGAACCCAAGCATTTTATCAATACCAAAGGTCGTAATGACCTGGTGATACACAATGGCGATAAGGCCAAAAGCACGGTCGGGGTGATTATTGAAGCAAAAAAGCCGACGAATAAAGCCGAAATGGTGACCACGGAAAAGCTGAATGTAAAAGCGTTTCAAGAACTTGTGCTCTACTACATGAGGGAACGTATTACGCATAAAAATCTCGAGGTCAAACATTTGATCATTACCAACATCAACGAATGGTTCATTTTTGACGCAACGACTTTTGATCGACTTTTTGCTCAAAATAAAGGCCTTGTCAAACAGTTCAATGACTTTGAAGGTGGCCGCCTGGCAGACAGCAAGACCGATTTTTTCTATAAGCAAATTGCCGAACCTTTTATCGCGGAAATCACCTCGGAAATTGAATTTACCTACTTCCATTTACAAGACTACCAAAAGCCGCTGCGAAATGAAGATAAGGCGGATGATAACAAACTGATCGCGCTTTTTAAACTGCTTTCTCCAGAGCACCTGCTAAAACTTCCGTTTACCAACGACAGCAACAGTCTGGACAAACGCTTTTACAGTGAGTTGCTGCACATCATCGGTTTGACCGAAACCAAAGAAGGCAGCAAAAAACTCATCGGAAGAAATAAAGAAGGTGAACGAAATACCGGAAGCATTTTAGAAGATGCCATCATTCAGCTGGATAGTCTGGATAAAATCAGTCGCCTCGAGCGGCCCGCCCAGTTTGGCAATACCCAGCAGGAAAAGCTGTTTAATGTTGCCCTCGAACTGACCATCACTTGGGTAAATCGTATCTTGTTTTTGAAATTGCTGGAAGCCCAACTCATCACTTACCACAAAGGCAATACCTCGTATTCGTTTCTCAATCTGGATAAAATTAAAAACTACGATGATCTGAATAGCCTATTCTTTCAGGTACTCGCACGCAAGTACGACGAACGTAATCCGGACGTGAAGGAGATTTTTGAGAAAGTCCCCTATCTCAACTCCTCGCTTTTTGAACCCACGGAAATCGAGCACGCCACCTTGTTCATCAGCAATCTCAAAGATGACAAAACCATTCCCATCATCGCATCTACGGTATTAAAAAACGACCAGGGCAAGAAGCGTACGGGAAAACTCTCAACACTTGAATATCTCTTCGAATTTTTGAACGCCTACGATTTCAGCAGCGAGGGTTCAGAAGAAATTCAGGAAGAAAACAAATCACTCATCAACGCCTCCGTACTGGGACTGATTTTCGAGAAAATAAACGGCTACAAAGACGGTTCCTTTTTCACGCCCGGTTTCATCACCATGTACATGTGTCGGGAGACCATTCGCAAAGCCGTTGTACAGAAATTCAACGAAACCAAGAATTGGCAGTGCCAGGATCTGAATGAACTTTACAATAAAATCGACGATACCAAAGAAGCCAATACCATTGTAAACAGCATCAAGATTTGCGATCCGGCAGTAGGTTCCGGGCACTTCTTGGTTTCCGCCCTCAACGAAATGATTGCCGTAAAAAACGACCTAAAAATCCTCCAAGACCGCGACGGCAAACGCTTGAAAGAATATCAGGTAGAAGTAGTTAACGACGAACTCATTGTAACCGACGAAGAAGGCGAACTTTTTGAATACAACCCCGCCAACAAAGAGAGTCAGCGCATACAGGAAACCCTTTTCCACGAGAAGCAGAGCATCATAGAAAATTGTCTTTTTGGGGTGGACATCAATCCCAATTCCGTAAAAATTTGCCGTTTGCGCTTATGGATTGAGTTGTTGAAAAACGCCTATTACAAAAACGCCACCGAGCTCGAGACCCTTCCCAACATCGACATCAACATAAAGTGCGGCAACTCCCTCGTGAGTCGTTTCGCCATTGATGCCGATTTAAAGCAGGCCTTGAAAAAAAGAAAGTGGACGATTGACGGTTATAAATTGGCAGTTCAGACATATCGTAATGCAAAAAGCAAAGAGGAAAAACGGGAAATGGAGAGTTTGATATTAAAAATCAAGCAGTCATTTTCCACAGAGATAAGGATGAATGATCCTTTGAAAAAAAGATTGGATAAGCTTGCAAACGAATTGTACCACAGGTTTACAGGAACATTTCTTTTTGAACCCGAATCTAATTATGGCAAAAAAGAAAAGGAACTTGAAAAGAAACGGAAGATAGCACAGCTCAAGCTAGAGGCTGAAATAGAGAAAATAAATTCAAAAATCGAAGAAATCAAAGCCAACAAAATCTTCGAAAACGCCTTTGAATGGCGCTTTGAGTTCCCGGAGGTGCTGAATGACGAGGGAGAGTTTGTGGGGTTTGATGTGGTGATTGGGAATCCGCCTTATATACAGTTACAGAGCATAAAAGAAATATCTGAGCAACTAAAAAGGTTTGACTTTGAAACTTTTTCAAGCATGGGCGATTTGTACGCTTTGTTTTATGAGCGGGGGAATGAAATATTACAACAGAGAGGGATTTTATGTTTTATAACGGGTAGTGCCTGGATGAGAGCAAATTATGGCTTAAGCCTAAGAGCGTATTTTAATCAAAAAACACAGCTCTTAGAAGTTATAGATCTATCTGATTGTGAGATTTTTGAAAGCGCTACCGTGCTTACTTCAATAATCACATTTACCAAAAAGCAAGGTGAATCAAGGCCTATTAAAGCAATTCGTTTTACACGAAAAGACCAAAATAAACTCTTGAACTTATCAAATGAAGTAAAACAAAATCACACCCTTATTTCTGAATTCCCAAATACTTCTTGGATAATTTTAGACCGTAAAGCAAACTCTATTAAAGAAAAAGCTGAGTTGGTTGGAAAACCACTTAGAGATTGGAATGTTGAAATTAATTATGGAATTAAAACAGGTTTTAATGATGCTTTTGTAATCGATTTGGAAACTAGAAACAAACTCATTGCAGAAGACCCTAAAAGTGAAGAGCTAATTAAACCCTTATTACGTGGGCGAGATGTGCATAAGTATTACTTTGAGAGTTCTAATCTTTTTTTAATTGGGTCTTTCCCAAGTCTAAATATTGACATCGAGGATTATCCTTCTATAAAAAATCATTTGGAGCAATACCTTCCTAAATTGAAACAAACCGGTGAGTTTTTCATTAATCATCTTGGTGAAAAGGAAAAAACAAGAAAGAAAACTTCAGGAAAATGGTTTGAAACACAAGACTCCATAGCCTATTGGCAAGATTTTTTTAAACCCAAAATCATATACCCTAATATGACTAAATTTTTGCCTTTCTCACTTGATTTAGAAGGAAATTTCTTAAATGATAAATGTTTTATTCTTTCAGGTGAAAAATTACATTACTTAGTTGCGTTCCTGAATTCAAAATTATTTCGATTCTGTTATTCAGATGCATTTCCAGAATTACAAGGTAATTCGAAAGAAGTCAAGAAGTTTATCTTAGAAACAATTCCAATTAAAGAGATATCTGATGAGAGTTCTTTTGTTGAAAAGGTTAGTGTGATATTAAACATCAAAAAGCAAAACCCCTCAGCGGACACCACGGCTTTAGAATCCCAAATCGACCAATTGGTTTATGAGCTTTATGGGTTGACGGAAGAGGAGGTGAAAATTGTAGAGGGTTATGAAAAATAAAATCATATTATCAGAATTGGAGAAAATTTTGTTCCCGGAGTATTTTCCGTATTTTAAACGGCATTTCCAGAATGAAGAAAGCTATTTAAAAATAGAAGGAGAAAAAGACAAGCTTAGTCTGCAAAATATCGCATACAAAATAAAGGTGGCCAATTATAGTGCTTCAATAAAAGACTTAAGTGTAAGATATATTTTGCACCAAATCTTTACCAAACACGTCGATAATTATTTGGATTGGCACCAGGAATACGACTGGCCCGAGCTAAAATCCATTCTCATGTTTTTCGTTTTTTTCTCAGGGATAAACAACCCAATAGAATTGAAGAATATGTTTGATCAAAAGCCTGTTACAGCTTTGTTTGGGAAATATAGGGTTGGTTTTTGCAGTGGGCTTAAATAATAGAAGAATTTTCTAGGAAAAAAAATCACTGTGGTTAAAAATCTTGGTTGAAGTTGTATTCTATGATCATTTTTAGTTTTGTTTGATTTGAGCCATATTTGATTTTGCCTTTCAAAACCTTCAAATCCTCGTTTAAAAAACAGATGTGCTTGAAATCGTTTTATGGACTTTTTGTGAAGGAGGTTTTGGGGTATATTTGGGGTTTTAAGGTGGGTTGAGGTTATAGGCAATGTTAAATACTTGTAGCAAACATAAAACACTAACTAATAAAGAGCGTGGTTAAACGACAAAATATCATAGAAATCACACTTTAATTCGCTTGTAAACAACACCACAATTTGGAAACAGCCAAGCTAGATATATTGTAACTTTGCAGCAAGATGGCTAAAGCAGACTATATCATATCATTAATCAAATCGCATTACAACAGTGAACCCGAAAGGTTCACTACTATTGCATTGCAGATTGCCGCCCACGAAGCTAAGTTGGGGCATTCGCTTGTTGCCAACGAGATAAAAACCATCATAGATAAGGCAAAAGAAACCAAGCATAAAACCAAAGCCTTTGCCCCAGATTTGCAGGGATTGATATTGGAAAATGTGCCTGCCGTCAATCTTGCAGATATTATTGCTTCAGAAGACATTAAATCCAAAATCAAGCGCATCATTTCAGAGTTTGTGCAACGGGACAAGCTCCGGAAGCATGATTTGGAAAACCGCAGGAAAATTTTACTTTCAGGTCCTCCAGGAACGGGAAAAACGCTGACGGCTTCCATCATTGCTAACGAACTGAACTTACCAGTCTACACCATTTTAATGGATAAAATGGTAACAAAATTTATGGGCGAAACAAGTGCTAAATTGCGTC
>JAFIEY010000242.1 GCA_020832345.1 Cryomorphaceae bacterium | reverse complement strand
CCATAAAATGCATGTTGAAAAGAAGCACCATCCTCCAAAAACTTATTAAGTGTAATTTGAGAATTTGATCCAAAATTTGAAAGGGTTGCGTTTTCCAAATTAAAAGCATAATAAGCTTGTTCTATTTTATTGCACACATATTCGCACCCTGTATTAATCGAGTTAATTGTGAAGGCTTGGCGAAATGAATGCTCAAGGTTGTCTAAAGTAGTAAAATTATTTGAGTGGAAAACAGCATTTTCCGTATGAAAAACATAAATAGCTGTGCCGCCATCAGCTAAAGGTTCCGAACCGGTCTTTGAAGTGAAGGTGTTGTCAAAAACACCAGCTCCATCTGTAAATGAAAGTTCAAGCATTTTATAACCTACAAAGTTGGTTAAAGTTGAAGCAGGTTCAAAAGTATTATAGTCAATATATAATTTATTGGAACCATTTATGTTTGTGTTAGAACACAAAAGAGCTACACTTTTAAAAACGTTGTTAAACACTCGATACTTCGTGTAGCTACCAACAGTATTGTTGATTATAAAGCTAAATGGTCTCGGACTAGCACTTTCGATTAAATTATTTTCCACGCGTATTCCTAAATGAGAAGAGCCTGGCGGGGAGGAGTTTGAAGCATCTGAAAGATTAGTAGGTGTACTAAAAAGGTGATTGCTTTCCATAGTTATGCCACCTCCCTCAGTATTTATAGTAGTTTCTAAAAAAAAGTTTTCAGCTAAACTCCCAAGTGTAAGATCTCCAATTTTTATATTTGAGTTCAATCCTTCAATACCATAAGCATGTTGGAATTCATTATTTTCAATACGAACATTACTATTAATAGTTCCAAAATGAGTAAAGTCGTCATTTTGAAAAGTCAAAAATGAATTTGTTAAAAGTGAGTTATGCCCTATTTCAACATAATCACAATCGAAAGCTCTAATAGCAAATGCATTTTGTCCACTAAAAATTGATGATCCACTGGAATAGTAAGATAAATCGATGATGCTTGATGGGTGATGTTGATGCGATCCATACGGAGTTGAATATAAAAACTGATTCCCATTAAGCCCTAAATAGGAATCATAACCAAAAGGACCGCCACTTGTCATTTGTTCGAGAAAGATTGAAATAGGATTATTATCAAAATCGTTGGTTTCCAGTGATGTTATAGGATTTTCTTTTAAGTAGAAGACCCTCAGGCCATCTGTGAATTTACTGTTTGATGCAAGAATCTGGTTGCTTGGATAAAATGCTTTGATCCCGTCCCAATAATAGTGACAATAAGCAATAAATTCAGAATCAAAAATATCAAGTTGAATATCTGAATTTAAAGTCATACCGGCATCTGTTCCAAATTCAAATACTGATGTATTTATATTCATTGGTATGTCAATTTGTAAAGTTCCCAAAATCAAAACATCCATATTATTGGCGTTACCAGAAGGAAGCACATCCGAAAGTTGGTCGTCAATCCAAATGGAATCATAAACTGGAATCGTTCCATATTCACAACATTGAATTAGATAAGCATTAAAATTAACTAAATCACCACTAGAATTTGACATGCCTTGAAACACTGCTTTCCCATAACCTGGATAATCATTGATTCCCCCCGTGAAATCCAGCGTGTTTGTTGCAGGATTAAAATTGATATTACTAATACCAAAAAAATTATCTACTTGAATTAATCGCAGGTCGTCGAAATCATTTAGATCTGCATCAACAACGAATTCGTAGGGATCTGTATCACAATCAAATCGAAAATTTTGCAAGAATCTCCCTTGAATTTGTGCGTAAAGTGTAAAATTGAAAATTGGAAAAAAGCTTAACATTACAATGGTACTTAAAGCAACAGCCCAATGATAAATGTTTTTTGAGGTGTCACCTCTCTCTCTCTCTCTCTCGGTGCGTGCATTTCCTGCAATTGTACAGCTGGCTTGGGATTTGGTGTAATTTTGATTCATGAGTACAAGTTTTTAGGTTAGAAGAATTGTAGTCCTTAATTTGGTAAATGTATCTAAAATTTTTGACGTGCATTAGGCTCTTCTATTTAACGGCGAGTTTTTTTATTTATCGAGACGATTAGTTCTTTTAACGAATTTTTTTTCTAGTAGTGGATATATACGCATGGTTGCACATCTTTTTAAATGGGGAAATCGGAATGTCCATTTTCAGATTTACGTTATAGTCAAAGTCTCATTCATAGTCCTCATCAGTCCTTTTCAACATAAATTTACCCACCAGTTATCCAGTTCCCCAACAGCCTTCGGGCGTTAATTTTTCTGTGGCACTTCCTTTGCAATATCATATTAAATTATTTATTTTGCATCATGAGGACGGTATATATAGTTTCTTTGCTCGCTCTGAGTGTTTTGTTGCCCGCCAATAGGGTTGCACAACATCGCGAGGCGCCCATTGGGAAAACAGTTACTTTTCAGGAAGGAGAGTACATGCGTTACTACGTGGCTTACGGTGTAATCAAAGCCGGGGAGGCGGAGCTTAAAATCAAAAAATCTGCTAAAAACGCAAATGACTTACACATTGTAGGTACCGGAAAAAGTTATTCGTTTTTCGATATGTTCTTTAAAGTCCGGGACACCTATGAAACGTATTTTGACCCGACAAATAAAGTGCCCACGGAATTCGTACGTGATATTAATGAAGGTGGTTATTCCAAAAAACAACACTATATTTTTGATCATAAAAACAGATTGGTTTATGACAATCTAAAGGGAAATAAAACCTATGAAATTGATCACGATTTTACCCAAGATATTCTATCTGCTTTTTATTATGCCCGGTTAATTGATACCAAAAATCTAATGCCGGGAGACCGATTGTACATTCCCACCTTTTTGGATGAAGAGATGTTTAAGTTCTACTTGGAATTTCAAGGCCGGGAAGTTTTAAAAACGGAGTTTGGCAAGGTAAATACATTGAAGTTTATGCCCATTGTGCAAAAAGGTCGGGTGTTTAAGGGCGAAGAAACCATGAGTATCTGGGTCACTGATGACCAAAACCACATGCCGGTTTTACTTAAGAGTAAATTGCGCGTTGGGGCGGTTCGGTTGGAATTGGCGGAGTATAAAAACTTGCGGTACCAAACTAATTTTTTCTAAAAAGCACGCTTGAATTTTTTGGCAAATTGAACATAAAAAAGGCCCTGAAAATTTCAGGGCCTTTTTTATGGCAATCATTTGGTGAGTCTGCTCCGAAAAGTTCCTTTCTGCCAAAATTATCCCTTTCGGCGTGGACTCTTTGGTTAAAAGTTCAATTGAAACTCTTCGAGCTGCACCCTTTCCTTTTGATCTTTATTGTAAAAAGTACTGTATTTGCCTGCGGGCAAATCCTTAAAGGTGTAACTATTGCAATATAGGGCAACTTCATTATAACTCGTAGTTGATGCAGCAATAATATTGCCCAATAATTGAAGGATAATGTTTCCGTTGTCATTTTTATTGGTTTGGTAAACAAAATTCCCCCTTCTGCGCCAAACTTGATCATTGGTGCGAATATCCTTAATGATGTATTCCACTTCAATAATGATATTCCCTAAAGCTTTTTGCTTTTTCCATTCATGAATAACAGTAAACAATGCGAGGTCTGCGTTAAAAACATCACTAAAACCTTCAAGTGATCTTTCAACAAATTCTTCGGCATCGTAGGCACCTTCATTTTTGAGCACCTCCATGGATAGGAAGGCCGGAACTACGTAGTAGCCTTTGTTCGCCAACGGGGTATGCAGGGTAGCGTGAAAATATTCTTTGGCCTCTACATCAACACTTTTGTTAATGGGGGGCATTATCAGAATGGAAAGGGGCTTCTCATCATAGAAAAAGCCATACTTATTCTCTTTGAGAATGGGGTCGGTGGTTCCACAACTTGAGATTATGAATACCGAAATCAAAACGAGCGAGACAATTTTTTTCATAGTTAAATTGGATTAATGCACCACGGTTTTAAACAAACGGTGCAAATATTAATGTTGTGGTTTATTGTTCTTCTTCTTCACCGTTGATCATTTTCAACACCAAGGCGATGAAAATTGCGGACTCCGGATAAAGCTCAATTTCTTTTTCGAGCATTCTTTCACCTTGAGTAGCTCTTCCTTCTTCAATAAGTAAAAAGCCATAGTCGGCATAAACGCCGGGAGGAGGTACTTGACGGGTACTTTTCTTTTCCGCTTTTTCAATCATCTTTGCGTAAGAATCCAAGAGCTTTCGCTTTGATCTGTTATCGAGATCCTTTAGGTGCTTATAACTCGCTTCGTTGTAGTTGCCCCAGTAGTAAAGGGGTTTGGCACAACTGGCCAAAAAGATTACCGCCATAAAAATGGGAAGTACTTTTTTCATCATTAGATTGGTTTAGGTTATTAAATTAAAAAAAGCAAGTTTCCAAAAATTAATTTGAAAACTTGCCGGAGATTACGGTTTTAAAAGTGGCATTATGGCAACTCTATTTTCCTGGTTTCTTGTGCAGAAATAAAGATTTGCTTGCTATACACTTGTTGGCCCTGGTAGCGCACGCTTACCACGTGCTTTCCGGGAGGGATAGCATATAAATCGCCTTTAACTCTCGAACGTTTGTCCTTCTTTACTTTGGCAAAAAACGGCGAACGATCACCAACGACTACTTCAACTTTGTCCTTGTACTTTTTGGTATCACCGACAAATTCGAGAAATCCTTGATCTTCTTTTCCACCAACCGATGTTTTTACACCGGTACAGGACGTGGCCACAAACGCGACCAACATTAATATGCCCATTAATTTTTTCATGTTATACTGCTTTAATTGTTAATTAGTGTCTGCAAAATTTGATCGGGAAATTATAAAATCTCCTGAATAAAGTATTGGGTCAATTCTTCGGGGTTCATATTCCCTTCGATGATTTCAACCATAGACCATTCGGTGGTTGGGGTGTCGCCGCCGGTAGCTACAATGCGAACTTTTCCGATGGGTTTTCCGGGAAGCTCCATCATCATACCGGTTTGTGGGTTTTTCACGCGCTTGCCTTTTTGAATGATTTGATAAACGTCACCTACTTTGATGCGCTGGCTTTCACCACCACTGATAAGTACACCGTCTTCATCGCTATAAGAAAGGAAGTAAGAGCGCCAAGGCTTGTCCATACATTTGTTGATGATGTTTTCAACCAAATTGGAAATTGCGGCAGAAATAGCACGGTCATTAAGTGTACCGTCATATCCGGCACTTTCACCAAATCCCATTACAGATTTTGCCGTGGTACGGGCTTCGCCTTTTCCTTCTTCAGAATAAATAATTTCTCCGGTACTCACATCCACCAAACGCAAACTAACTGCGGCATTTACGACTTGAGTTTTATTGCGGGAAAATAAATCGCGGTCGCCCACAACGGTTCTTCCAAATTCGGTAACGGAACCAAAAATCATGAAATCCGCGCCGGTTTTCATCAGTTCTTCATTGGCACCTGATAATGCGGCTTCTTCCTTGATGGCCTCAAAGTCCTGACGCTCTAGTAAGATAAACTTACCGGAAGAAACAAGCTTAGTCGCTAACATGTCTGCCGCTTGCTTCTCTAATGGGTTGTTGTTTTCTTTGTCGAAAAAGATGCCTTTTCCGTATTTGGTCTCGTTGGTAAAGCGGCCAATGGCCACAACACGCTTGAGGGATTGATCATCAAATTCAATTTCTTGAATAGGAGCATCCACTTGCGTAATTTTTTGCTGTGTTGAACAGGATGTGCCAATCAGCACAAAAACGGCTGAAAGCAAGAGCAATGATTTTTTCATCTTACTGGTTTTTAAAAGACGCCGTTGCCATAATAGTTTCCGGCCATCCGTTAGTTTTAGGGTTATTAATGGTTTTACAATTAATGCAATATTATATGCAAATTGGAGGCCAAATATAAAACGCAAAAGTTTAAACTTGTAAAAAAAATTCAGGAAACTAGGATTTAGTCCGATAAACGGGTCGTTTGAATGTACGTGTCTCCCCTTTTTAACTAATTTATGTTGCTGCAATTTGGTAATTTTTTTACGACTTCCCCCAATTGCCTAAATTCAAATTTTGAGTCTGCTCCAAAAAGTCCCTTTCTGCCAAAATCTTTCTTGTCGATAGACTTTCGAATACTCACTAACAGCTGTTTAGCTCAGGATCAAAAGCCACCTCCGCGTCGATTTTGATTGAAATCATCCTTTTTAGAGTGGACTCAATGTTTAAAAGTGTTCCCCCCGCTTTCAAGGAAAATAGCGTTGACAATAAAGTGGAATGAATAATTTTGTAACGATGAAGATTACACATCGAATAGCCATAGAACTAATAAAGCCCTGGATGTTTCGGGGAAAAGCGCTGGTGATAACCGGTGCTCGACAAGTGGGAAAAACAACAATGGCAAAGTCGCTGCTTGATGGATATGCAGATGTGCTGTGGATGAATGGAGATGAAATAAGCGTTCGAGAGCGTTTAAAAAACCCTACAATTTCAGCCTTAAAGGATGTGGTGGGTCTTTATCCTATTGTTGTTATTGACGAAGTGCAACGAATTGAAAACTGTGGTTTACTGCTCAAAATTTTGATTGATAATTTTAGTGATACACAGTTTATTGCAACAGGCTCATCGGCTTTGGAAATATCCGAAACCATTTTTGAACCACTAACCGGACGTCATTTGCTATTTAAAATGTATGGTTTTGGTTTGACCGAGTTGTATCCCAAGCATTCGTCTTTTCAATTGGAACAAGAATTGGCTTTTCACATGATTTACGGATGTTATCCGGATATTTGCAATAATCGCGATGTGGCCGAAACCTTGCTCAAAAATCTTTGTGATCAGTATTTATACAAAGATGTATTGATTTGGAAAGACTTGCGAAAACCCGAACTATTGGACAAGCTATTGAAATTGCTGGCTTTTCAAGTTTGCGGAGAAGTATCATTGCACGAGCTGGGAAATGCTTTGAAAATAAAATCTGAAACTGTAGAACGCAGGGCAGACGCATTAAAAAAAAACACGTTTGTTTTTAACAACCAACTAAAAAAACTTTTAAAAAATAGTGTAATTTTTTGTTGTATTTTTATTTCATTTATTTTATATTTATCAGTTAATCAATAATTTTAACTGATATGAATAATCAAGAAACACTAAGGTCGATTTTCGGCCAAATGACCGACTTTAGACGCTCTCACAGAAGACTTTATGACTTAGAGACCATCCTCCTTATAGGGATTATTTCCGTTATAGGTGGAGCGTATTCCTGGAATGAAATTGAAGCCTATGCGCGTGCAAAAGAAGATTTTCTACGAACATTTTTAGATTTAGATGATGGAATACCATCTCATGACACTTTTAATAGAGTGTTTTCTAACATTGATAGCAACGAGTTTGAGAAATGCTTTATAGAATGGGTTAGTGCCTTAGCAGCGCTAAGCCCAAGGGAAGTAATTGCTATAGACGGCAAGACAATCAGAGGAGCAAAAGCAAGCGGAAAAAAGTCGACTGTCCACATGGTTAGTGCATGGGCAAATGACAATAATTTGGTTTTGGGGCAAGTAAAAGTAAATGAAAAGTCCAATGAAATTACGGCTATTCCTAAACTATTGGAAGTTCTTTCCATCAAAGACACCATTGTAACAATTGATGCAATGGGCTGCCAGACTGATATCGCAGCATCTATCAAGAAAAAAGAAGCTGACTATATTTTAGCCGTAAAAGAAAATCAGGCACAGCTTCTCCAAGACATTAAAGATGAGTTTAGGTTTGGGAAACATATAGATATGCATGTGTCAGAAGAGGTAGATCATGGCCGCATAGAAACCAGAAAGTGCTATGTTATTTCTGATTTTCAATTCATATCAGATGAAACTAAGAAGAAATGGAGCGGTATAAAACAAGTTATAAAAGTTGAAAGCACAAGGGAGTTTAAAAATTCCAATAAACCACCAGAAAAAGCTTTTCGGTATTACATTACAAGCTTAAAAGCTGATCCTAAAGATTTTCAAAAAGCCATTCGTGCGCATTGGGGAATTGAAAATAAACTTCACTGGACATTAGATGTTGCGTTCTGCGAAGATGCTTCTCGGAAAAGAACGGCCAATGCAGCGCAGAACTTCTCAATCCTAAACAAAATAGCATTAAACCTATTAAAAAATGAATCTACAGCAAAAATTGGAGTCAAATCTAAAAGGAAAAAGGCTGGATGGGATAACCACTACCTCGTCAAAGTCCTAAATCTATTGAAAGTTTAATGCGTTTGCCCTG
>JAFIEY010000226.1 GCA_020832345.1 Cryomorphaceae bacterium | reverse complement strand
CCACTCTAAAAAGGATGATTTCAATCAAAATCGACGCGGAGGGGATTTTTGAACCGGAGCTAACCAGCTGTTAGTGAGGATTCAAAAATCTACCGACAAGGAAGATTTTGGCAGAAAGGGACTTTTTAGAGCAGACTCAATGATGGAGCAACTACAGCTCCATCTAAAAGATTGGAAAAGATTATTTTTGGGTATAAGTCTGAAATAGAAAACAATAAAGTTTTTTATGGGGCTATTATTTCTCAAGCAATAGGCTTAGATAAAATACGCAAAAAATGCCCGCGATTTAATCATTGGATTGAAATATTAGAAAAAATCTAAACAAAAAAAAATCCCAAATAATCTTTCAATCATTTGGGACTTTTTTGTTGAGGTTCCGAGCGGATTCGAACCGCTGTAGATGGTTTTGCAGACCACTGCCTAGCCACTCGGCCACGGAACCATAAAGCGGGTGCAAAAGTACAACAAATTACTTGTTTTACAAGTTCGGTTTTTGGTGTTTTATTTAAACCCCGACGAAGCTTAGTTTAAGTGGGATTTGTGGGGATGAGTGAAATCATAAAACGCAACTTTTCTTTCACCTTTGAGTCCACTCCAAAAAGGAAGATTTTGTCCGAAAGGGACTTTTTGAAGCAGACTCACCTTTTCTCCTCCCAAACCACTGCCACTTCCTCTACATCAGCTTCTATGGGCGGACTGATTTTCGATACGCTTATCCGACAACGGGAAACGCGGTCGTGAAGTTTTAAAACGCGATCTGCAATGCGCTTGGCTACTGTTTCCAATAGCTTGGCGCGAATTTGCATTTCCTCTTTTACGATGGCGGTCAGCGAAACATAATCTATCGTATCCGATAGTTCATCCGTTTGTGCCGAATGGGTTAAATCCGCAAAAACGGTAAGATCACATCGGTAGTTACTGCCAATTTTTGCTTCTTCCTCCAGGCATCCGTGGAAGGCGTAAATTCGGATGTTTTTTACTTTAATCTGCTGCTTCAATCCGTAAATTTATTTATGAATTTATCAATGCGGGTTACGGCTGCTTCCACACCAATCATGTAAATGATTTCGGGAAGGGCCGGACCCGCCATGGTTCCGGTAAGCGCCAGTCGCAAGCCGGGGCCGATTTTGCCAAAACCCAAATTTCTTTCTGTTAGAAAGGTCTTGATAATTTCGTCATAATCTGAAGGGGTGTTTGCCACGGCAGACTGTAAAACAGATTTAAAATCTTTTAAATGATCCCGGGCATCACCCTTAAAGCGCTTTTCAACACTTTTTTCGTCGTAATCTTCCGGTGTGTTTAAAAATTGTTCCGCATCGCGAAGCATGTCCGATATAAAAACCGCGCGTTCTTTTAACATCGGAACCAGTGCCAACTGCTTTTCATCGGAAAGATCAATGCCTTTTTCCCTTAATGAATGGCCAATTTCGGTGGCCAATTTTGTGTCGTTAAGTTTACGCAAATACTGCTGATTAAACCACTTGGTCTTATCGAAATCAAAACGAGCACCCGCTTTATTGACTTTCTTTAAATCAAACGCTTCCACCAATTCATCCAAAGAAAATATTTCTTGCTCCGTACCGGGATTCCACCCTAAAAAAGCGAGCATATTGACAAAGGCCTGCGGAAAATATCCGTTTTCTTTATAACCGGAAAACACATCCCCCTCTTGAGAATGCCATTCGAGTGGAAATACGGGAAAGCCTAGCCTGTCCCCATCTCGCTTGCTGAGCTTTCCGTTGCCATCGGGTTTTAGCAATAATGGCAAGTGGGCAAATGCGGGCTGCGCATCTTCCAAGCCGAGATAACGGTACAACAAAACGTGAAGTGGTGCCGAGGGCAACCATTCCTCTCCACGGATAACGTGGGTAATTTTCATGCGATAATCGTCAACAATATTCGCCAAATGATAGGTCGGCATACCATCGGATTTAAACAAGACTTTATCATCCATGTTTTTGGTGTTGACGGAAACCCAACCCCGAACAATATCCTCAAACTTCACTTCCTCATCGCGGGGAAGCTTGATGCGAATGACGTAGGGATCGTTATTTTTCAATCTGCGTTGAACTTCCTCCTCGGGAAGGGTAAGGGTGTTTTTCATTCTCTCCCGGGTAATACTGTTGTATTGCCAGTTGGGAAATCCGGATTTTTTCGCTCGGTCGCGCATTTCTTCCAATTCCTCGGAGGTGTCAAAAGCGTAATAGGCATATCCCTTTTCCACCAACATATCCGCATATTCGCGATAAATTTCCTTTCGTTCACTTTGGCGATAGGGTCCGTATTCTCCACCGGCGTGTGGTCCTTCGTCGGGTGTAATCCCGCACCATTCCAATGATTTTTGAATATATTCCTCTGCTCCCGGAACATAACGGGCTTGATCCGTGTCTTCTATGCGAAGCACAAAAGTTCCGTTGTGTTTTTTGGCAAATAAATAATTGTATAAAGCCGTACGAACGCCTCCCATGTGAAGGGGGCCTGTAGGTGAGGGGGCAAATCGAACTCGAACCATAGTTAAAATTTTGCGCAAAGATACAGGTTTGACTATTTTTTTCGTGCTATCGTACAATAATTGTCGATATTTGTAGATTATTTCAATACATTTGTTTTACATGGCCGACGCACTGCGAGAAATACGATCCCGAATTGACGATTACCTCAAGCGAATATATCGTTTACGAATGCTTGAAGGTATTGTCTTTGTGCTAATTAGCACCTTGGTTGGGTTTTTATTATTATCTACCTTTGAGTATATTGCATGGAGTTCTTCCGGAGTTCGGACAACGCTTTGGATCAGTTTTTCCCTTATCATTTTGTCCATAATCATCTGGCGCGTCATCATTCCTTTGCTTCAATCGATGAATTTGGTGAAAAGAATGTCGCGCAGACAAGCGGCAAACCTTCTTAGCGCTAAACTTCCCGAACTTCGAGATCAGCTAATAAATGTATTAGATCTCGGCGAGCACGCGGTTGATTCTTCCCTGCTTTTGGCGGCGATTGAACAAAAATCACAAGAAATAAGCAAGTTGTCGTTTCACCGTGCTATTCGAAAAGATCAACTTTTTAAGTTTTTAAAAATTAATGGTGCAGTAGTTGCCATCTGGGCGCTTTTGTTATTTTTTGATATTGGCAGGGGATTATTGGAGTCTGGAAATCGTTTGGTCAATTTTCGAACGGAATACGAAAAGCCGGCACCTTTTTCCTGGAATTGGGAAAATGACGATGTAGAAGTAAAACACAATGATCCGGTAACTTTAAGGTTCTCTGCCAGAGGTGATGTGTTTCCCGAAAGTGGCCAAATTACCATTAATCAACAGAGTTTTCCCCTGCGAAAGGTCAATGACTATTTCGAGTTTGAAGTGCCCAGGGTAAAAGATAAAATTCATTTTTCTGTTTCGGGCAGTGGGGTCTCCTCCAAAACTTTTGAACTTTTACCCAAATTTTACCCGGGATTAACCGGTTTACAATTGCGCATAATTCCACCCAAATATACTGGGCTGGATCCACAAACCAGTCAATCTGGAAACATTACCGTTCCCCAAGGCTCGAAAGTGGAGTGGCGTATAAAAACCAAACACACCGACGAACTAATCTTTGTTTATAATGCCCTAAAAGATTCGGTAAAATCTGCGGCCAACGTCTTTGAAATAAGCACCAAAATTCAGTCTCCCGGAAATCTAACCTTGTCCTTACACAACAGTGACCAAAACCTGTCCATATCTCAGGATTATGCCATTCAGGTTATCACCGACCGAAATCCTACCATCGACATCAATTGGTTATTTGATGAAAAGGAGCCGGATGTTTTATCTGTATTCGGTAGTTTAAACGACGATTACGGACTAAGAAAATGGGAAATCCAAATAAACACCGGTAACGGTTTTAAGCGCTTTCAAAGTCATAAATTAAACAACCAAAGACAGGCTGCAATACGCGCTATATTGGATCTTAAAGATAAAAGTATTCCCGAGGGTAAGGATATTCAATTTAGAATTGCCGCAACAGACAACGATGCGTTACAAGGCGGAAAAACGACCTACAGCAGTGCCTTTTCCACCAGAAAATTAACCAAAGAAGAACGAGAAGAAAAACGCAAGGAAAAATTATCAAAAAGCGGATCTTCCATCCAACAGTTTTCTGAAGAACAACAAAAAATTAGCAGGGAAACTCAGGATATACTCGACAAACGAATGGCTGGCGAACGCATTCAATTCAAAGACGAAGAACAATTAAAAGATTTGATGGAAAAGCAGAAAGAAAGTCTGGATAAAACCATCGAAAGTCTCGAAGAATTGCAAAAAGAATTAGAAAATTCCGATGATCCCACCGATCAGGAAAAAGCCGAAAGGGTAGAAGAGCAAAAAGAAGACTTGAAAAATCTACGGGACGAAATTCAAGATTTGCTAGATAAAAATAAACCTGAGGAATTGCTTAAAAAAGCTGAAGACATTCAGAAAAAAATGGAGGAGCGCCAACGGGAATTAAAAACCAACCAGGCGCAAATGGAGAAAATGGAAAAATTACGGGATTTGCTCCAAAAAATTGACGAAATGCGTCAGATGAGTGAAGAAACCAAAAAAATGGAAGAAAATGACGATGATGGATTGCAAGATATGAAAGATAGGTTAGAAAAATGGGAAAAAGATACAGAAAAATCTTTAGACGATTTTCCGGAGATGAAAGACCTTTTAAAGGAAAAAGATTTTGATAAACAAAAAGAGGATTTAAAGCAAGATTTAAAAGACGCCAAGGATCAAAAAGATTCTCAAAAGAAAAAGGATAAAAAAGACGATGCAGGCAGAAAAATGGATAAAATGCAGGAGGACATGATGAACGCATTTATGGAAATGCAACAAAGTGCTTCGCAGGAAAACATGGAAGACCTTCGTCAACTACTGCGCAATGTTGTGCTGCTTTCATTTGAACAAGAATGGATATCGGACAAAAGTGGTGGTATATTGGCGGAATCAGGTTTGTTATCGGAAATGGTAGAGCGTCAACAAAAAATGCAAACGGCTTCGGCACATATTTTAGATTCTTTATACGCCCTTGCTGCCCGAGTACCAGAAATTGAAAGTAAGGTCAGGAAAGAAGCCGTTAGAATGGTAGAGCGTATGCAATTGGCACAAGATGATATTCGAAAAGACGAAATGCGGAAATTCGGGGGCAATATGAAAGCTTCCATGGAACACTCTAACGAACTAGCACTATTACTCGATCAAATTCTTCAGCAAATGATGATGGATATGAGCGATGGAATGGAAGGTGATCAAAATTGTAATAAGCCAGGTAAAGGCAAACCCAGTTTGAGTGATCTATTGGGTGAGCAACAAAAAATGGGAGAGGAACCCGGGGGCGATGACGGCGGTGATGACCCAAAAGGTGAAGACGGAGATGGAGGTGATGGCGCCGACGGAAAAAGTTCAGGTGAGGGAGATGACAAAGAAGGTGAAGGCGGTGAAGATGGAAAGGAGAGTGCTGAAGCTGCTCGTCGTTTACAAATGATGATGCGACAGGAAGAAATTCGCAGACAATTGCAAGAAATTCTCAAAGACAAAGGCATGGAGGGTGAGGGTAAGGATGTGTTGGACATGATGGAAGAACAGGAGCGAGACATCATATTAGGCGCAGCACAACGCAAGGTCATGATGCGGCAAAAGGAAATTGAAATTCGCTTACTAGAATTGGAAAAAGCCATTAGGGAGCAGGAACAAGACGATCAAAGGGAAGCAGAAACTGCCGACGATATCGCCATGCCAGGAAATCAACGCGAGGAATACATCCGTAAAAAACTAGAAGAAATTGAAAAACTACAACGCTCACCATTTCGATTTAAACCGTATTACGAAGAGCGCAGGCAAAAGTTTTTGGAATATACGCAGTAATTTTGCGACCTGCTTTAATCAAAATATTATACCTTAAAAATCTCCCTTTGGATTGCCAACAAAAAAGGTTATTTTACCAATTCGGACGAAATATACTTTTTATGGAAACTACTTTTGCCCATGCGTAATATCAGTTATCTTCCAAATATTAGCCATTGGCCCATTCATTACAGCGCTGAAAATTTGCGCCAAATAACCGATTACCATGATTTAAATTTAAAGCACGTTCAGTTTCATTTACTAAATGATGAGGATCTACGAACCATAAACCGCGAACATCTCAATCACGACTACTACACCGACATAATTACTTTTCCTTATAACCGAGGAAAAAATGTTTCGGGAGAAATTTTTATTTCAATAGATCGGGTACGGGATAACGCTACTGATTTGAAAATTTCACTGGAGGAAGAATTAAGTCGGGTCATTTTTCACGGCATACTTCATCTTTGCGGTCTGAATGATCACAGTGAAATAGAAAAAGCTCAAATGCGTCAGGCAGAAAACCATTTCCTCTCCATACTGTTCCACGGGGAACAAAAAGGATAAAGCACTAAAAAACAACACGAAATTTCAATGAATAGCTTTTATAAAACCATATTTTTTCAATGAATGGAATAAATGAATCGTATGATGTAATCGTGGTTGGTGCCGGTCATGCCGGTTGTGAAGCCGCCCACGCCGCAGCACAAATGGGCAGCAGGGTATTGGTCCTTACAATGAATATGCAAACCATAGCTCAAATGAGTTGTAATCCTGCCATGGGGGGTGTAGCAAAAGGCCAGATCGTACGTGAAATAGATGCATTAGGCGGAATGAGCGGGATTGTTACCGACCGAACAAGTATTCAGTTTAGAATGCTGAATAGGAGTAAAGGTCCAGCCATGTGGTCTCCCAGGGCACAATCCGACCGGTGGCGCTTTGCCGAAGAATGGCGATTGATATTGGAAAGAAACCAAAACGTACATTTTGTTCAAGTGGCAGTAAATGGGGTGGTGGTAAAAGATGGAAAAGCCATTGGGGTTAAAACAACCTTTGGTGATAATTTCTACGCAAAAAGTATCATCTTGACGAGTGGAACCTTTTTAAACGGAACCATACATATTGGAGAAAAACAACTCGGCGGTGGACGAATGGGGGAGAAGGCCGCTACCGGAATAACCGAAGATTTGATTAAAATCGGTTTTGATTCCGGTAGAATGAAAACAGGAACTCCCCCCAGGGTGGATGGGAGAAGTTTGAATTATAGTCAGTTTGAATTACAAGATGGCGATGCGGAAACAGGGTCGTTTTCATTTTTACCACAAAAGCGGATGCCCAAACAACTTCCTTGTCATATTGCATATACCAATGATGAAGTCCACGAAACCCTCAAAAGTGGATTTGATCGCAGTCCAATGTTTAATGGCGCTATTCAATCTGTAGGTCCGCGATATTGCCCGAGTATTGAAGATAAAATAAATAGGTTTGCGGATAAAGACCGTCACCAATTATTTGTGGAACCGGAAGGATCCGAAACGGTGGAAGTCTATATCAACGGATTTAGTACTTCACTACCCATGGAAGTACAATATGAGGCATTGAGAAAAATAAAGGGTTTTGAAAATGCACGTTTCTTTCGTCCTGGTTACGCCATAGAATACGATTATTTTCCACCGACCCAACTGAGTCATACCCTAGAAACAAAACTGGTGGAGAATCTCTTTTTTGCCGGACAAATAAACGGAACCACGGGATACGAAGAAGCGGCATGTCAGGGTTTAATGGCTGGGATAAATGCGCACCAAAAGGTACATGGGAAACCTTCATTCATTCTCACCCGCGACCAAGCTTACATCGGTGTTTTAATCGATGATTTGATAACCAAGGGTACAGAAGAACCATACCGAATGTTTACCAGTAGAGCTGAATTTCGATTGCTACTACGTCAAGATAATGCCGATTTAAGATTGACAGAACTAGGCCATTCCATTGGTTTAGCCAGCGATAAGCGTTTATTAAGGTTACAGAAAAAGAAGAAGGATATCGATAATATCAAAAAATCACTTGATCATTTAAGCATACATCCCGATGAGGTAGCAGATTTGTTTCAAAGAAAAAACACGGCAACACTAAAACAGCAGGTAAAATTACCTGGATTAGTCGGTCGACCACAAGTGGAATTAAGGGACTTTAAGGCGATTAAATCCGTAGCAGCAATTTTAAAACAAACTGATGATGAAGTAATCGACCAAATCAATATTGGGTATAAATACCAAGGTTATATCGATAAGGAAAAAGAGCAGGTAGAAAAAATGCAACGCTTGGAAAACCTAAAAATTCCCGCAGATTTTGACTATTTCAAATTGCAAAGTGTAAGTTTGGAAGGTCGTGAAAAATTGAATAAAATTCGTCCGGCCACCATTAGACAAGCAGGAAGTATTAGCGGTATTTCTCAGGCCGATTTACAGGTTTTACTTGTTCACTTATCAAAATAATTTACACACTACTATAACATACATGCAACCATGAATTGTCCCATTTGCAACAGCGATAAACACACACTACATATCAGACCATACCACTGGAGAAAAACCAAAAAAGAATTCAGTGTAGTTCAATGTGAAAATTGTAATACGCTATATACATTGGATGCTCCGAGTGAAGAAAACATAGCTCCATATTACGATAGTGAAACATACATTTCGCATACAGACGCAAAAAAGTCGATGTTTGATAAAGTTTACGGCGTGGTTAAACAGTACATGTTGGGTCAAAAATGGAAATGGATGAAACCATTTGTTCCCCGTGGAACATTAATTGACTACGGCGCGGGTTCCGGTGCATTTGTTGATTTCCTACATAAAATAAAACGCGATGCAAAGGGTTATGAACTTTCCGAAGCGGCCAGAGAAAATGGAAAAAAATTATACGGAGTGGAAATTGAACCTCCAGAAAAAATACATCAATTAGATGATAATTCTATTGCCGGAATTTCACTTTGGCATGTATTGGAACACCTATATGATCCAATTGAAAAAATAAAAATGTTCCACGGGAAACTTTGTGTAAAAGGCGCTTTAATCATTGCAGTTCCAAATCCCGAAAGTAAAGATGCTAAATATTATAAATCGCATTGGGCCGCCTGGGATGTGCCCATTCATATTTCACATTTTCCACCTTCCGTAATCATTTCTGAAATAGAAAAAATAGGTTTCACTTTTGTTCAAAAAAGAGGAATGCCATTCGATGCATTTTACGTGAGTTTAATTTCCAACGAAAATGCCTATGGCGCTAAAAAATCACTTTTGGCATTTTGGAAAGGATTACAAAGTAATTTTTACGGTATAAAAACGGGAAACTACTCTTCCATGGTATATATTTTTACCAAAAACTAAAATGAGCCCTAAATTTTCGATTTAAAGCGTAAATACCCTTCGCTGGTATCAGTTCATAAAAAATAGAAAATAATTGATTAGGAAGTGAAATTTATAATATATTGTATTTGAGTATTTTAATATGAATTATTCTAAATTTTATAGATTCAACCATAAAAAAAGTAAAAAAACTAAACTTTCTAAACTTTTGTCATCTGGTACTTTTTAATAATCTATATCGAAGCGCTGCTAATACCGAAAGTGCATCCCTAATTTCTCCTGAATCTACCATATCAAAAAATGTTTGCATGGAAACTTTTTTTACAAGCAGTCTTTCAGTTTCATCTTGAGAAACGGACGCCGTAGGTCGTAATCCTGTCGCTAGAAAAATAACTGTGCGTTCATCGGTTGCACTGTTACTCAAATCGGCTTCTTGAATGACTTCCCAATAATCGGCTTCCATTCCAATTTCTTCGGCCAATTCTCTTTTAGCCGAAAGAAGCAAATCTTCATCCAATGGGCCGCCGCCTTCGGGAATTTCCCAGGTATAGATACCCAATGGATATCTCGACTGACCGACCAACCAAGTATTTCCATCTTCGTCAACAGGAAGAATTCCGATGGCTACATTTTTAAAATGTACCCTTCCGTAAATACTTTTTCCCCCATTGGGATTTATGACATCTTCATGAAAAACACTTATCCAAGCATTGTCATAAACAACTTTACTGCTCAGCCTCTTCCAGTCGTTTATCGTATCTTTTTCCATAGGAAATTTTACTTCCGTTATATTCTACTTCCTCATCATTTTCATAGGTAATGGTCAAATATCGAATTCCAGTTCGATTAAAAAATTCCCATATACCCTCCTTTCTTCCACCGCGGTAAATGCCCCTAATTTCAACTTGTCCATTATCGTAATACCACGTGTGCCGACCTTCAGGCATTCCATTGATGTAACTTCCTTTAAACCTAACTTCATCGTTTACCGTATAATAATGAATCCACTCCCCTGTACGTTCACCATCAAAATATTTTCCAATACGTCTCACTGATCCCACTTGATAAAACCAATCGCCATCTCTAAATCCTTCCACAAATTTGCCTTTGGCCAACGTATTTCCCAATGAATCTTTTTCAATAAAATTACCATCCAAAAAGCCGTTCATGTATTCAGCCTCCCGCCATACTTCGCCATTGGAATGATACCAAACCCATAAATCAACCGGACGATCGTTGGAAAAACGGCCTTCTTGTTCCACCTTTCCATTCATAAAATAATACGTCCATTTGCCATGCTTTTTACCATCTCTATATCCACCTTCTTCTTTCAGTTCTCCAGTTTGATAATAAAACTTCCAATGCTTTTGTCGGCGACCTTGGTCATCGGTGATTCCTTCGGCCAATAAAAATCCTGCCGAATAAATACCACCACCAATCACATTTCCATCATCGTCGTACGCCCTATGAACACCTTCTTTTTTTCCTTGCAAATAGGAACCTACATGACTAATTTTTCCGGTTTCTGGATTAATCTGTTTACGAATTTCTAACTTTTCTGTGTCAGAATCCGGCTCCTGTAAAACCCCCATGATCCACCTTTCAGTTTTAATTAAATCACCTTTGCTGGTGTAATATTTAAAATACCCATGTTTTAAATCATCGGTATAACTACCTTCCCATTTTATTCGCATATTGGGATGAAATTCCATCCAGGTACTGATCTTTTTCCCGCTCTGATCGTAGCGATTAATTTGGCGCTTTTTAGTAAGCACACCGGTCTTAAAAGTAAGCAAGGTTACGATGGTGCCCGCAGTGTCGTATTCGAATCCCAGGCCATTCTCTCGTCCATTCTCGAAGGGTATTCGCTTGCTAACGGATCCATCAGTAAAGTAAAATTCTGTATTGCCTTCAAGTTTATCTTCAATAAAAATTTCCTTTTTGGTTTTTACGCCATCTTTATAGGTAATTCGCGGACCGTTTTTTACGCCGTCTTTATAGGTTATACTCACAAACAACACTCCATCTTCTGTGTAGAATTTCCAAAGACTGTCGAGCTTTTCATCGAGTCTATTGCCTTCGGATTTTATATTGCCATTAATATGGTATGATTTCCAATAACCATCGGGAACACCATTGCGCAAAGTACCTTCAGAACTCACTTTTCCATTTTCGTGATAAAATTTGGTGTATTCCAGCGAATCCTTTTTTTGGGCAAAGCCATTTATGTTCATTAAAAAAAGAAATGAACAACTCAATATATAATAATGTATTTTTCTTTTAAAAAAATTTAAACCCATGGTGGTATATATAGTCTGTTAGTTCTGTGTATAAAAAACAATGAAAAATGTTGTTTTTTATGTTTTCAAAATTTTATACACAAGTTATACACTCAACGCCCAAAGATAATACCTTATTTTTCAAAATACTTATTGATTTAATCAACAAAACTTAAAATTTTTGTACTAACAGTTATTGACTAAAAAGATTTTCATGTTTACCCAGTTTTTGATTGTCAATATTCAAACAACAACTTGTTGGTAAAAGTCAAAAAGTATGTTTGCAACTTAAAGTATTTATTTCTCTATGGTTTTTAAGTTTGATTTATGCAAGGTAATTTTGTGATAACTTATCAACGGTAAAAAGGTGCATTGTTAGTTATTTTTTAATTACTCGTTGAAAACCTAAAATCATCAAACCATGGAAGCGAACAACAAGACAAAAGTAGGCATCAGCGCGGATCATGCGGGCTACCAACTCAAAGAAGTTATTAAAAAGAACTTTGAAGAAAACTTAGAATTTATCGATTTTGGAACTCATAACGATGAAAGTATGGATTATCCGGATGTTGCGCATCCACTAGCCAAAGCAGTGTTGGATAAAAAAGTGGAATGGGGTATCGCGATTTGCGGTAGTGGTAATGGCATCAATATGACGGTAAATAAATATGCAGGAATCAGATCTGCATTGTGCTGGAGAGAAGATATTGCGGAGTTGGCAAGACAACACAATGATGCTAATATTCTATCCATTCCCGCGCGTTTTATCTCCGACGAAATGGCATTGGACATCGTAGAGGCATTTTCTACTTTTGAATTTGAAGGTGGCCGTCATCAGCGTCGGGTAGATAAAATTTAACCCTGTTTTTTCCGCCGAAGTCTGCCAATCCATTTTTCTATTTCCACCAAAATAAAAACGCCCATTCCCGCAAGTGTTGACCAAATCCAATATTTAAAGTGAATGGAAGTTGTATCGAAAAGCGTTTGCATAATGGGAAGATAAACAAATGCCAATTGGAAAATAAGAAGAGCACCGCCGGCGATAAAGACATAGGGATTTTTAAAAAAGTCTTTATTTATTGAAGTTTCGTGAATGGTACGACAATTAAATAAATAAAATAATTGTCCACTGACTAAAGTATTCACGGCGATGGTTCGGGCCATGTTGAGTTCCATGCCGGTTTGTTTTAGATAATAAAATATTCCAAGAGTTGCTCCTCCAATTATCACCGAAACAAAACCAATTCTTCCAAGAAATTTTTTTCCTATTAAAGCGGATTTTGTATTTCTAGGTGAGCGATTCATTACATTGGCTTCTGCTGGTTCAAAAGCCAAAGCCAGTGCGAGGGTAACTGCAGTGACCATATTTGCCCATAAAATTTGTGGTGGAGTAATGGGCATCACCATTCCCAAAATAATGGCTGCAATAAGCACCAATGATTCGGCACCGTTTGTTGGTAGGATAAACAAAAGCGATTTTCGAATATTATCGTAAACCGTTCTACCCTCTTCTATGGCGTGAACGATGGAACTAAAATTGTCGTCTGCCAACACCATTTCCGATGCGTCTTTGGAAACTTCGGTTCCCTTTATGCCCATGGCAATTCCGATATCTGCTTTTTTGAGGGCCGGCGCATCATTTACACCGTCACCGGTCATGGCGCAACGCAAACCGTTGGCTTGTATGGCTTTTACCAGTCGGAGTTTGTGTTCCGGACTAGTACGTGCATAAACATCGTAGGTGGTGACAATTTCCTGTAATTCCCCATCACTTTTGGATTCCAATTCTGCTCCGGTTATGGCTTTTATACCGTCTCCAATGCCCAGCTGTTTTCCAATGGTAAGTGCGGTAATTTTATGATCTCCGGTAATCATTTTTACTTGAACTCCGGCATTTTTACATGCGCGAATGGCCTGAATAGCTTCGTCCCTTGGTGGATCAATGATACCGATAACGCCTAAAAAGGAAAGATTATTTTTTAGAGATTCGTGATTGATTTTTTCGATATTGGGTTCAACTTCCAACATGGCAGCTCCCAATAATCGTTTACCCTGGGTAGCAATTTCCTCAAATGCTTTTTCCCAAAAATTAGTCTGTAATTTTTCTCGTTTTTCAGCTGTGCCCTGAAACTTGCATAGGGCGAGTAAATTATCGGGTGCTCCAGTAATGAGAATTTTTCTTTCACCTTCAATCTCCACCAATTGGGCTGCATATTTATGTTCTGAGCTAAAGGGGATATGGTCTATCGTATTAAAAGTAAAATCATCTGTACCGCCTTTTTTTGCCAGTACCAAAAGTGCCGCTTCGGTTGGAGATCCGGTAATTTTCCATTGATTTTCTTCAAAATATATTTCTGCGGTATTGGTTGCTCTAATGGTTTTTAATAACCAATTTAAGGATTCAGAATTTTGATTTTTATCGTTTAAAATTTCACCTTTCGGATTATAACCCGAACCGGAAACCACACAGTTTACGTCTTGGGTAATAATTTGGGTTGCGGTCATTTCGTTTTTAGTAAGGGTACCGGTTTTATCCGAACAAATTACGTTTACTGCACCCAAAGTTTCTACCGAGGGCAATCGTCGGATGATGGCATTTCGGCTGGCCATGCGCTGAACTCCGATGGCGAGTGTAATGGTCATAATGGCGGGTAACCCTTCGGGTATGGCCGCGACAACCAAACCAATAACCGCTAAAAAAATCTCTGTGAGGTCATAATTTTGTACCCAATAACCAAAGGAAAAGAAGGCCGCGGACAAAAGAATAATAACAACGGAGAGTTGGGTTCCGAACTTTTTAATTTGCTGCAAAAGCGGCGTAGTAACCATACCGACGTCGCGCATCATGGCGTTTATTTTACCCAGTTCGGTATTTTCCGCTGTGGCGGTAACGATACCCATTGCTTCGCCAAAACTCACGGTCGTACCCGAAAAGGCCATGCACTTTTGATCACCGGCGATGGCACTTTGTTCAACTTTGTCAATGGATTTTTTTACGGTATTGGATTCTCCGGTTAGTGCTGACTCCTCTACCCTCAAATCTTTTACCTTGACCAAACGCAGGTCTGCGGGTATTTTATCACCGGCTTTTAGTTTTACCAAGTCACCAATGACGACTTCCTCTGCCGGGATTTTTAGTTGTTTACCATCCCGAATGACAATGGCCTGAAGGGACAACATTTTTCGAATACCATCTAGGGCTTTTTCGGCTTTACCTTCCTGAACAAATCCTATATATGCATTGATTACAACCACGCCAAAAATCACCCACGTATCAATCCAGTGCTCCATGAAGGCCGTGATGACTGCTGCGGCGAGAAGGACATAAATCAAAACGTTGTGAAACTGTAACAACAAACGTTTCCATACGGGCGTTTTTTTTATTTCGGGGAGTTTATTTCTACCCTGACTTTCCAGTCTTTTTTCAGCTTCATGTCGGTTTAGTCCCTTTCCTACCGAAGTTTTTAATTCAGAAACAACAACGTTGAAGGATTTACTATGCGGATTATTTATCATGAGCGTGTTACCGGTTGGAATTATATATTCCACAAAGATATTGTGGTTTAAGGGTAATACGGCTTTTAAAAAAAAGAGAAATGATAAAAAAACAACCCCAAAGTGTTTGTTCTTTAGGGTTGCTTTTTATCATTAAGTCTGCTCTAAAAAGTCCCTTTCCGCCAAAATCTTCCTTGTCCGTAGATTTTTGAATCCTCACTTGCTCCGGTTCAAAAATCCCCTCCGCGTCGATTTTCAATGAAACCATCCTTTTTAGAGTGGACTCAAAAGTTCAATAATTAGTGCTTACAAAGACGAACTATGATAACTCACCAAACTTACCATTATTATAATCCCAAATGGCCTGCAAAATTTCCTGTTGTGTATTCATGACAAAAGGACCTTGTGCTGCGATGGGCTCGTCCAGAGGTTCACCGCTCAACACCAATACAATGGATTTTTCTAAAGCCCGGATGGTGAAACTTTCACCGTCATTGCGCAAGAGGGCAAAGTGATTGGTGGGTAATTTACTGTTTTCAATTTCCACATTTCCATCAATGACCAATATGCCGGTATTGAAGTTTGCAGGAAAAGAAAAAGTCACTTCTCCTTCGGGATTGAGATGCGCATTTTGGAGATGAACAGGGGAAAACGTACTTGCGGAACCTGTTTCATTTTCAAATTTCCCGGAGATAATTTCCACGTGACCGGCATTGTTGGGCAGGGATACTTTTTTCATACTTTCCCTGGTGATGGCCTGGTATTTTGGTGGATCCATTTTGTGTTTGGCCGGAAGATTTACCCAAAGTTGCACCATTTGGAAATCACCACCGGTTTTGCTAAAGGATTCTTCGTGGTATTCTTTGTGTAGCACACCGCGTGCGGCAGTCATCCACTGCACTTCACCCTGACCAATGATGCCACCACCACCACTGCTATCGTGATGTGCAACTTTACCGTTGTACGCGATGGTTACGGTTTCAAAACCGCGATGGGGATGGACGCCCACACCTCTTGGGGTTTCAGAAGGTGGAAAATAGAATTTTGAATTATAATCCATCATGATAAATGGATCCATACGGCGCATGGAAAGTTGGGGTACGCTAGGAATAAAATTGTGAACCCGAAATCCGTCACCGACGTAGTGGGGCGGATTGGGTGCAAAAATTTGTTCTACTGTTCGGGTTTTCATAATCTTTCTTTTTGATGATGCAAAGTTACGGGGATGTGAGCTGCCTAACTGATAAGGAAGATTAAGATTTTTTCCGGAAAAATGGTGTATATTTGTTTAGCATTTCAGAAGGCAAAAGGTTTATTTATAAGGGTTTTTAAACTTTCACAATTTAATCCGCGTTTTAAATCGACACAAACGGACAAAACAAAGAGATGGAAAAACGGCACATATTCAAAAAACAAATTCTTTTAATTCCGGCTCTTTTCGTTTTAGGGCTTGGTTCTTGTTATTACGATAACGAAGAAGATTTGTATCAAGATATTGGAAATGATTGTGAAACGACGGATTTGTCTTTTCAACGTGATATAAAACCCATCATTGACGGAGAGTGTGTGGTTTGTCATGGCAATAACGATCCAATCGGCGGCATATCCCTTACCGAATACAGTCATGTTTCGGGTGCGGCGACCAATATCAAAGACAGAATAAACCGTCCTCCCGGAGATGCGTTGAGAATGCCACAAGGGGGAATGGATCCGTGTAAAGTTGAAAAGTTAAACGTTTGGATAAATCAAGGTGCATTAGATAATTAGTGTATGTCTATAAAGTCCGATGACGGCGTTATGCACACCTGAAATTAAGGTCATTTACTTGAGTAAACTCACTGAAATTACCCCGATATTTATCGGTGTCGCAAGCTTTGTCCTCGAACTTTCTAGCCTAGCCACTTGCACTTTATGGACAGACACTAATGAATTGAATTAAAACATACAAAACCATGCAAAAGCTAATTTTACTTTTATTTCTTTTGGCAACGGGCTGTGCGCTGTTTGCCCAAAAAATGATTACCCGCGAAGGTTATATCAAGTTTTATGGAGAAACCCCCATGGAGCAAATTGATGCCGTATCCAATCAGGCGGCAAGTGTGATTAATACGGAAACCAACGAAATTGTTTTTCAGGTGGTTATGAAGAGTTTCACTTTTCCCAAAGCGCTTATGCAGGAGCATTTTAACGAAAATTACGTAGAAAGCCACAAATATCCGAAGGCGGTTTTTCAGGGAAAAATAGCAGAAACCATAGACTTTTCCAAACCCGGAACCTACGATATTACTATTGTAGGTACAATGACATTGCACGGAGTGGAGCAAGCCCTTGAGGTTCCGGCAAAACTTATTATCGAAAAGGATGGGATCAAACTTTCCTCGGCGTTTACATTGGCTCCGGCAGATTACCAGATAAAAATTCCCTCTGCGGTGCGCGATAAAATTGCCAAAGAGATGGAAGTCACCGTAAAAGCGGCCTATCGAAAAATGTAAACCACAGGAGAAATACATTCCCAAGTAACTTGTCCCAATACGAAAAGTCGGACACAATAACAATCAAAATAGGGTTTTCTCGCTGAATTAGGACAGGCGACTAAATCGCTGAAAAATTTAAAAAAATGAAAAAAATTTATCCCATCATTTTAATTTTTTTAGTTGTTGGCGTTTACGGGCAAACCGATTTGCTCGATGATTTGGAGGAAGAAGAAAAAGTTGAATCAGAATATGCCGAAGCCACATTTAAAGGCACTCGTATTATCAATTTGCAGAGTTGTGAATTGCCGGCGCCCGGCGTGATGCAGTTTATGTTTATGCATCGTTTTGGAGCATTCAGTGAAGATTATCTCTATAATTTTTTCGGGTTGGATCAGGCTGTCGTGCGGTTGAGTTTAGATTATAGTTTTACCCATTGGTTAAACGTGGGCATTGGCCGGAGCAGTCGTAGTAAAACAGCTGATGCGTTTTCTAAGATCCGTTTGTTTCGCCAGCAGACGGGTCAAAAAAACATTCCGCTTACGGCGGTTTTGTATTCAACCTTTAATGTAGATGGTACCCGTCCACCGGAGGATTTACCTTTTTATCCAAGCAGTAGGTTGAGTTACAGTCATCAACTTATATTAGCCCGAAAATTCAATGAAAGGTTGTCATTACAGCTCACACCCACGTTGGTGCATTTTAACATGGTAGAAACCCGAGCCCAACAGAACACCCTTTTTGCGCTGGGTTTTAGCGGTCGATATAAAATCAACAACCGGGTTGCCATCACGGCAGAGTATATGATGCAGTTGCCCAATAACACCTATTATGACAGGGTTTTACAAGAGGAGGTTGCATATAACAATAGTTTTTCAATAGGTTTAGATATAGAAACCGGCGGGCATGTGTTCCAGTTACATTTGACCAATTCCAGCAATTTAGCTGACCCCCTTTGGATTTCCCGAACAACGGGTAGTTGGGGCAATGGGGACATATATTTTGGCTTTAACATTTCGCGGGTATTTACCATAAAGGAACCTGATCGGGCAGAAGAACCGACTTGGTGAGGTTTTTTGAGATGTACTTTGATCTGAACAAAAAAAATTGAGCCGGACTGTAGCTACAGTCTGGCTCTACGGATTTTTAAATCTCACAGTCTAATTTAAATCAAAATCCGATTTATCATGAACCACAAAATTACAAAAATATTTTGAATTTCCCCGTTTTAAAAATACAATCAACTCCAAACCCAATTGAATAGTGTAAAAACATAATACCACAGTCTTCATCCTCATGTGGAAACCGGTATTCCGTTCGATAGAAACTCGGGAAAAATTAAACCTAACAAGTATTATTAGTTAATCACCTCTACCGCTTTTCCTTCAACAACGCAATCAATTCCTTTCGTTCTTTCCGCATTTCGGATATTTCATCGCTTAATAGGTTAAAGATTTTTTTGAAATGTTTTTCGTCGGAAAAATAAATATTTTGATTTACGGAGTTGTCTTTAAATTCATGATCTCCTTGTTGATAAACTGTTTTGGCTTCATCAATAAAACTCTCTATCTTTTCTTTAAGTTCCTGTGCAATTTTAAACAACAGCCCAGCTTCAATTTTCTTTTGACCGTTTTCCATACGGGCATATACGGGCTGTGAAATATTCAGCTTTGAGGCCATATATTCCTGAGTAAACCCCTTTTTCTCCCGTATGGTTCTAATTTTTGCCGTGTTAATCATAGCATGTTAACCCAACTTGGCCGCTTTGATTGAATAATCAACAATTTTTCACTAATTTTCGCTCTACAACCCCAGTAAAACCGTTTTATTTTGTCCAAATTCGGGTTTGTAGTGATGTACGGGTGTTGCATGGTTTGTTGTTGGGTATTACCTTTGCGGCATGTTTATAAGAGAAGTAAAAAAACAGCGCAATAAATCAAGCAATGTATTTTATCAATACAGCTTGGTGCAGACCTCCAGGATACAGGGCAAGGTCAAGCAGAAGGTAATTATTTACCTAGGATCTGATCCTGAGCTTAGAGATAAAACTGCTCGCCAACTGGTGCTCAACTCACTTAAATCACTGATATTTAAGCAGCCCCAATTGTTTCCGACAGACATCCCGGATAAACTGAAGAA
Source organism: Cryomorphaceae bacterium (assembly GCA_020832345.1). GTDB lineage: Bacteria > Bacteroidota > Bacteroidia > Flavobacteriales > Schleiferiaceae > CSBr16-58. The sequence goes on along the minus strand of JAFIEY010000226.1, from coordinate 1,952 downwards.
ACTTGCCCATTCTTACTACGACAAATACCTGTTGAGATACGATTTAGAGGATGTAGAGAACACTGATAAACAGGCAGATAGCGTGTCAATCCCGCCATTGCCACAAAAAGCTGATTATCATAATGTTGACATTAGCGGGCTCGATATTAGTGATGTAAAAAGTTTTGGCGCCGAACACTTGTGCAAACAGGTTCTGGAAAAATTAGAGCTTTCCAATTTCCTTATTGATTTGGGTATGAGTGAAGATCAAGTTCAAAAATCACTTATTGCCATTGCAGGTCGTGCAATTTTTAGCAGCTCGGAACACAAAACAGCACAAATACTTGATATGAACAGTGAGCTCCAAGGCTGTTTTGGTTACACACCAACAATAACGCATAAGCAGCTCTACCATATTGGAGACCTCCTCTATAAGAACAAAGATCAAATCGATAAATTTCTTTATCAACGGACCTCTGATATGTTTGACATAAAGGATAAGTTGGTAATTTTCGACATTAGCAATACCTATTTTGAAACGGGCAAAAAGAATAGTAAGCTGGCAAAATACGGACGAAGTAAAGAAAAGCGAAACGATTGTCCTTTAGTTGTGTTTACTGGTGTTATCAATGCCGAAGGGTTTATAAGACACTCAAAAATATACGAAGGGAATAGAGCTGATTCAACCACTTTAGGAGATATGTTAGCTGACTTAGAGCAAAACAGTAGCTATACCTCAAAAAAGACCATTGTCATAGACGCAGGCATTGTCAATGATGATAATATGGCTCTAATAAAATCAAAGGGGTACGATTATGTATGTGTATCTCATAAACGGCTAAAAGATTATCCTGAGGATTTAAATCCAGTCATACAAAAAACAGATAGAAACAAGCAACAAGTAGCGCTTTCGATATTCAAACCGGAAGGGGAAACCGATACATGGATGTACGTGCAAAGCGATATGAAAAGAAAAAAAGAACAATCGATTTCAAGAAAGCTTTCCCAGCGTTTTGAAGAAGAGCTACATAGCATAAGGGATGCTTTTGCTAAGAAGGGCGGTACAAAAAAAATAGAAAAAGTATGGGAGCGTATCGGTCGAGCAAAGCAAAAACACAAAATCGTATCCGGACGATATGACATACAAGTTCAGGAGGTCAACGGAAAAGCAGTTGCTTTAGAATATAAAATCAAAGCTAACCCGGTGAAAGAAGACAAGGAAAAGGGCGTTTACTTTATCCGCACATCATACCAAGACCCTTGCGAAAAGGAACTATGGGAAATTTACAATACAATACGGGAAGTGGAATCCACATTCCGTTGTCTAAAAACAGACCTGCAAATGCGACCTGTTTACCACCAAAGAGATGAGCGCATAGAAGCCCATTTATACCTGACAATATTGGCCTATCAGTTGGTGAACACGATTAGATATATGCTCAAACAAGAAGGAATCAAACACGACTGGAAAAATGTATTGAGGATAATGGCCACACAAACTATCCAAACCGTAGAGCTGCCAACTGATAAAAAAACAATACACCTACGAAAACCATCAAAGCCCATAAAGGAAGTTAACGAGATATATCGTGCAACTGGCTGCACCAACACACAAAAACCAATTAGAAAATATGTAGTGTACCATTAAAAAATTAAACCCCCGTAAACAAAGGGATAGAAAGGGCATTATAGCCAAGTTGGGTTAATCTATTCTTTGAATTTGATAAAAATATAAAAAAATATTTAATTATATACATAAAAACTAAAATTTATATTTAACTGACTTACATGCCATTAATGAAAGAATTAGAGCTTCAAATTAATGAAATTTCTCTAAGTACACGACAAAAATTCAAAAAAGTTTAATTTGTATTTATTAACACCTGATAACAAGTATCTTGCGATAGCTTCAAGTCCGTATTTAAAAATACTAATCGCTCTTCGTCCGTGTTTTTTGATTTTAATTGGCTTTA
>JAFIEY010000223.1 GCA_020832345.1 Cryomorphaceae bacterium | reverse complement strand
GAAAAACAAAATCGAAACTGTTATTAATGCCTTCAAAAAGGGCTATGAATTATCCATAATTGCCGATTTTGTTTCCTCTACTGAAGAAGAGATCATTGAAATTCTCAAAGAAAATAATTTGTGGTAAATTCATAAATGAGTCCACTCCAAAAAGGATGATTCTAATCAAAATCGACGTTGAGGGGATTTTCGGGACGGAGCTAACTGACTGTTAGTGAGGACTCGAAAATATACCGACAAGGAAGGTTTTGGCAGAAAGGGACTTTTTGGGGCAGACCCATAATTGCATTTTTACCACGAAAATGGATATAATTCTAAAAGTCCAATTAAAAGTTCCATTTTATCATTGCAATCAAATTATAACCACTCACAGACATTTCTAATTCAGATCCACCAACAAAAATTTGACTGAGCAGGGTTAAGTCTAAATTTGCATGAAGAGAACGGGTGTAATTAGGTGAAACGAAAAACCATTGTTCAGTGGGGAAGTACATGCCCGACAAACTAAACGAATGCACCATTTTATGACTGTACGTAAATGAACTTATAACAGCCCATTCGCTAAAAGCAACATTATCGGCCCGCATGGGTTCAAATAAAACTGTCTGCTGCTGAAGTTGTCCGTGTCTGGCTTGGTTATAGACCAATTCATTAACCCAAAACACACCATTTTTAAATTGGTAATCAGCTGATATGGCTGCAACCATATTAAATCCATCCTGCCCACCTTGTGACTCCAAATCTTGAAAAAAGGTGAACTCTCCTTTAAAACCCATACCTTTCACACTTCCTGCCCATCCTCCACCCAATGCAGCCCGATGGTGAAAATATCCTCCAACCACCTGAAAATCATACCCATTATGATTAAAAGCCCTCATTATAGCTCCCACGCTTTCTCTGGGTGAAAATCCGGGACTATAGGCAACTTCCCAACGAGATAATGCGCCGGTATAATAAGATACGCGTATGGCATCTGCTCCCGGGCGCTCATCATAATCAAAATCAAAAAAACTGTAATTATTGAACAAATCATTGGGGTTATGCACCATGTTTATTCCCCAATTGATGCGCTGCCTTCCAGCCCGAATATGCCATTTTCCTTTCTCCCAATTAAAATACAACCGATCTGTAATGGTATGAAGTGTATGACTTCCTTCATTTACCAGCAAATGAGATAATGGAAGCGGCCCCTGATCCAATTTCAAAAATTCTTTAAAAAATGGGTTACCTCCAAACGACTCCCCAAAAAAATACCGCGTGCGTTGTCCGGCATGAACTGACCAATTTTTACCCCCGTAGTACCAAAGGTTTATCCTATTGTGTGTGATATTATCAAATGTAAAAGTTGAAAATTTATTATCTCCTTGCATCATCGGAATTTCCTTGACATAACCTTGAATTCGCCATTTTTCCTGTGCCTTGATACCGTAAACAGATATCATCAAAAAAAGAATTAAACAAATTCGCATTTTTCTATTCCAAATAAAAACAAGGACGTTTGAAAATTTAATTTTAATGCAAAAAGGCTTTTCCATGCCTTTGTCGAGTAAAGTCTATTTACCTTTTTCAGTGTCATGTTGCAAGCCCCCATCCACCAGGGTAACGACCCGACCAGCACGATCAATTACACGCTGATCATGCGTGGAAAACAAAAAGGTTATACCCTCCTCTTCGTTTAATCTTTTCATGATATCGAGCAAATTAAAAGCAGATTTCGTATCCAAATTAGCCGTTGGTTCATCTGCCAAAATAAAATCAGGTTTTGATGCAAGGGCTCTAACAACCGCTACCCGCTGCTGTTCTCCTCCTGAAAGTTCAGATGGCCTGGAATTCATACGTTTTTCTAATCCCACTTGAACGAGTAGGGTTTTCACGCGTTCTCTAATCTCCTTTTCAGGTTTTCCCTGCAACTGCATGATAAATGCAGCATTTTCATAAGCCGTTAGTACCGGAATAAGATTAAAATACTGGAAAACAAACCCAATATGATTTAATCTAAAATTAATCCGTTGATTTTCTGTCATCTCATCAATCCGATGACCCGCAACCTCCACAGTTCCACGAGTGGGTGAATCCAATCCCCCAATGAGATTGAGTAATGTGCTTTTTCCAGAACCAGAAGGCCCTACGACACAGGTAAATTCGCGTTGTTGAAATTCTACACTGATGTTGTTTACCGCATAAACAGGCACGGTGTCTTCGTTGTAAATCTTAAACAACTGCTTGGTCTTAATTACTGGCATAAGGTTTTATTTTTGAAGGGCTTCTACTGGGCGCAGCGACAAGGCTTTCAATGCAGGGTAAATCGCTGAAAGTAGTGCCGTTATTAAAACTATAATGGGGATTATTAAAGCAAATTCACGACTGATTTCCGGATAAAAAACTGGATCGACACCAAGCTCTTTCATTACATCAGAAAAAGCTGATAAGTCAATACCGACGCGTCCTGTGTATTTCACAAGACCATATCCAAGGAGCAAACCTATAATTGAACCCGTTAGGGATAAAAACAATGTCTCCAACACGATAAGTAAAAACAACCGCCCCTTCCCCATACCAATGGCCATCAGCATCCCAATTTCACGCGTGCGTTCAAATACGGCCATCAACATGGTATTGAGCAACCCAAAAGCCAACCCAATCATTATCAGTATAAGGAAAATATAGGAAAACATATTTCCACTGGTGACAATTATTTCTAGCCCCGGTTCAATTTCATTCCATTTTCGAACTTCCGATTTCGGAAAATGAGAACTCAGCTTTTCCTCTAGCGAGCTAAGGTCGTCCAAGTTATTCGCCAGAACAGCCATTTCATGAAAATCTCCCTGTAATCCCAAGTGGCTGTTTAAATAATCATGAAAAGTAAAAGCCACAGATTCGTCATATCGTTTATAACCTGAATCAAACAGACCGCGAACGACAAAAGCTGCACTCACCAAGTTATTGTCCTTATCGTGGAATGTAAGGACAATTCTTGATCCCACCCTTACTTTCATTTTCTCCGCCAAAGCATTTCCAATTAATATAGCATTTTCAGATTCCCCTATCAGGTAATCACCTTCAATAAGATGGCGAGAAAAATTGGTGGTATTGTTTTCTGAATTCGGGCGAATTCCGTAAAGTTCAACGCCACCGGTATATGTGGCAGAAGCAATCATACTCTGGGTTCTGGAACGAATGGTTGCAGCTTTTACCTCAGACCAATTCGCAACGGTTTCCAGATCGATTTGCCCCCCGCCTACCGTTTGAAAAACCTCTTGATCACGAATAAATTCGGGGTTATGCACCTGAATATGGGAAATTTGATTTTCGATAAAATTGTGAAATCGAGACAACAAAACCCCTTCAACCATCGCGGAAGAAAACAATCCTGCGACCAAACCGAGCATAACAGCGACCATCACCGCTGCACTGCGGACTTTATTTCGCCAGATATTTCGCCAAGACATTTTAATAAGTTGCATAACGATAAAATTATTTTCTTGAAGCTTGAAGCACATCGAGCCTGGCAATCCGAACCAAGGGATACAGCACGATGACCATGCTAATGCCAAACACAATTAGGGCTTGTTGAACAAATATTTGGGGATTTAGGGAAAATGGTAAAATGGCTTCCATGCCGTATTCAGCCATCATTTCTTCCAATCCGGCACCCAATGAAATCGGGTTGTAATAGAAGTAAATAAGGATAGGGAACGCCACAAGCACACCGAGTAATACACCGAGAAAATTGATAATTAAGGTTTCCAAAAATACCACAGTCGCCAGCCGACCTCTTAGCATACCAATCGAAATCAGCATACCAAACTCTTTTTCCCGTTCTAAGGTCATGGTTAATATGGTTCCAAAAATTCCAAACCCAATGACAATGTAGAGAATCAGTAAAAATATCAAGGTGCCCGCACGGTCAAAGGCGATGGTTTGAACCAATTCGGGCTGAAGTTCTTCCCATGTATAAGCGCGATAGCCCGACAAAGATTCTTCTGCATTAACTGCAGACACCAAGCGGTGAGCATGTCGCATTTTTTTGGGCACCAATTTCAAATGAGTAAGTCTATCATAGGCATCAAAAAGCCATTGGGCTTCATGGAGCTGTAGAAAAACGATGCGGCTATTAAAGTCGGGAACCGGATGCCGAACCAAACCGACGATCACATATTTCCCGGCAGCCATCGAACCTTGGAATCCCTGACCAAACAATACCAGCGAATCTCCGAGCGAAAGGTCTAAATTTTTGGCCAATTCTGTACCTATAACTGCCCCGCCCTCTTCTTGATTAAAAAATTCACCTGCTTCCAATCGATCTTTTATACCATTAAAGCGATGTTCATTTTTAGGAGAAATACCAGAAACAAAGCCTACTCTGGATTTTATTTCACCAGCCACAAGCATGACACTTTCCAATCGTGGAACGACGTATTCTATATCGGTAAATTTCTCTACAATTTCAGCCATAAACGCATCATCTGCGACCATGGCATTATCCAAATTTGGCTCATCCTGATAAAGTGTATCTTGAATTTGTGCATATCCAGTGGTAAAGCGAACTGTATTTTGCACCATTAATTCTTGTGAACCATAGTCCATGGACTGGAGAAAAAGCGCGAGTATTACCGCAAATATTACCGAGGAAATGGTAATCCAAGTGCGCCTTCTACTCCTCCAAAGGTTACGCCATGCGAGTTTTATCAATAACATGCTTTGAGAATTTTATCTGATGCTTCGTAGATTTTGAACGGAGAAAAAACTTTCCTCCATAGGTTCGTCAAAGACCGCGGTTTTATAGTGCAGCACCGTCTTTTGGTCGCTCTTATCCTCAGGAATCATTTCCATTTTTGTCGGCATGGTTCTGTTTCCTATTTCCTTCACCTCACTCATGATAATGGTTGAAACCCTCTGGTCTCTTTCATCAAAATTTTCGGTGCGAATATGAAAAAAATCCTTTTTACTTACCCAAATGACAACCTTACTAAATACCACAGAACTGGTAGGTTTTGGAATTGATTCAATGACCCAACACTCCAGACCGCCCATAATTTCCGTGCGTAATATTTTATGGTTAAAATCATTTACGGTAGAACTTTCACGCACCAAATCGTCGTTGCTAAAATCTGAACCCATCCAGCTTTGCGCCATCATACTAGGCGGTAGTTTAATCATTCTGTCCACTGTGGGCACAAAGTTCCAAATTTCTTTTTCACGTTTTAAAAAAGCCGTACCCCTATCCCGTGCCGGTGAGGTAATCAGGATTAAAGAGAAATCTTCGCCCTTTGCCCACATTCGCATATCCATTTTCCTTGAATAACGCGGTCGCACAATTTCCATGGTCACCTCCATATACGCAGTTTGCCCCCGCATTTGGTCCTCCATTTTGGTCAATATCTCTTCCGGGCTTATTTGATTTTGAGGAACAAAGGAAGTGTGCAAAACAAGTGTGCAAAATAAAAATATAAATCGAGTGCTCATAATCATTTAATCTTTTGGTAATTATCTAAAAATTTTGGTAATTGGACGGCAAACCACCGGTAAAAATCTCCGGTTTCACGCATAAACTGCGCAGCCCCATCTTTTTTTTGCGTTTTAATGCGCAATCCCTCATCCATCAAATCGGTGTAAAGCGACATAAGTTGCAGCCTCTCCCGCATCAGGTTAGCCATATCAACCTGCGCCGGTCGATAAAACGATTTTCTATCCTTAGGCAAGTTGACCTTTTCAATAAACCCTACCTCTTCTAACATTTTTAAATTATTGGAAACTGATGCTTTACTTACCTTAAGTTCCTCAACAAGGGTTTGAAACGAAACTTCAGGTTGATCGCAAACCAGTAAATAACCCAATATTTTACCACCAATAAAAGTCACACCAAGTTTCTCCCACATTTGCCCAAATCGAAGAACATAGGCTTCCTTTTCACTGTTCATAATTTCCCAGTAATTTATCGATTATTCTGTCGCAAAGATAGTTTAGTTTATTTTGAACTAAACATGATTTTAATCATAAATTGAAATTTTATACCGTAAAAGAAACAAAACCCTCATTGTACTTTTTACAAACAATAAATTTTAAATCCATCTAATTATAACCTTTACAGTATGTTGAGAAAATAAAAACAAGCAATGACATTGGTTTTGTTATATCCTATTTTGAAGTTTATCCTCTTTGCTTACGATAAAATTTCCAGTTATTTTTTATTACAGCGCTTCAATAATTGTGATTTACACTATTTTAGCCCAATCAAAAACAGATAAAATCCCATCGTCCTAAAAACAGAAAAAATGATTATATACGGAAGTAAGGCTGTTCATCTAAAATCTGAACAATCAAAAACGTCTATTTGTCCCAACTGCGATACCCAAGGCAGTTTAGTTTTAAGTGTGTATAGGAAACATGCCCACATCTTTTGGACTCCATTATTTCCTTTAGGCAAAAAAGGCATGTCGCATTGTCAACATTGTCAGGAGGTTGTTGAAGCCAAAAAACTACAAGAACCAATAAAAGGGGAATATGAAGCGTTGAAAAATGAGGCAAAAGGGCCATTATGGCAATTTGCAGGTTTAGCTTTAATTGCGGTTTTTATTTCCTTTATCAGTATTGAAAGTGGAAAAAATGAAAAACTAAAAGTTCAATATTTTTCCTCGCCACAAATAGGAGATCGCTATCATTATAAGGATGATATCGGTAGCTACTCTACCCTAATTATAACAAGCATTTCCCATGATAGCATCTTTTTTTCCCCGAATGAATACGTCATAAACAAGGTCTCACAAATTTATAAAATTGATAAGCCGGAAAATTATTCCGAAATGTCCTTTGGTCTTTCAAAATTAAATGTAAAGAAAATGATTGATTCGGGAGATATTTTTAACGTCAAAAGAGATTGACTGAAAAATCAAAAATTGATTTACACAAACCCATGAAGTTCTATCTTTTCTCACTATTATGGCTGAGTAGCCATATTGCGTTTTCTCAAATCAAATCGAGGGTAGTTGACAGCGAAACCAAAAAAGGAATCCCTTATGTAAACATTTGGGTGGAAAACCAAAACATAGGCACTACATCCGACAAAAACGGTGATTTTGTTTTACATACCAATGATTCATCAATTGTGATAATTTTTTCTTCCATAGGGTATGCAGCTACCAGAATGCTGGTTGAAACAATAAAATATGAGGTAATACTACACCCAGAACCCGGACAATTAGAGGAAATTTTGGTTACCTCAGAAAAAAAAGAACGAATTGTTGGTGGTTTTAAAAAACGTAAGATAAACTCTTATTTCGCATGCTATTCTTTACCCTAAATATTAGTTTGGAAATTTGAATATGACCAAAAATATGAAAGCACACCTTATATTGATAAGATTCGTTTTGTTACAAGGAGTCATGTGAAAAATGCGACCTTCAATATTCGCTTCTTTACAGTCAATGCAGATAGTTTGCCCAGCAAGGTTATAAACAGTGAAAACATAATTGGTACTGCGCCAAAAGGCAGGAAAATAATTGAAATAGATTTATCTAATCACCGAATTAGGTTGCCTGAAAATGGAATTTTTATCGGATTTGAATTTTTGATTATCGAATCAAATAAACACGAGTTTGTTTACACAATTAAAGGCTCAAAGAAAAAGCATAAAGGCATATCCTACGAGCCTGCTTTTGGTTTAGTTGATAGCGAAACCTCCATGGTTTTTACATTTGTAAATGGAAAGTGGCGAAAAAGAAACATAAAGAATTCTCTGGCACCCGCAATTCAAATTTTGTTGGTGAATTAATTACATTAAAAAATATACTTACTTTTAAGTCTATGTATAGGAATGTAAAAAATAATTCGTGTCTGCACGAAAACTCAAAAATCCTAGTCTTTGATAAGAACCCACCAAACCCATACTTAAACAACATGGCGATATGTTTAACTTGCCTGCTCAATGAGACCTTTGAAAAAACAATAATGAGTCCACTCCAAAAAGGATGATTTCAATCAAAATCGACGCGGATGGGATTTTTGAAGCGCAACTAACCAAGCTGTTAGTGAGGATTCAAAAATCTACCGATAAGGGAAATTTTGATAGAAAGGGACTTTTTGGAGCAGACTCATAATTGAAATACTTATCTAGAAAAATAGGGGGTCCTCTCTGAGATCTCATGTCTACTGGTAACGAAAATTTCTGGTTAAATGTCTCCCGCTATCCTCGCTATCTGATTACCTTCATTTTGGCACGTTTTACGTCATCTATGACTGGATTAAGCCTCTGGCCAAGGAACGACCTCTGTTTTTGGGCTTGGTGATCACGTTTATGATTGCCCTGTTCATGTTTATGTACTTCACCCTTGAGGCAATGCTGGGGATCT
>JAFIEY010000221.1 GCA_020832345.1 Cryomorphaceae bacterium | reverse complement strand
CGTGGGCGGCGGAGGCTGTGACGGTAGGAACAGACCCCGTACGCCCCGACGATGTAGGCCACGGGACGGTGGCTATAGCGGACAGCCCGATACCGCCCCATAAGAAAGGTCGGGTAGCTGGGGGTGTAAGTGGGGCGGTAGGCGCCCAAATGATTTATCCTATTTTTTTCATTTCTGCCAATAAAGCATTTTTGGTGCTTTCGGAAATTGGCCAAAGCGGAAGTCGGAGGTGATTGTCGCAAACGTTTAATTGTTTGAGTGCGGTTTTGATGCCGCCGGGATTTCCTTCGGTGAAAAGGAGTTGGGTAAATCGGAAGAGCTGGTAATGGGCTTTTCGCGCCGATTCAATTTTACCCGAAAGTGCATCGCGAACCATTCCGCTAAATATTTGGGGATAAGCTTGTCCTGATACACTGATAACGCCATCGCCGCCCAATGCAATCATGGGAAAGGTGAGGTTGTCGTCGCCGGAAATGACCAAAAAACCCTGTGGACGTTCGTGGATGATTTGCATGACTTGCTCCATACTGCCAGAGGCTTCTTTGATGGCGATGATATTATCGAAATCGCGGGCCAGGCGCAGGGTGGTGTCGGCGCCGATATTGCTGCCGGTGCGACCGGGAACGTTGTATAAAATAATGGGCAGGGAAGATGCTTTGGACAAATGCGCATAATGTTGGTAAATCCCTTCCTGCGTGGGTTTGTTGTAATAGGGTGAAACGGACAAAAAGGCGTCGATGCCTGTTGTGTCCATTGATTTCATTTCCCGGGCAATGGCTTCAGTATTATTTCCCCCCAAACCATAAACGATGGGGCATTTGCCGGCGTTTTCAGTTTGAACGGTTTTGAGGATTTCCATTTTATCAGCTGGTGAAATGGTGGCACTTTCGCCGGTTGTGCCCATCACAACAAGGTATTCAACACCTCCATCAATGAGGTGACGCGTGAGCTTTTTCAATCCGTTAAAATCTATGTCGCCGTTATCGGAAAATGGCGTGACCATAGCGATGCCTGTTCCTTTAAATGATGTGTTCATTTTTGCTCGATATTTTGTTTATTGATGATTTGTAGGTAGTGGGTTAGGGTGTCGAAAGTTTTTAATGCGTCTTTGTTTGGCGGGACGTAAAGAGCATAAAAATCCCGGTGGTTTGGATTGATGCCAACACAGAAAAATATTTTGATGAGGGCAAACAGTTTAAAGAATTTTTTTTCCTGCATGGAAGTGAGGTCAATGCAAATGTCGTAGTGTTTGGAAAGTATTTTTTTGATTTCCTCGTTTTTTAATCGACCGAAGCGAATGTCTTTTTTGCAAATGATGTTTTTGGGTCGGGATTTTTTTGGGTCAAAATTCGGGACGTATTTGAGGGAGGTGATTTTTTTTCCGTTTGATTCCCAAGATTTCAGTTTTTCTAAAAACCACGGATTTTTTTGATTAAAACCCGATTCGCACAAAATTAGAACTTCACGCACTGATTCCCAGCCTAAATACTGCGGCCTTTGTTGGTCTTTCTTTTTAGAAAACAAGGATTTGACCCATGATAACATCTGCGTGATAAATTTTCGCGAATATACGGGATATTTGACGAGGATAATGGGGAAAATTTCTTTGTGTTTAGCGAGATTTTTTTGGTTGTTTTGATGGTGTTAATGAATGCATTGGTTGTCATTACATTTGGGTAAAGCCATTTTGTGTCTGCTCCAAAAAGTCCCTTTTTGCCAAAATCTTCCTTGTCGGTGGATTTTTGAAATGTCACTAACAGTTGGTTAGCTCCGGTTCAAAAATCCCCTCCGCGTTGATTTTGATTGAAATCATTTTTATTGGAGTGGACTCATGAATGCATTGGTTGTCATTACATTTGGGTAAAGCCATTTTTGAGTTCCAAAAAGTTTGGTTAAAATCAACACTTTTGGTACTAAGGGTGATTGTTGGTCGTTTTTTTGCAATACATTTGTTATCACAAATGATAGTAAAGCTATCATTGGTAAAATTAACGCTATAAATGAAAGAATACAGTAATACCCAGGTTTGGGTGGCCTATTTTTTTGGATTTGCAGTTTTGCTTTCCATTGTGCTTCTCACCCAGTGGGTTAGTGATCCGCCTTCCAAAGTAATTTTGGGTACGTGGAAAGAGAAGGAGTGGAAGTATGAAGTAATCAATACCGGAACAATGGTAGAGGGATTTGCGGACAATAACGTGAAAATTTTACCCGAATACCTTCAAAATCGAATTCGTGAGGATGTTATTGTTCATCAGGCAGAAACATGGGTTTTTAAACCCGGAAATGTACTATTGTTGGAAAAGGAGTCCGGCGAAATCATTGAAGCGGAATGGAGATTAAAAGGGCGAGGTCATATTTTGTACATCAGGTATTTGGATGGATCATTTGAGTTTTATGATATTAAAGAACTGACCGAGAAAGAGATGGTTATCAATTTTGATATTGGCATGGAGGTTAGGGGAGTGGCACGGTTGACCTTCACCCGACAATAATTAATTAAATATTTTACTATGCTAAGAAAATTCAGCAACAGTCGAACCCTACGTCAAAATCTCCAACTTGGAGGGATTACTGCTTTTGCTGCGGGTATGACAAACGTTGCCAGTTTGATTGCATTTTTTGCATTTACTTCAAACGTTACGGGGCATTACGCCATTTTGGCCGAAGAAATTGCCAAGGGTCACTGGCACCAAGTTGGTGTGGTGATTATTTGGATTTTTCTGTTTTTTATCGGCAATTTCCTCAGTAATTTTTTGGTGATTAACTCCGAAAAACTGAGCAAATATGTCGCCCACGCCATTCCAATTATTTTGGAATTTATTTGTTTGGTTGTGGTGGGCGTATATGGTCATTTTTTCTATCGCGAGACGCTTACTGAAACCGAGTTTTTGGTTGCGTTCCTCCTTTTTGCCATGGGTATTCAGAATGGATTGGTAGCATCCATTTCTAACGGTACCGTAAAAACCACTCACTTAACTGGTTTGACCACCGATTTGGGTATCAGTTTGTCGATGTTTACCAAAAAGAAGTTTCGTCGTCGCCGGGAGCTTCGCGGAAAAATTAAATTGCTCACCTTTATTGCTTCCTTTTACTTGCTGGGCGGGGTTATAAGTGGAGTTATATTTCTCCGGGTTGAGTTTTTGACGTTTTTCTTTATCGCCGCCGTGATTGCCGTTGTGCTGTTGTATGACCTGGGCACACTGGCGCGGATGAAATATCAATTGTCGAAAAGGGAAAAGCTCAAGTTAATTCAGGAAGCAAAATTGTCATAGGTATGACTTATACCATTCAAGTACAGTGTAACGATAAGATTTACTTGCGCGATCCGCAATCTTCGGAGTTGGGAAGACGAATTATTTCCGCTTCCATTGAAATTATCGATGAATTGGGTTTTGAAAAATTTACCTTTCGCAAGCTCGCAATAGTTATCAATTCTACGGAGGCTTCTATTTATCGCTACTTTGAGAATAAGCACAAGCTTTTGGTATATTTAACTTCTTGGTACTGGGCGTGGTTGGAGTATGTCATTACTTTTAAAACCAATAATATTACCGACCCCATGGAACAAATGGAAATCATAATTCAGGAAATAGGAAGTATGGTCAGAAAGGATGACGCCATTAGTCACATCAACGAAGAAACCCTCAACCGGATTGTGGTTTCTGAATCTACCAAAGCGTATTTAACCAAGGCAGTTGACGACGAGGCGAAGCTCGGATATTTTGGAAATTACCGATCTCTTTGTTCCCGGGTAGCCAAGGTCATTAAAGACATTAACCCCGACTATCCTTATCCGGTAACCATGGCGTCAAATCTTTTGGAAACGGCGCATGAGCAGACCTTTTTTTCCATGCATTTACCGTATTTAACCGATATCAATTACAAAGACGAAAACAATGAAGGCGTGTTGCGGTTTTTGCGGCATTTATTTACGTCCACCGTTCTCGGTTATAAAAAGACTTAACCGGCCCAGTTTTCTCTGTCGAGACTTCTATACTGAATGGCCTCTGCCAGATGAGCGAGTTCGACGTTTTCACTTCCTTCTAAATCAGCGATTGTGCGTGATACTTTGAGAATTCTATCGTAAGCTCTGGCCGATAAATTGAGTTTTTCCATGGCGGTGCGCAAAAGCTCCAAGCCTGTAGAGCTGAGATCGCAGACTTTTCTAAGTTGCCGACTGTCCATTTGTGCATTGGAATAAGTATTCGGGTTGTCTTTAAATCGATTGAGTTGAACTTCCCTTGCGCGGACTACCCGACCGCGAATATCTGCGCTGCTTTCCCCTTTTCTTTTGTCCGACATCTCCTCAAAGGAAACGGGTACAACTTCAACGTGCAGGTCAATGCGGTCGAGTAGTGGGCCAGAAATTTTGTTGAGGTATTTTTGGACGGCTCCTCCGCTGCACACACAATCTTTTGAGGGGTGATTGTAATATCCGCACGGACATGGATTCATTGAAGCCATCAACATAAAGCCTGCGGGATAGTCCACCGCCAGTCTTGCCCGTGAAATGGTCACCATTCGTTCTTCCATGGGCTGCCGCATGACTTCTAGCACCGTGCGCTTAAATTCCGGAAGCTCATCGAGAAATAAAATACCGTTGTGGGCTAAAGAAATTTCTCCGGGCTGGGGGAAGCTGCCACCTCCCACTAAGGCAACGTCGGAAATGGAGTGGTGCGGACTCCGAAATGGTCGGGTCGAAAGCAGGGTGGCATTCTTTTGTAATTTTCCGGCAACAGAGTGAATTTTGGTGGTTTCCAAAGCTTCCTGCAAACTCATCGGGGGTAAAATTGTGTGCATTCGTTTGGCCAGCATTGTTTTTCCCGCGCCGGGAGGCCCAATCAAAATGACGTTGTGGCCACCGGCTGCGGCAATTTCCAAAGCCCGTTTGATGTTTTCCTGACCTTTTACATCGGAGAAGTCCACACCAGCGTGATCAAGGCCTTCGTAAAATTCTTTGCGGGTGTCCACCACCACTGGTTCTATTTCCAGGTTGCCAGTGAGGAATTCAATAACCTGGGAGAGGGTTTCTGCAGGAATGATTTTAATGCCATGGACGATGGCGGCTTCGCGGGCATTGGCCGATGGAAGAATCATTCCGGTAAAACCTTCCTTTTGCGCCTGAATGGCCATGGGTAGTGCACCTCGCATGGGTTGAATACCGCCGTCTAAGCTCAGCTCACCCATGATGATGTACTTATCCACTTCGGGTATTTCAATTTGTTCCGAAGCAGCGAGCACACCCAAAGCAATGGGTAAGTCGAAACTGGAACCCTCTTTTCTGAGATCTGCCGGTGCCATATTGATGGTGATTCTTCGTCCGGGCCATCGATGTCCAATATTGCCCAGGGCTGCTTCCACGCGGTCTTTGCTTTCCTTAACCGCGCTATCCGGCAATCCGACCAAAGAGAAATGGCCGCCCGGAATTGCATTGACTTCAATTGTAATGGTTGTGGCCTCTACGCCGTGTACTGTGCTTCCAAAAGTCTTGATCAACATACTTGCTACGTTTGCGTTAATAATTTTGGTGTAAAATTAATACACAAAATTTATTTGTAGGCACATTCGTATAAAAAAATTCTTGCACCTCATTTTGGACTCAATATGCTTTTGATAGTCAAGGGAGAATTCGAAAATTGATTTATCCTGTCATCGTATTCACCACAATGTATATGACCCGTTTGGCACCCGCCTTATGAAATCCAGTGCTATTCATGGTGCTGTATGGATAAATGGTGAGGAAGTAATTGATGGAGATGATTGGTCTGTTAAGCCCTAAACCATTTACGTAAATCCCCATTATATTTGCAAATATTACACAAATCAAATAGTGGACGTATCTAATATTATTACGCAGGTAGCCAGCGAGTGTCCACGGGGTTGTATTATTACGGCGCGAGGTACATGAATCCTAAGACGAGTATATGGCTTTCTGTGGATCCGATAAATATGTTTAGAAGTTGGGTAACGCCGTATAACTTTGTACAGAACAACCCCATTAATTTGATTGATCCTACGGGGATGATTATGGGCCGCATCCTGAGGGAGGTGAGCATGCTCAATGGCCGGATGGCTGTCATCCACCTTTGGTGCCGACTACAGACGGAGGGTCTAGCAGTGGCAGGTCAATGGAAAACTCCGGTGCGAGTAGGTGGTTGTTGAATGTGCCGATGTCTGGTGGGCAGAGTGCAGGAAGGAACTTTGAGCTTAATAACCAACAAGGAGGTGATGAGAGTTATCAAAAAGATAAGAACAGTGTTGACTTTGGAGCTTCTGAAACAGAGTTTTTGGATCAATTGTTAAATGCACTAAACCAGATTTATGGTAACTCACATTTAAACTTAAGTCAGAATGATTTTTTTGATTTTTTCAATGCATACAGAAACTTTAAAGTTAGTGCGTACGGTATAGGTGAAGGTAGTTTTAAAGGTGGAGATATAGAAATAAGTTTCACCAATGATCCAAGCCAAATGCTCGATGGTTTTTTGTTGTATTTCCCAGCTAATAAAACGGGGAAAAGAGAATGAACAAATTTAAAAAAGATTAATACTCCCATTAATCTCAATACAGATTATCCATTCTGGATTTTAGTGGTCGATGACTTTTATATCTTCGATTTTTGGATGTCTCAATACCATTTTGAAATATATTACACTTTTGAATAATGAGTCTGCTCTAAAAAGTCCCTTTCTGCCAAAATCTTCCTTGTCGGTAGATTTTTGAATCCTCACTAACAGCTGGTTAGCTCCGGTTCAAAAATCCCCTACGCGTCGATTTTGATTGAAATCATCCTTTTTAGAGTGGACTCAATAATGGACTCATTACACCGGAAAATATAATAAGCAACTTTTTAGCAAGCTTCATTATCAAAAAACATCCAATTCAATCAATCCGGATTATTGGTAGTTTTAAAATAACGAGCATAAGCGCGTAAGGCATAAAAAAAATCCCCGCATCTCATTTCGAGACCGGGGATTTGGGTTTGTTGCGAAGGTTTTTTTCTGATTTACTTTGAGAAAAGCAGTTCGCGATATTTGGGAAGCGCGTATGGTGCTTGTCTAAGAAAGTGGTGGAAAGTGATGCGGAATTTTTCAGGGCGTTTTTCCGTTTTTCGCAAAGCAAAGGCTTCACATTTTAGACAAATCTCTAAAAAAAGATGATTGCTTTTTGAAATTATTGTAAAATATTTTTTATATTTGTCCTCAATTTTTTTCATTAATCTTTAAATCTTTTTATCATGAAAAAACATTACAATTTATTCCTTGTTTGTACAATCCTATTGGGGGGGTGATAACCAGTGAGTTGCAGGCTCAGCAAGCTGCTCTTCCGGCTTACATTGCTTCTGAATTTAACGACTGTTTCAATAGAAGAATAACCATTGATCCCAATAATGGCAGTTTCGCTGTAAGTGGAGATATATGCAATCAGGGGGGTGTGGAATTTCCAAACGAAGGTTTATCCCAGTCCATGATCAACAATATGGGATCCTATTTAGTTAAATACGACGCAGCAGGAAGATTAGTTTGGCAAAGCCTCTATGAGTGTGTTCGTATAATTGATATAGACATGGACAGTAATGGGGATATCTATTTTACAGGTGAAAAACATGCAGATTGTGATCATAGGGTAACCCCATTTTTAAATACAAACAATACGAATAATTTTGGGTTACCAGTTGCGCATCAAGGATTCGTAATAGCTAAAGTTAATGGGGCTGATGGAGTCTGTGAAACCTTTGATTTTTACGAAGGAGGAGGCGGGGTAGATGGAAATCTAATTGGAAATGCCCTAACAATAGATAAAGAAAATGATATTTTATATGTTGCGGTACAACCTTGCAATTCTCTTGGAAGTGAACCATTTGGGATTTTAATTGATGAAACTTCAATATTTAAAATTGATGATGTAAATACCTATCCATTTGCTCCTTCAATTCAACAAGATATGGATTTAGTTATTCACCCCAACTCTCCACCTGCTCCTCTCCCTCCAATTCCCTCAATTATTGGGTTTTCTGGTGGAGGAATTGCTCAAATCGAGTATCACGATGGACATCTTTACGGTGTTGGCTGGGGGCCTGGTAATTCCGGGAAAGGATCTGGAATGAATGGCGATGGAGAGTCTGAGGTCTTTATTTTTGATGATGACCTAACAATTATTGATTTTGAAGATTTTAATGCAAACGCTTTTAATCTAAAAATTTGGCCTTATAATGATGATTTGGTTTTGGCCGTTTGTGGCATTTTTGAAAATGATGCGGTAATTGCTGGTAGTACAATCTTTGGAACATTTCAGCATGGCTTTCTCGCCGCTTGGGAAGTATCTTCTCAAGATTTTAGCACACCTATTGACGTAATTCCTTTAGATGACGACCCTAATACATTTTATACTACCGGAATAATCCCCTTTTCAATGGATTTCAACCAAGACCATTTATTGGTGAGTTCTGTTGGGTCGTCCCAATTTATTTCTGCATATGAATATATTAGTACGAATACACTTACAGAGCCGTGGCCCAGTATGGAAATGGCTATAGATAACACAGGTTTACTTTATGATTTCGCAACGGGAGTATCTTATGGCAATGAAATAGGAAGTCAGCGCGCCGCTGATATAGCTTATCAACCATCCTTAGATAGGTTTGTTTTTATTGGAAACAATAATACCAATCAAGATATGGTGTTCGGCTCAACAACTTTTTCACCTGATCCAACCTTTTTCACCAACAACACCTATATAATTGCAATAGAAGACCATTTAACCCATGGCCACTGGAGATTGCAAAATGAAACATTTGATTACAATGAAATATCATTTGACGTTTTCCCAAATCCTTCATCGGGAGTACTTCAGGTGAACTCTTCGATAGAAACAATCATCATTGTTTTAAATTTGGAAGGCAAAACCATACTTAAACAAAACATCCAGAGTGGAGAAAACACTTTAGATTTAAGTGATCTTTCATCCGGCCTCTATTTACTTCGTGATGAAGAGAATAAATTTCCCATAAAGAAAATCAGCATCTTTAAATAATATTCCCATGCGCAATCTCATTCTCTCAGTTTGCATATTGTGCAGCGGAGTATGTTTTGCACAAGAAAAAAGTGTCCTCGAACCGGGGACTACTTTTTTTTTGCCTTCAATTTCCGCTACCATTTATCCTGGCACTAGAGGCTACGAAATTGATTTGAGCATAAGCATTACCACCGAAGAAAAAGCCTGTGTAAAAATATACGGAAGAGACACTATTGCTTTTTTGGAAATAGATTCATTTTCATATACCGAGGCATTTATCCCCACAAACTTTCTCTTTTTTGATTCACTGTACCAAAGCGGTGTATATATAGAATCGGATGTGCCTATAAATGTTTACGCATCGTATGTTGAAAAAAATACTATTTTAGGTAGTTTACATAGATTTTCCCTGTCTGTAATCAATCAAAACGTCTTTAGTAATCAGAAACACTCTCCATTTCATCCAGTAAATATCGGAAGAACAACATCATTACCCAACTTAAATCATGCTTCAGATAGATTTATAATAGCTCAAGAAATCATTTCTCATGAAGATGATAACGAAATTGAAGTTTGTTTTAAAGGAAACGTCAAAGATCGTCTGGGTTGCTGGAGCTCCCCTATGTCTTCACATCCAGAATGCATACCAACTCACTTAGCCGGAACCTGCACAATTGTTAATTTAGATAAAAATCAGCGCATAGGTTTTATGATGGGTGAAAAAATTGAAAATAAAAACTTTCGCGAACTAAGATATTCCACTGCCCAATCGTTAAATCAAAAAGGCTTTTCGTTATACACTCGTGCCAACGCCGGTTTATTGAATTTAGAAGGATGTGTGACACATTCCCATTTAAGCCCATTTTATAATACCCACCAAGTAATACCGGAAAATTATTGGAGTAATAAATATTACCTGCCTCCCCGGCCAGAGCATGTGGTTTTTCTGCTAACCTGTTTTTCTACCGACACATTAGAATATTCACTAAATGGAGATACTCTAACAAGTGCCATTATTGACACCGCTTTCTACGCTCAAGATTTAGTGATTAAAGCTAATCAACCTTTCGGAAGTATTACGGGCACAGGAGCTAATCGCTGTAATACATTGCCTAGCCATAATGAAAGAAATTTCATTAGCCACCCCTTAGTAGACCCGGAAGATTACTACCACCGCACCTGCTTCGCTCCTTTTAAAGAATTAGATACCGTTTACAATCATTACATGGTAAATATCGTGATTCCCACTTCCGGAATTGGGGGTATTCGTCATAAAGGAGTAAATATTGCCCCGACCTTGTTTAACCCCTTTCGCGCAGACCCTTCATACAGCTGGGCAACAATTGAAATAGATACCGGTTACCAATTCATTGAGAGCGATAGTGCTTTTTTGGGCATTTTATACACCTACTATAGAGACAGCACTTTTAACTTTTCAAATCGAACCAGATACCCAGCCATCACCCATTTACTTGGAGCTACACCGCACTTCAAGAGAGATACATCAGACCGCTCTTTCCATGTCTCATATCGTAATCAAAAAACACCGTTTCAGCAATATAATATAACCAATGAAATCTGTCCGGGAGATACGGTATGGTTTATCCCTCCCGCGGCGGCGAATACGCTCTGGGTTTTTGATTTTGATGATGGAAACAAGCGGGTGCTGCAAACACAGGATATCATGAAAGACTCCATTGCCCACGTTTTTTATTCTTCGGGCTACAAAACAATTATTGTTTATGATTCCCTGGGCTGTCTTGCGGGAGATTCCGTCATGGTGTATATTCAAGAGGAAACAGAGTTAAACTACGAAGTAAATCTAGGTGCAGAGTGTGACGCTTTTTTTATTGAGCTGGAAGTGCACAATTACGAAGTAGATTCCGCACAGTGGGTGCTTCCCGGAAACATCATTTTAGACGAAAAATCAACGCATACATCTTTAGAGTTTCAAGAACTTCCATTCAGCGTAATTCTCAAAGCCTGGATAGGCAATTGCTTGCAGGAAGAAGAAATACTTGTATCAGAGACCAATTACATTGAAGGTTTGGAATACGTACCCAATGTATTTTCACCAAATGGCGACGGAAAAAACGATTGCTGGCAAATTGGTTACAAAGATGTCATCCGTGAGTGTTACGAAGTGCATATCTTCAATAGATGGGGGCAGTTAATGTTTCACTCCAACAATCCGGAAGAATGCTGGGATGGAACTACACAAAACAAACAACCCGCATCGGAAGGCGTGTTTTTTTATCGTCTAAAAATTGGGCAGCAAGTACACCAAGGCGCATTGCAGCTGTATAGGTAATGGCGTTTTGGTAGAGAAAACCGCCCTACTATTTCCAATGACACCATTGTCTTACCTCTTCCGCAACGGCATTTCGTAGCATCGAGGGTGGCATAAGCGCGTAAGGCATAAAAAAATCCCCGCATCTCATTTCGAGACCGGGGATTTGGGTTTGTTGCGAAGGTTTTTTTCTGATTTACTTTGAGAAAAGCAGTTCGCGATATTTGGGAAGCGGCCATCTTTCATCGTCGATGATAAGCTCCAGCTTGTCGGATTCGTACCGGATTTTATCCAGGAATGGCGCAACTTTGTCGCAATATGCGATGGCTTTTTCGCGTGCATTGTTGATTTTGTTTGCGATTTTTCGCTCTTCAATCATTTCTTCGCGCAGTGCCAGAATTTTGGAAATACGATCACTAATTTCAGTAATCATCTCCAACTGTTCTTTGGCTACTTTCCTAAACACGGGTTCGTCGAGAACGGATTTTAATCCACGCACATTTTCGATGAGTGTATTTTGGTAAGCGATGGCGGTTGGTACAACGTGATTTCCGGCGACATCTCCCAGTACGCGAGATTCAATTTGGATTTTTTTGAAATACTCTTCCAATAGAATTTCGTGTCGGGCATCGGCTTCAATACGACTCATCACTCCGTTGCGCTCGAAAAGCTCAATGGTTTTTTCGGTGACATAAGCGTCCAATGCTTTTGGGGTTTTAGGGATATTGCTCAAGCCTCTTTTGGCGGCTTCATCTTTCCAGTCATCGCTATAGCCATCACCTTCAAATAAAATGTTTTTTGAAGCGGTGATATAGGAGCGCAACACGTTAAAAATCGCATCGTCCTTTTTTAGTCCCTTTTTGATGAGGGCATCGGTTTCGGATTTAAAATCGCGAAGTTGGTCGGCCACAATGGTATTCAATACCGTCATGGACTGTGCGCAATTGGCGGTTGAACCCACTGCGCGAAACTCGAATTTATTGCCGGTAAAGGCAAAAGGTGAGGTGCGGTTTCTGTCCGTATTGTCGAGCAAAATTTCGGGTATTTTTCCAACCACGTTGAGTTTGAGTTGGCTTTTGAAATCCGGATCGAGTTTGCCTTCTACTTTTTCGAGTTCCTGTAAAACACGGGTGAGCTGACTGCCGATAAAAACAGAAATAATGGCCGGAGGCGCTTCATTGGCGCCCAGACGGTGGTCGTTGCTGGCAGAGGCGATTGCCGCTCTCAGTAGGTCGGCGTGATCGTGAACTGCTTTGATGGTGTTAATGAAAAAGGTGAGGAACATCAAATTGGTCTTCGGGGTTTTTCCCGGGCTGAGCAAGTTTTTTCCGGTATCGGTGCTCAATGACCAGTTGTTGTGTTTTCCACTGCCATTTACCCCGGCAAATGGTTTTTCGTGGAAGAGTACTTTGAAGTCGTGCCGACGAGCAACTTTATCCATTAAGTCCATGATGAGTGAGTTGTGGTCAACGGCGATATTGGCTTCCGAGTAAATGGGGGCCAATTCGTATTGAGATGGTGCAACTTCATTATGGCGGGTTTTCACCGGGATGCCCAGGCGGTAGCATTCAAATTCCAGTTCGCGCATGAAAGCAATAACGCGTTCGGGGATGGAGCCGAAGTAGTGGTCTTCTAATTGTTGTCCTTTGGCTGGGGCATGACCGAGAAGTGATCTGCCAGTCAGCACCATGTCGGGTCGTGCGTTAAAAAGCGCTTTGTCAATTAGGAAGTACTCTTGTTCCCAGCCCAGCGTTGCGGTTGTGCGCTGAACGTTTTTGTCAAAATACTTGCAAACATCAGTTGCAGTTTTGTCTATGGCCTGAAGTGCGCGAAGTAGTGGTGTTTTGTAATCGAGTGCCTCTCCGGTATAAGAAACAAATACGGTTGGGATGCAAAGCGTTGTCCCCATAACAAATGCTGGGGAGGTTGGATCCCAAGCCGTGTAGCCTCTTGCTTCAAAAGTATTGCGAATACCGCCGCTGGGGAAGCTGGATGCATCGGGTTCTTGTTGTACCAATAGACTGCCGTCGAAACGCTCAATCGCTTGACCGGTAGAGGTGGGTTCAAAAAACGCATCGTGTTTTTCAGCAGTTGTTCCGGTAAGGGGTTGGAACCAGTGTGTGTAGTGGGTTACACCGTGCTGGATGGCCCAGTTTTTCATGGCAGAAGCCACCTGGTCGGCGACATCTCTACTGATTTTAGAACCTTTTTCACGGGCTTCGATAACCATTTTGTAGGCCTCAGGCGTGAGGTTTTCCTTCATGGAAAGGTCGTTGAATACGTGCATTCCGAAAATTTCAGAAACTCTTTTTTCGGGGAGATTGATGTTTACCGGTTTGCGGTTAAAACTCTCCTGCAAGGCTGCAAAACGAATGGTTGGCATAGTGTTGTGATTTTTGTGCAAATGTACATTCTAAAATATTTCAAAAATTAAATTTTGCATTATTTTTTCAACATACCCCCTATATTTTTCACAATTTTCATTTTGAATCATTGTTTTTTACAATGACACCCCCGTTTTTTGGTTTAAAGCTAGTGAAAAAGTAGGTGTAAAATAGAAATGGATTGGCTCATTGATGGATTATATTGGCGCCATTTCGGGCTATCCACTTCAAGTCCTCGCGCCCCCACCCGCCGGGTCAGCGGCGTACGGGGTCTGCTCGTTCCTCACAGCCTCCGCCGCTCGCGTCCCGGCTAGGCGGGTGCACTGCGGGCTTTCCGTTCCTATCCCGGGCGCTGAGCGCAGCCGCACCGGTACTCAGCTATCGCACCTCATCCATAAAAGGCCGAAAGACGTGGAGGTGCTATTTATGATCTTATTTTTTACAATCTGTTGATTGTAAATATATTTCTGAAAAATATTTACGCATGTTATTGTCCTCTGTTACATCATTTCCATAGGTTATAATACTTTCAATTAATTCTTTAGATATAGTTGTATTTCCTATTACGGGCGCCTCCATTATGGCTATATTCGGTTTACGGTCGTGGTCATACCACTCAATAGCAACCAAAACTTTGATATAATCATTTTCCGGAATTATTTCAATACCAATAATTTTTTTCCCATTTACAAATGTGTCTTCCTCAAAATTGTAGTCATTAATTGAATTCATGTAGCGGGGTGTTGCCTTAGGTTTCTTTAGTTTCGCCATAAAAAATATGAGTCTGCTCTAAAAAGTCCCTTTCTGCCAAAATCTTCCTTGTCGATAGACTTTTGAATCCTCACTTGCTCCGGCTCAAAAATCCCATAGATTTTGATTGAAATCATCCTTTTTAGAGTGGACTCAAATATTAAATACAAAACTTGAACTTTTCGTTGGGTTTTGACTTTACAATAGAACGCAACCTGTTGTATTGGTTCTTTGGCATTGGTGTGTTGGAAGTTGAACGGGTAACTGATAAATTAAAACCACTGAACAAAAGCTTGACCTTATGATGGCGCTTGTTCTTAACTCAAAGTATCTGGTTCATAAAGCGTTTTTACTTTGTTTTCGGTGAAGGTTATTTTAAAAATTAGCTTGACAAAAGTAAAACATATTTTGACAAAAGAAAAGAAAAATTTGACAAATATTGCTAAAATGCAAAAAATTAATAACAAAAAGCAAGCAACCAATTGCTGAAAAGCAAATATTTTTGGATAATGAAAAAGTATCATCAGCATTTAGGGGAGTATATCCGCGAAAAATTTAAGGAAAAAGGTATAAAACAAACGACCATTTCTGAAAAAATGGGAATGTCGAGGCAAAATTTTGCTTCTTCTATTTTAGATAAAAACGATTTGCTAGCCTCTCAAATCATTAAGTTGAAAGAAATTCTGGGTGATGAATTCTTCGATGAGTTTTATTTTCAAAATCCGAGTATGCGCATCGATAATGTAGGCGAAGAAAGGTCGGATTATGGGATGGAGGCCGAAAAATTTAAAAAACTCCCCGGCTTTAGAATTTCCATTGAAATTGATCCGGAAAATTTTAACCCTGAAGATTCTGCTTTAATAGGGGAGGCCATTGCAGCAATGGTTGCTAAAATAAAAGAAAAATGAGGTTTTTATAATAATTTGGCGCAGCAATGGTTTTTTGAAGCAACTATGCCCATTCAATTTCCAAAGTAGTTTATGAAATAACTACTTTTAAATAAGATTAGTAGAATTGCTGTGTACACCGCAAATTCTGCCCCCATTGCTATGTACTTCGTTTTATTGGTCATAAAACCAAAAGTTTCAACCACACATACCATTGCCATAAAACCGTATGCAAGGGTCATCATCTGTGGGGTTTTTGCCACCCATTGCGTAAAATATCCGTAAATGAAAACTACCGAAGCAATACCTATGGAACTCCAATGAATAACCAAAACCCAAACTGGAAATTCCAGATTGGTAAATGGTCGCCAAGGAACGTTGTCAAATATCATTTCGAGGAAACCACCTGTAGCCCAAAAGAACAAAACGAAATGGGTAATTATTAAAAGGTATCCAAGTATTTGCATTTTATTCTCAAGGTGTGGATGCAATTATTCGTTCGGATTTTTCACTTTGGTTTCATCGGTTATAATGATCAAAACATCATCATCCAAACCCCAACGAATACCGAAAATAGTTCGGTCTCAAAACGACTAAACACCTAAACGACTCAACGCCTAAACCTATCCACAACACACCAAAAAGATCCAACATTCCACAACCTCCACGAATAAAGAACCCGGTTCGGTCTAAAAAAATCACCTCACAATCATCACAGTTCCAACCCGATCTACCCATTCCCGGTTTTCGAAGGGTGCGATGATGCGGTAGGTATAGACACCGGCGGGGAGGAGTTTGCCGTTGAAAGTGCCGTCCCACCAATTGTGGAGGTAGTCTTCGCTGTAGAAGATACGCTGGCCCCAGCGGTTATAGATTTCCACGCGGGTATTGGGGCCAATGCCGCCGATGATCCAGAGGGGATTTCTGCCGGTGGGTGTAAATGCGGAGGGGATATAGACATTGCCATCGAATACGGAGGAATCGATTTGGCAATTGACGGGTTGCAGGAAAAACTCACCTTCCTCATCGAAGCATTTGGTGACCACGCGCAGGTGGTAATAACCTTCATCGCGGATGTTGATGGTGCGGGTGGTCTCCCCGGTTGACCAGGTGTATTGTGCATCGTGGGAAGCTTCCGGCCCGGAAACCATGATGGGCAAATCCGAGTAGCACCTTTCGATGGGATCTGTTCTATTGAATGGGAAATCCCACACCAGCGGTTCTTCGAATGCTACCACGATGCTGTCTCGTGCCTTAAACCTATCGTTGATGGTAACTTCCACCCAGTACGTTCCCGGCGAAGTGACGGTGATTTGCGGCACCGTATCTCCCGTATTCCAAAGGTACGTGGTGAGGGTATCTTCCAGCTTGAAGCCATCATCCAAATCCGCCGTGAGGGTAAGTTCTTCCCCCGGACAGAGGAGAGTATCGTTTCCGATGGAGACAGAGAAGAGGGTATCGGAGGATTTGTAGAGGGAGAAGGCGTCAAAGATGATGTCTGCATTGCCACCCCACGGTTGAATATTAGGGTTTGTAAATATAAATTCCGTAGTATCGGTAACAGTATCTCGATAAATATGCATGTATTTTTCATCACCCGTTGCAATAAAACTCATTTTTACATGTGTCCAATCATTTAAGCCAATATATTCCCCTGTCCATGTAGCAGCTGGAGATAATTGGTGTTTGAGTGTTTCACGGGTTGGATAAAGCAAGTTCCCATAATTACTTCTTTCAATGCTATCGGTAAACGTAACATCTAGCCTGTTCATAAACATGAGTGTATGGGCATTTGGGTTGGTCGTGCTTATTCCTGTTGGCCCAAAGGTTGGTTTGGCGCGGGCATAAAATTCTAAAGTATAACTAGAATCCTTTTCTAGTGATTGTTGCATGATATGTGTAAGGCAACAGCTTAAATATGTAAACTTTTGATTAGAATCAAGGTCAATCATAAAAATTCTAGCAGCTGGATATCCTTCGCCTGAAAAAGCAGGTGGCCACCATAATTGTCCAGGACGATTATTAATTTGATGAGGCATTGTTCCTTGTGCCATGCAATTGTGAATAAATGACATGTTTGACCCGCACGGATATGCCCAATATTCAACACAATTTTGACAGTTGAATCTTGCGTTACAAGGTGGGTTGTTTCCATGAGCTGGAACATAAGTGAAATCCATGTTAGAAAAATCGCCGTTAACTATGATATTCTGTGCGAATGCGTTCGCGCAGAATATCATTGAAATAACGAAACCAAATGCTGTAATTCTCATGATGATTTAATGTATAAACACGAGTTTTTTTCGCATTGGCGAAGAGGAAGGTGTGTCAATCATTAGTATGTATTGACCTTGTGGGAGAGTCAGCCTAAGTTGTTCACTCAATACTTTATCACTCTTAATAACCTTTCCTTGTGCATCTGTAATGAAATAAGAAGAATTTAAATAATCTTCAGGAATTTCAATGATCATTTGTTCGTTAGCAGGATTTGGATAAGCGAGAATTGAATGATTTACATTCGTTTCAAAATTGTTTTCCATTGGTTCAAATCGTTTTTGAGGAATAGAAGGGCAGCCAACACCTCCATTAGCATCACCAAAAACAGCTCCTCTAAGAAACACAATACCCCCTCCATAAGGATCTGGGTCATACATAGAACCCGCAGTGCCATCCCAAAAATAATCAATTTGATTTGGCATTAGAAGAAAGTGAACTAGAATAGAGGAAAATGGACTTGACCAAAGAGAACCTGTGCCTGGAAAACCGGGCAATAACTCAAACGTGTTGTTGGCTCCAGTACCGGGAGAAGTATTAGGGAAACCTATAGATGTTGTTATAACCCCATCATAAAACTGCACCCCGTTGTAAACATTGTAAAATTCATTGCAATAAAACTGCAAACCCTGAATATTATTTGCTGCATACACACCACTTTTAAATCCAATTTCAGGGTCAGGGCTGGCCACTAGGGGAACAAAGGTGTTGCTGTAAAGGCTCACATTTTGGCTATTGTCTATGTAAACGCCGACAGCTTCAGTGCCTTGCGATGAAGATATATTGTAGCTTGTTTGCGTGTTTCTAAAAGTGTTATCTCCAATGGTTGCATGGTTACAATCTTCTAATTTCACCAAAAAGTCCCGAAATCCATTGAGCATGGTATTGTCATTAATGGTTAATCTCGGGTTGGTTGGAAAAGGAGGGTTACCATGAATGCCTTCAAAATGAAAAACGGAAGCTTCAGCAATATTGTCTTTTACATCCACATCAAGGTTGGTAGAGGGTGTTGATTGAAAGACCTCCAAAAAGAAATTGTAAAAGTAATTGTTTAGAACATGATTACCTTCCAGCCCGTCAGGTGGGGTCAGAGGTTCGCTATCCAACATGATAACTTTTCTTTCATTGTGAGTTCCGATTAGGGGCATGCCTTCAAAATAACAATTTTGAATATTGGTAGAACCTTCTTTAAAAAGCAGATGTGTACCATCAAAGTAATTCCCTTGCGCTACACTTGGTCCACCAATTCTAACAGCACTTTCTAAAGCTTGAATGGAGTAGGAAACATCAAAAAAATCGTTGTTTTCCACAACTACCCAAGAATCTGTAATACCCAGATGTGCAAACTCATTATCTGTATCAAAATCAAAGGTATTATAATCATAAGACGCTTGTCCTATTTCAATATAGTCACTATTTAAAACCCTTATTCCAAATCCCAGTGTAGTATAATTCGTTAAGAAATTTAAATAGTTATTCATGTTGATTGGTGAACTAGGATGTTGGTCAAAACTATATAAATCAGTTTTCAATTCAATTGTGCTGTTCTCAATTTTAAAATAAGAACCAGATCCATAAGGACCTCCATCTTCGTAATTATCCAAAAGGATTGATATAATATTATTGTCGGCTTTGCTTTCAATAATTTCAATATGGGCATTTACTTCTCCATGAACACCTCTCAAAGCTCCAGTCCAAAAGGTATTACCTTCTAAGGTGATACTGTTGTCAATTCCTGGCGCAAAAATTCTATCCCATCGGAATTCACAATAGGGTTGGTAAATATCATTAAAAGACTCTAAATCAGTATCTCTATCTAACTCAAAAGACGCATCGGTTCCCATTTCGAATAGGTTATTGTCAAAATTAACGGAAACATCAATTTCTATATTACCTAAAACCAGAACTTGTTCACCTGAAATTACGGCTGAGGGCTCCCAAAAAGAAATAGGCTCTTGTTCAGCAATTATAAGGCTTGGGGTGGGAGGTCCTTCACAACACTCAATGAAATAAACACTTAGATTAAAAAATTCACCACCTGAAGTCTCACCATAAAGCCCAACAACGCCAAATCCACGGTAATCGTCAATATTATCAACGTTAATTTCTGTATATCCTGAAGGTGAGGACGATGGAGGATCTATTGAGACACCGGATACACCTTCCTCCCCAATATCATAAGCGTCAACTAAATCTAAACCTTGGAAAACTTCATAATGATCATTGGATCCAGGGTCAAGGCATGTAAATATAAACGCAACATGATCCTTCGAAGTTGGGGTAGGAACTTGGGCGTTTAAAGCTGAGAATGAATTGAACATAAACAGCATTACAATTGGGACACACTTCTTAAAGGGTGTGTGTGTGTGTGTGTAGTTTTCCTACAAGGCTAACTACTTTGTTGTAAAAATTTTTCATGGTAAAAAAATTAAAGGTTAAAATTAATAACTTGATCCTGAATGACCAAATTGTAAACTGAGGCAAATATAGAAAGTTTTCTTTAATTAACCAAATTTTTACTATTAAGATTTTGAATTTAATTAGTTAGAGTGTAATGATAGACGTTTAATCGTTGTTTTTTGGGGAGCGTGGGTTGGGTTCGGTTTGGATTGTGGATGTTATTTGCGGGGTCTGAAGGCGGAGGTCGGGGGTCTGCGGTTGGTTTCGGGAATGTGGGGTGGTTTCGGTTGGATTGTGGGTGTTATTTGAGGGGGGTGA
>JAFIEY010000205.1 GCA_020832345.1 Cryomorphaceae bacterium | reverse complement strand
TTGAGCAGTGAATCTAATAATTCAGGACTAATATTAAGATTGCCAATTTTGTCTGCATTTTCGGCAAGTTCTCTAAATGCCAATGAGATATTAAATTTTGGGTCAGGATTGTTGTTCAAAGCAGTTAAAGTTTTCCAATCTATGTCCTTGTAAGGTTTTAAAGTTGTTTCAATGACGTATCCCTGTGTTTCAGCTTCTTTTTTGTCGTTTGCTGTTTTTTGTTCTATCAATAGTTTTCTTTGATTTTCAACTGCAATATCAGCGTCTAATTTCATTTCACGAAGTTTGCGGTCGTTGTCCGCTTTTTGAACTTCTGATTCCATTTTCTTTTCAGCGATTTGTTTTTGTTTTTCTTCTACCGCTATTTCGGTATTGAGTTCAGTTTCCTTGATTTTTCTTTCTTGCTCAACCGCGAAATTTCTGCGTTCATAAATGGCTTGGTCAGCTTCTTGTTGCAATTTTTCCCTAGTTTCGGTTTCTAATGCTCTAGTCATTTCGGGTGTAGCTTGAACACCTAAAATGTTTGCTCCTAAAATATCAATTCCCAGCATTTCAATCGCTTGAGATGATTTAAGTCCTTCTAAAATTCTCCCTTCTATTGACTTTGCTGAACGAATTGCATCTTTCAATTTTATTTCGTGAATAAATGACGAAGTCGCTGTTTGGGCTTCATTTATGATTCTCTGATTTAGTTTCTCAATGTCATTTTTTTTGTATTGCCCGCTGTCGTTAACCGTGAAGTCTAAAACATCTGCAAGGGTTTTGGGATTACTGATTTTGTAGCTTATTTGTCCTTGAATGTTTACCGTTTGATAATCGTTTGTCGATTCGTTGAAGATAAAAGGCAGGTCATTACTTCCCATTGGAATAGCAGCAATTGAGCTATTTGGGGCAAAATAGAAAAATGAAAGTCCACGACCTTCTCTTTTTATGTTTCCGTTCGTAAAATGCAGAACGTAAGTCATTGAGTCAAATTTGATGTGTTTTATTCCGAACATATTATTTTGATTTTATGGTTTGTCGATTTTAGGGGTGTCGTCTTTTAAAATGAGTCACAACGGTTTGGCGATTGGCATAGAAGTGGATTTACTCACAAATATAGAGTCTGCTCTAAAAAGTCCCTTTCTGCCAAAATCTTCCTTGTCGGTAGATTTTTGAATCCTCAATAACAAATGGTTAGCTCCGGTTCAAAAATCCCCTCCGCGTCGATTTTGATTGAAATCATCCTTTTTAGAGTGGACTCAATATATTTATTTTAAAAGTATCCTTAAATCCGCAGCATATTAACATGGAACTGTAGAAAAGTCACTGTAAATCTGTCTCCAATGACTTTTCTAGTTCCTTGGGTTTTCACTAATTTTGGCGAAAACACCAGTAGGATGACAAAGATACATATTTCCAACGATTCTATAAAGGTATTTGGAGGATTAAATTATGAGCCCGCTCCAAAAAGTCCCTTTCTGCCAAAATTTTCCTTGTCGATAGATTTTTGAATCATCACCAACAGCCAGTTAGTTCCGGTTCAAAAATCCCCTCGATTTTGATTGAAATCATCCTTTTTGGAGTGGATTTAGAATTTCAAAGTCTTTCGAGTTTTTTTAATAACAAAATATTTCCCCTTCCATAAACAACTTTTTGTCCTGTATTCTTTTTTTCCTTCGCGGGGGTTGTACATTTGCCGATGTAAAATTTTACGAGATGGACAAAGACTTTCGGTCGTCTATATTAAGAGAGCCAAACATTGTTTTTAAATTAGTTATCAGTACTTTACTTAATTAGTTTAAAGATTTCACTCCTCGAATTTTTGTGTAATTATTGAGGTCGGACTTTGAAAATAACAAAAAAATAAATTTTGAACGAATGAAAATAGGTGTAATTATTTTCCCTGGATCCAATTGCGATCGCGACATGATGTATGCGCTGGAAAACGTTATGGGACACGAGGTGGTCGAACTTTGGCATAAAGATGCTGATTTACAAAATGTTGAAATGGTCGTTTTGCCCGGAGGATTTTCGTATGGAGACTATCTACGAAGCGGTGCCATCGCTAGGTTTTCACCCATTATGCAGTCGGTTATTGAATTTGCCAATACGGGCGGCTTGGTACTTGGGGTTTGCAATGGTTTTCAGGTTTTGTGTGAGGCAGGTTTATTGCCCGGCGTATTATTGCACAACAACTCACATACTTTTATTTGCAAAAACGTATTTATCTCACCTGCCAATCATGCCAGTGCCATCAACAGTGGTTTAAAGCCAAAGGCATATAAAATCCCCATCGCACACGGTGAAGGTCGCTATTTCATCAGTGATGAAGATTTGAAAAAAATCGAGGATAATAACCAGGTTATTTTTCGCTATTGCAACGAAAACGGTGAAATCAACGAGGCGGCAAATCCCAATGGTTCACTGAATAACATCGCCGGGGTGTGCAACGAAGGGAAAAATGTTTTTGGTATGATGCCGCATCCCGAACGGGCCGCCGACGAAAATTTGGGCAATACAGATGGTCAGGATATTTTTATTGCTTTCTTTGAAGCATTAAAGCTGACGGTTTAATACCGGATTTTGCTGTATTTTGTCTGCTATTCCCAGTAATAATGTACATATTTAGCATTTTGAGGGATACTCAAAGTTCGGATTAAAGTACCCGAAGCCATGTTGTATTCTCTGAGCGTTCCGTTGTCAATTACCGCCATTCGGTTGAGATCAGGATTGTAGGCAAAGGCATCACCCTGACCAAATTGTGTCCGTGGAATTTTTCCGGCTTGTTGCACATTGACTTCAAAAAATCCTCCTGTACTCAGCACCAAAAAACGATGGTTATTTAACCGGGCAACGGACAGGATTTTACCTTCAAAGTCATTTTGATAATTTGCAACAGACCCGCCTGGCGTCCATCGCAGCAAACCTTCGCCATTTGCATGGTTATAAAAAACCCACCATCGATTTTGTTCGGCGGTAAAAACATCCACCACCTGATCGTTTGTAAAGCGTTCGCCGAGTTCAAGCGCAGTACGCGGATTGTAAATCACCCAGCTGCTGTTGGTGTTGCCGGGGTTTTTCTGTTGGACAAATAGATTGTCGTAACCTTCCTTTACAAACGCGGCATAAAAGTTATTTTCCAGGGTAAAGTTGTGGAGAAGGTTTCCGGTTTTTTCCCTAGTTTGAACCATCCCCAATTGGTTGGCAAGCGTAAATCTTCGCTCCGTTCCGTTGAGCGCGGTAAAGAAATATCCCACGCCCTGAGATTGGTTTTGAACTTCCATTTCTTCATTGCCATTTTTGGTGCTAAATATTTTGGTGTTACCCATGCTTCTGGGCAAAATAACGAGTTGGTCATTGTTTTTAATAACCACAGATTGGATGCTGTCCCCTACAAAACCGTCCTTTACAATTGGAGACTCATCGTAAGGTAAAATGGAAAAGCCGTATTGTCCGCCTGTTCCGTAAACCACGACCAATCCTTTTGTAGCTTTTGGACTTTTGATATAAAAAAATGGAACAGATTTGGAGGCGTAATCATCATTGGTAAATGCAGTGATTCGAATTACATAAGCACCCCCTTCCATACTTTCCTCTTCCAAAGGTATGTGCATGTCGATATGGTGTGGAGATTCGCTTACAGAGCCATTTACCCGTATGAAAGATCCTTGTCCATCCTTTTTTGCGACTTCAATTCGGTATCTTTCTAGTCGGGGATGTTCGAGTTTTGCCTTCACAGGTATTTGGTCTTCAAAGGCGAAGGAGTCACTTTCCTTCGGACTGGAAATCGTCACAGAAGGAAAACTTGAAGAATTTTTTCCACATTGGATAAAAAGTGCCAATAGGCCGAAAATTTTCACGAACTTTACCATGCCCAAATTTACAAAATAATCCGCAATAATAACACGTAATTGTGTTTGAAGTTTAACCAGTTAGAGAAAATGGAGTACGCTGAGAAACAACCCCGAAAAATAGAAAAAAGCAAAAATGCTCAAGTAATTGGGCTATCCGAAGGTCGTGTTCCGCCCCAGGCTGTGGATATGGAAGAGGCGGTAATTGGCGGATTGCTCATCGATCGAAACGCCATTAATGAAGTAATTGAAATTCTCGAACCCCAGGCTTTTTACAAAGAAGCCCACGCCGATATTTTTGAAGCCATCAAGGAATTATTTGCCGACTCTCAACCCATCGATATTTTTACCGTAGCTGATTACCTCAAAAAAAATGGAAAACTAAAACAAGTAGGGGGGGAGTATTATCTCGTCCACCTTAGTCAGCGAGTCGCCTCATCGGCACATATTGAATTCCACGCCAGGGTAATTGTGGAAAAGTTTATCCTTAGAGAATTGATTCGGGTGTCAGGTGAAATCATTACAGATTCCTTTAAGGATGAAACGGATGTTCTCAACCTGCTGGATCAGGCAGAACAAAACCTTTATGAAATTGCCAACGGCACCCTAAAAAAGAATTACGACACTTCAGCGGATTTGGTGCGACAAGCCATCAAGGAAATTGAGGAGATGAGCAAGAAGGAAGGATTGAGTGGTGTGCCAAGTGGATTTGCAGCTGTGGATAAAATCACTGGAGGCTGGCAAAAATCCGATATGATTATTATTGCGGCCAGACCCGGTATGGGAAAAACTGCACTTACTTTATCTATGGCGCGAAATATGGCCATCGACTACAATATTCCAGTGGCCTTTTTCTCACTAGAGATGTCCTCGGTACAGCTTATTAAGCGACTTATTTCATCTGAAACGGGACTCTCATCTGAAAAGTTGCGGAAGGGAAACCTTTCCGACAGTGAATGGCAACAGTTGGTTACCAAGGTGAAAAAACTTGAACAGGCGCCCCTTTTTATCGACGATACACCAGCCATATCCGTTTTTGACCTCCGGGCAAAATGTCGGCGTTTGGCATCACAATACCAAATTGGTGTAATTGTGGTTGACTATTTGCAACTCATGACCGCCGGAGGATCTAAAGGTGCCGGAAATAGGGAACAAGAAATTAGTATGATTAGCCGTTCATTAAAGGGGATTGCCAAAGAACTCAATGTGCCGGTAATCGCACTTTCTCAGGTAAATCGCTCGGTGGAAGGACGCGGAAACGCTAGTAAACGCCCGCAGTTGTCGGATCTTCGTGAATCCGGTGCCATCGAGCAGGATGCGGATATTGTGTCGTTTATTTACCGTCCGGAATACTACGGACTGGTGGATTGGGAAGATGGATCGCCCTGTGAAGGACAAGCGGAACTGGTCATTGCCAAACACAGAAATGGTAGTCTGGAGGATGTGCGCCTCCGATTCCAGGGTTCTCTGGCTAAGTTTAGCGATTTAGATTTCTCCCCGGATGAAATGACAATACCCTCAAAATTAAATGAAGGAACAAATGAATTTGACGACAATGATTTTACCTCAGGTGGCGGATTGCCGTATGGCGACAATCCGGATTTTTAAACTTTTCTCCTTGGTTTTTGTACTCCTTTTTCCATTGGTTGTACCGGCAAAACAATTGCTGATACCCATGGATAAATCTGGACAACGCCAGCACTTAAAGGCTTACGGAGTTGCATTCTGGGTTTTGGAGCGCGAACAAGAAGTCTATTGGTTGCTCAACCATCGCGGTGGCAGCTTTTTACTCAACCATCATCCGGATATAGAGCGGGAATGTAGAGTTCGCGGGGTAAGTTTTGAAATGATTTCCGATGGGGATGCCGCGGCCCTGTTGGATGCCATGGCCGATCCTGCCACCAATAAAGAAGCAGTAAAGCTTGAAAAAGCGCCGAAAATAGCGGTATATAGTCCACCACACATGTCCCCTTGGGACGATGCAGTTACGCTGGTGCTTACCTATGCCGAAATTCCTTATGATGTGATATACGATGAGGAAGTTCTCAATGATGAACTGGCCGGGTACGACTGGCTGCATTTACATCACGAGGATTTTACCGGACAATACGGGAAGTTTTATGCCGCATACAGAAATGCCCCTTGGTATATCAAACAAAAAAAGGATTTGGAAGCCATGGCTGCTAAAACGGGTTTTAAGAAAGTGAGCCAAATGAAATTGGCGGTGGTCAAAAAAATCAAAGAATTTACCGTGGGTGGGGGGTTTACCTTCGCCATGTGTTCGGCTACAGATACTTACGATATTGCGCTGGCGGCAGAAGGACTGGATATTTGTGAGTCGATGTTTGATGGCGACCCGGCAGATCCCAACTACAACTCGCGTTTGGATTACTCAAAAACCTTCGCCTTTACGGATTTTACCCTAGTGACTAATCCCATGGAATATGAATATTCTAATATTGACGTAACCAATACCCGAAATGTAAAAGCTGAGAATGATTATTTTGGATTGTTTGAATTTTCTGCCAAGTGGGATGTGGTTCCTTCCATGCTGACCCAAAATCACACACGGGTAATAAAAGGTTTTATGGGACAAACAACGGCATTTCGCAAATCGCTGATAAAACCACACGTGGTGATTTTGGGAGAAAACAAATCTGCCGGAGAAGCGCGTTATATCCACGGCGAAGTGGGAAAAGGTTTTTTCACCTTTTACGGTGGTCACGATCCGGAGGACTACCAGCACCGGGTGGGTGATCCTCCAACAGATTTGACCATGTTTCCGGATTCCCCCGGATACCGACTTATTTTGAACAATGTGCTTTTTCCGGCGGCCCGGAAGAAAAAGCAAAAAACATAATCTGATTTTTGGTTTAAAAGCGGGTTAATTTTTTAAATATGCGAATAGATATCATCACGGCTTTGCCGAAATTGCTCGAAAGTCCATTTTCCGATTCGATATTACAGCGTGCCATTGATCGAAAACTTGTTGAAGTTCACCTCCATAATCTAAGGGATTATGGCATAGGGAAACACAAACAAATCGATGATTACCAATTTGGTGGTGGCGCAGGAATGGTGATGATGTTGGAGCCCATTCACCGCTGTATTGAGAAATTGCAAAAAGAACGCACTTACGACGAGATTATTTATATGACGCCTGATGGTAGCCGATTTGACCAGAAGACAGCCAATGCACTGTCGTTAAAGGGAAATATTATGATTCTTTGTGGACATTATAAAGGCATTGATCAGCGAGCACGGGATTTGTGGATTACCCGCGAAATTTCCATCGGCGACTATGTGTTGAGTGGGGGAGAGCTGGCGGCTGCTGTGGTTTGTGATGCCGTTATCAGGTTGTTGCCGGGCGTTTTAAACGACGAAACATCTGCACTTACCGATTCGTTTCAAGACAATTTACTGGCTCCTCCGGTTTATACCCGTCCATCCGAATACGAAGGCATTACAGTGCCTTCGGTATTGACCAGTGGAAATTTTGCAGCCATAGAAGCTTGGCGTGAGGATCAAGCCATTAAGAGGACAAAGGAACGTCGTCCGGATTTGTTGGAGTAGATTTTTTTCGGGAACGTGGGTTGGGTGCGGTTTGGATTGTGGAGGTTATTTGAGGGGGTGGGGGGGGGAGGTCGGAGGGGGGGCTTTGGGGGCGGGTGTCTTTGTGGTGGTTATTTTCGGGGTGGGGGGTGGGGGGTGGG
>JAFIEY010000202.1 GCA_020832345.1 Cryomorphaceae bacterium | reverse complement strand
GGCTTGCCTGCGGTGCAAATCGAACTGAAAAAGGGTGACATTTCGCATAGGAAGGCAATGCAGCAAATTGTGGACTACAAAAACGAACCGGGTAATGGTTACGGTAATTCTCTGCTTTGCTTTATGCAATTGTTTATTGTGAGCAATGGCGGTAGAACGCTTTACTTCGCTAATAACAAAAACCAACATTTTGCTTTCAATGCAGATGAACAATTTTTACCTGTGTATGAATTGGCAGATATCGACAACAAAAAAATAAACGGACTCTACGATTTTACCGAAAAATTCCTTACCAAGTGCACACTTGGTGAAATGATAAGCAAGTATATGGTTTTGGTAGAGAGCGAACAGAAATTTCTCGTAATGCGACCTTACCAAGTCTATGCGGTAAAAGCGATTGTAGATTGTATTCACCAAAACAGAGGCAACGGTTATATATGGCATACCACAGGAAGCGGTAAAACCTTGACTTCCTTCAAAGCATCTACCCTGCTAAAGGACAATCCCGATATTGAAAAATGTTTGTTTGTGGTGGATAGAAAAGACCTTGACCGACAAACCCGTGAGGAGTTCAACAAATTTCAGGAAGGCAGTGTGGAAGAAAATACCAATACCGAAACCTTGGTAAGGCGTTTACTTTCTACCGACTATGCAGATAAGGTAATTGTTACCACTATTCAGAAATTGGGCTTGGCATTGGATGGAACTTACAAAAAGAACTACAAAGAACGCTTGGAGCCACTGAGCAGCAAACGAATGGTTTTCATTTTTGACGAGTGCCACCGTTCGCAGTTTGGTGAGAATCACAAAGCCATTAAAGAATTTTTCCCGAATGCTCAATTGTTTGGGTTTACGGGTACGCCTATTTTTAGCGAAAACGCTACCTACCAAATACGAGAAGGCGAAGAAGCATCTTACAAAACCACCGAAGATATTTTTCAAAAGCGTTTGCACGCTTACACCATTACCCACGCCATTGATGATAGAAATGTATTGAAATTTCACATTGACTATTTCAAAGGAAAGAGTGTACAGACGCAAGATATTGCGTCTCAACCAGCCAAACCAGGCGAACAAATTGCCCAACAGGCAGTAGTAGAAGCTATTTTAGATAAGCACAATGCCGCTACCAATTCAAGGCGATTCAAT
This sequence comes from Cryomorphaceae bacterium, assembly GCA_020832345.1. GTDB lineage: Bacteria > Bacteroidota > Bacteroidia > Flavobacteriales > Schleiferiaceae > CSBr16-58. The sequence goes on along the minus strand of JAFIEY010000202.1, from coordinate 6,737 downwards.
GCAGTATTGGCAACAGCTTCTATCAATAACGCCATAGAATACTATCAGCTTTTCAAAGAAATTCAAAAACAGCGACAAGCAGAAGACCCAAATTTTGAGCCATTGAATATCGCTTGCGTGTTTTCACCACCTGCCGAAGGCAACAAAGACATTCAGCAAATTCAAGAGGATTTGGTGCAGGAAAAAGAGGACAACAAACAAAATCCTGAAGAGAAAAAAGCAGCGCTCAAACTCATTATTGACGATTACAATAAACAGTATGGCACCAACCACAGCATCAACGAATTTGACTTGTATTACCAAGATGTGCAAAGACGCATCAAAGACCAGAAATACGCCAACAAAGACTATCCGCACAAAAACAAGATAGACATTACCATAGTGGTAGATATGTTGCTCACAGGGTTTGACAGCAAATACCTGAACACTTTGTATGTGGACAAAAACCTGAAATACCACGGCTTGATTCAGGCGTTTTCACGAACCAACCGTGTATTAAACGATACCAAACCTTACGGTAATATCTTGGATTTCCGTTCGCAGCAAGAAGCCGTAAATACAGCCATTGCCCTGTTCTCGGGTGAAGATAACGGCAAAGCCAAAGAAATTTGGTTGGTGGATCCTGCCCCTGTGGTGATTGACAAATACAAAGAGGCGGTTGAAAAATTGGGCATTTTTATGCACGAACACAATTTGGTAAACGAACCACAGGAAGTATATAACCTAAAAGGTGATGCCGCCCGCATTGCATTTGTAAAGAACTTCAAAGAAGTACAACGCCTCAAAACTCAATTAGACCAATACACTGATATTGACGAAGAGCAGCAAGCCCAGATTGAAGCCATTTTGCCCAAAGAAACCTTGCAAGAGTTCCGCAGCTCGTATATAGAAACCGCCAAGCAATTACGAAAAATACAGCAAGAAAAAGGCGATCAAGCACCGGAAGACATACAGCAATTGGATTTTGAGTTTGTGTTATTTGCTTCTGCCGTAATTGATTACGATTATATAATGAGCCTGATTGCCGACAGCACACAGCAGAAACCGAGTAAGCAAAAAATGACCAAAGCACAGGTGATTAGTTTGCTCAGTGCTAATGCCAATCTGATGGACGAGCAGGAAGACCTTACCGAGTACATCAATAGTTTGGATTGGAACAGCGGACAAGATGTGGACACCTTACGCAAAGGTTACGACACTTTTGTAGTAGAGAAAAACGAAAAGGAATTGGCTGCCATTGCCCACCAACACGGTTTGCAAACAGCAGACTTGAAAGCCTTTGTAGAAAAGATAATGAACCGAATGATTTTTGACGGTGAAAAACTCACTGACCTCTTAGCACCTTTAGAATTGAGTTGGAAAGAACGCAGGGTAAAAGAATTGGCATTGATGGAAGATTTGGTGCCTCAACTTAAGAAGTTGGCAGGAGAAAGGGAAATTAGTGGGTTGGCAGCTTATGATGTCTGAACCACTGATTGGTTTGAAGGTAAGATGAGCAAATTTAAAAATAAATATCGTGTAGAAACTGCCAGAATGCCTAATTGGGATTACGGTTCTAATGCTTTATATTTTATTACCATTTGTACACAAAACAGATTTTGTTTTTTTGGAGAAGTTGTTAATGGATATATGCAATTATCCGATATAGGTGAAATGGCAGAAAAATATTGGTTGGAAATACCCCTACATTTTCCATTTGTCATATTACATAACCACATCGTTATGCCCAACCACGTGCACGGAATTATCGAAATTGCCAAAACGATGAATGATGAACAAAATGGGGACGGGAACGGAATTGGGAATGGTGGCGCAAACGGGGACGCAAACGGGGACGCAAACGTAGAGACGCAAAATTTTGCGTCTCTACCCCGAACGACACCACCAACGACACCACCAACCAAAAACCAATTTGGACCACAATCCCAAAATTTGGCGTCCATCGTTCGGGGGTACAAAATAGGGGTAACCAAAAATGCCCGCCAATTAGACCCAACATTTCAATGGCAACCACGATATCACGACCATATCATCAGAAACAATGAATCGTATGATAGAATATCACACTACATTATGAACAACCCCAGTAAATGGAAAGAAGATACCTTTCATCCTAAAAATCCAAATTCAGACAAATGAGTAAAGATAAATTAATACCAGAGTTAAGGTTTCCTGAGTTCAATAAAGAATGGAATTTGGAAGAATTGGAGCAATGTCTTGATTACTTGCAACCAACACCCTACTTGGTCGAAAGTACAGACTATAAAGACGAATACGATACTCCTGTTTTGACAGCGGGTAAATCCTTTATTTTAGGTTACACCAATGAAAAGGAAGGTGTTTTTCAAGAAAATCTACCAGTAATAATTTTTGATGATTTTACCACTGCTACACAGTTTGTAGATTTTCCTTTCAAGACAAAATCTTCAGCAATGAAGATTTTATTATCAAAAAATGGAAATGATATCAAGTTCGTATATGAAGCAATTAAAATGATTAATTACGAAGTTGGCGTTCATCAAAGACATTGGATTTCTATATTTTCAAAATTAAAAATACCAACCCCAAACCTCCAAGAACAACAAAAAATCGCATCCTGCCTCTCCTCCTTAGATGAATTGATAGCCGCAGAGACGCAATATCTTGCGACTCTGCAAGACCACAAAAAAGGCTTGATGCAAAACCTTTTTCCGAAAGAGGGTGAAACTGTGCCGAAGGTTCGGTTTAAGGAGTTTGAGAAAGATGGGGAGTGGGTGGAGAAAACATTAATTGATACAGCAGATAAAAAAGTAAAGTGGAGTTTTACTGGTGGTCCATTTGGTTCAAATCTTATGGCAAGTGATTATAAAGAAAGTGGATTTAGAATAATACAACTACAAAATATTGGGGATGGTGTATTCAATGACGATAACAAAATTTACGCTTCAATTGAGAAGGCTGATGAACTTCTTAGTTGTAATATTTACGCTGGCGATATAATTATATCAAAAATGGGCGACCCAGTTGGAAGAGCCTGTATTATCCCTGACAATTTACATAGATGTATTATGGCTTCTGATGGTATTAGGTTAGTTGTAGATGAAACAAAATATTCAAAGTACTTTATCTATTCACTAATAAATTCAAAACGAATAAGAGAAGCAATTGACAGGAGAGCAACAGGTTCTACAAGAAAGAGAATTGGATTGGATATATTGAGAGAGATAGAATTAATCGTTCCAAAATCTCTAAAAGAACAACAAAAAATCGCTTCTTGCCTTTCGTCCTTAGATACACTTATCACGGCACAGGCGGAGAAGATAGAGCAATTGCAGCAACATAAAAAGGGCTTAATGCAGGGCTTGTTTCCGAAAATTGTCTGAATCACGGATTAGAAGGATTAAAGGATGGCACAGATTGGAGTTTTAAAAAAATTATAGTATAAATGGGTTTGTTAATCAACTTCGGAAGTAAATCGCTTACATTTAAAAGACTTGTGTTATGATAAAATCCGTGGAATCATTAAATCCGTGTAAATCCGTGATTCAGACAATGGGCTTGATGCAGGGGTTGTTTCCGAAAATTGAGAATTAAGATATGAGCAAAGAAATAGAAACCGTAAAATACCAATCGTTGTTGGGCGAAATAAAAACCGCTATACAACAGGCTCGGTCACGTACCGCTATTGCCGTAAATACTGAAATGATTTTGCTTTATTGGCAAACAGGCAAAATGATAGCCGAACGTCAACAACAAGAGGGATGGTCGGCAAAAGTAATTCCTCGTCTGGCTGCCGATTTAAAACAAGAATTTATCGACCTTAAAGGTTTTTCAGAACGTAATTTAGGAAGAATGCTTGCTTTTTATAAAGAATATTCCGAAAATCTAATTTTGCCACAGGCTGTGGCAAAATTACAAAATACTGAAAATAAAGAAGATATGTTTTTGCCACAACCATTGGCAAATTTGCAACAGCTTGTTGCAAAAATACCTTGGGGCCATAACATTTTACTTATGGAAAAAGTAAAGGACAAAAATGCACGACTATGGTATATTCAGCAAACCATAGAAAAAGGTTGGAGCAGAGATTGGTTGCTCAATGCCATCAAAATGGATAGTTATTCCCATAGTGAAAAGCAAATCAAGTCGAATAATTTTATTGAAACGCTTCCTGCCATTCATTCTGATTACGCATCTGAAGTATTCAAAGATGCTTATAATCTAAGCTTTTTAGGTATTATCGAAAAAGTGAAAGAAGCAGAATTAGAAAAACGATTGGTAGAAAAAATAAAATCGTTTGTGTTGGAATTGGGCAAGGGCTTTACATTTATTGGTAACCAACACCGCTTAGAATACAACAACAAAGAGTATTTTGTAGATATGCTTTTCTTTCATCGTGGTTTACGTTCATTGGTAGCTATTGAGTTGAAAATTGGAAGTTTCAAAGCCGAATATGTTGGAAAAATGAACCTTTACCTTTCTTTATTGGACAAATTAGAGAAAGAAGAAAACGAAAATCCTTCTATTGGGATTATACTCTGTGCCGACAAAGACCATTTAGATGTAGAAATAGCTCTGCAAGATATTAACAAACCAATTGGTGTAGCGGAGTATCAACTATTGCTGCCCAAGGATGAATTGCAAGCCTTGTTGGTAAACGAAATAAAAGCCAGTGAAGAAGACAATCAAGATAATCCTGAAATCAAATAAATCATAGTCAATGACACTAAAAGACCAACAACAACTCGGCAAAACCCTTTGGGATATAGCAGACAACCTGCGAGGAGCAATGAATGCAGATGATTTTCGTGATTATATGCTTTCTTTTCTCTTCCTGAGGTATTTGTCGCACAACTATGAAGAAGCAGCAAAAAAAGAGCTGGGCCAAGATTATCCTGTATTAGATACAAATGATTATCGGACACCTTTAGCAGAATGGTACGTTGCAAATGAGCCCGATGTGCCTTTATACGAGACACAGATGCGTAAGAAAGTGCATTATGTGATTAAGCCCGAACATTTGTGGAGCAACATCAGCGAAATGGCGCGGACACAACATCCGGATTTGTTGCTTACGCTTGAAGCTGGTTTTCGTTATATCGAAAATGAATCCTTTGAAAGTGCATTCCAGGGCTTGTTTTCAGAAATCAACCTGAACTCAGAAAAACTTGGTAAAACCAATACCGAGCGAAATAAAAAGCTCTGCACTATTATCCAAAAAATTGCCGAAGGCATAGCGGATTTTTCTACAGATAGCGACACGCTTGGAGATGCATATGAATATTTGATAGGTCAATTTGCCGCAGGTTCGGGCAAAAAAGCAGGAGAATTTTATACACCACAACAAATTTCTACCATCCTTTCTGAAATCGTCACTTTAGACAGTCAAGACCCCACCAGCGGCAAAAAGAACAAACTGAACAAAGTATTAGATTTTGCTTGTGGTTCGGGTTCGTTGTTGCTCAATGTACGCAAGCGAATCAAAGACAGTGGCGGTAGTGTGGGTAAAATTTACGGACAAGAGAAAAACATCACTACTTATAACCTTGCCCGAATGAATATGCTGTTGCACGGTATGAAAGACACCGAGTTTGAGATATTCCACGGAGACACCTTAGAGAATCAATGGCACATTCTCAACGAAATGAACCCAAGTAAAAAGATAGAGTTTGATGCCATAGTAGCCAATCCGCCTTTCAGTTTACGTTGGGAACCAAACGACACCTTGGCAGAAGATTTCCGTTTCAAAAGTTATGGTTTAGCACCTAAATCAGCAGCCGACTTTGCTTTTCTATTGCACGGTTTTCACTTTTTAGGCAAAGAAGGCACAATGGCCATCATCTTACCGCACGGAGTTTTGTTCCGTGGTGGTGCAGAAGAACGTATCCGAACCAAACTGTTAAAAGACAATCATATTGATACGGTTATTGGTTTGCCTTCAAACTTATTCTACTCGACAGGAATTCCTGTTTGTATTTTGGTGTTGAAAAAATGCAAAAAGCAAGATGATGTGTTGTTCATCAACGCAAGTGAACATTACGAAAAAGGCAAACGCCAAAACACGCTAAGAGAAGGCGAAGATGACGAGCCAAATGATATTAAAAAAATCGTTGAAACCTACAAACACCGACCAGAGCAGATTGAGAAGTATGCCCGCAGAGTTTCAATGGACGAAATTGAAAAGAACGGCTACAACCTGAACATCTCAAGATATGTAAGCACCGCAGAAGACGAAGTACAAATTGATTTGAAAGACGTGAACAAAAAACTGACTTCAATAAATGACAGCATAAAAGAAAACACAGACAAACACAACGAGTTTTTGAAAGAGTTAGGACTGAAACCAATTTAATGCCCACGCTATTTGCAAGCACATTGCCAAAGCCGCACGAGCCAACGCTCAAATCCAAGCTTTGTCAAAGAGCTTGCAAAGCCAACGCAGTTACAGAAACGACTATGAAAAACGAGACGAAAAAAGAACACCGAACGCACAACATCACCTATACGCAAGCAGGGGTTTCGTGCTTCGTAGGACAGGAAAGTGTTAAATTTAAAGTTCAGTTCTTCGTAGGAAGTTCAGTGCTTAAAATCCCTGCCTGCGTATAGCTGAGAACCGTTAGCGGAAATTCCCCCTACTCCTGAAAAGTTGATTTTTTCAGCTAAGGTGGTACGCGGCTGATACGTAAATTGCGAAATTTGCCTAATTTTGTACTGCTCTATACAAGGCCGATTTTAGAACTGTTACTTTGAGTACGTGG
>JAFIEY010000200.1 GCA_020832345.1 Cryomorphaceae bacterium | reverse complement strand
TGAAACATGAGTCTGCTCTAAAAAGTCCCTTTCTGCCAAAATCTTCCTTTATGGTAGATTTTACCATGCTTATTAGCAGTTAATTAGCGCCGGCTCGAAAATCCCCTCCGCGTCAATTTTGATTGAAATCATCCTTTTTGGAGTGGACTCATCATTTGATTTCTAATTGGAATCCCCACGGCATAATAATCCCATCCTATTTCAAAAAAATCCGCAACTTTTGCCCTAAAAAAAAGCCTTGTTCGCACTGCACGTATTTTCTATCTTTACCGATTGGATGCGTTCAATGAAGAATGCCGAATAATTGACTGAAAATCTATGGGATGTACAAATTGCAGCAGCGCCAACGGACTGCCTAAAGGCTGTAAAAGCAACGGGAGTTGCGGCGTTGACGGTTGCGGAAAAATGCCGGTGTTCGACTGGTTGAGCAATATGGATCTCCCCAAAGACCAATATACTTGCAATATTGTTGAAGTTCGTTTTAAAAATGGACGGAAAGAATACTTTTCTAATAAAAACAACCTCAAACTCCAAATGAGTGATGTTGTTGTGGTTGAGGGAAATCCGGGCTTCGATGTGGGTGTGGTTTCTTTGAGGGGTGAACTGGTGCGCTTTCAGCTTAGAAAGAAAAATATTAAGGAGGATAGCTCGGAGATTAGAAGTATCTATCGCCTGGCGAATCAACGGGATATTGACAGTTGGCACAAAAACCGCGATCGGGAAAATGACCTGATGATGGAAACCAGGTCTATGTCAAAATCCCTTAAGCTCAATATGAAAATCAGTGATGTGGAGATGCAGGCTGATGGTTCAAAAGGGGTGTTTTATTACACCGCCGAAGATCGCGTCGATTTTCGCCAATTGATAAAGGAAATGGCCGCCAAATTCCGAATGCGGATTGAAATGCGCCAAATAGGTTTGCGCCAGGAAGCCGGACGACTTGGGGGCATTGGAAGTTGTGGAAGGGAGTTGTGTTGTTCTACCTGGCTAACCGATTTTAGAAGTGTAAGTACAGCTGCGGCACGGTACCAACAACTTTCATTAAACCCGCAAAAACTTGCCGGACAGTGCGGTAAACTCAAGTGCTGCCTGAATTATGAACTCGATTCCTATATGGAGGCAGTTAAAAAATTCCCCGATACTTCTAAGCGATTAAAGACCAAACAGGGTGAGGCTTACTTTCAGAAAATGGACATTTTCAATGGGCTGATGTGGTACACCATGGGAAAGGAGAGCCCGGTTTGGCTGACCATACACGCAAAAGATGCTTCTCAAATTATTTCCATGAATGAGCAGGGACAAATACCCGAAGACTTAAGTGGTTTTGTTGTAGAAGACAAAACGGTGAACGAATCTATTGAAATGAGTAATGTGGTTGGACAAGATGATTTGTCGAGATTTGATAGAAAAAAGCCGGCAAAAAACAGACGAAACCAAGGCAGAAAAGGAGGTGGACAACGTAAACCCAATAGATCCTAAAAAAAATGACGACACGTAATTTTTCGGATATTGTTAAAAATATTTGCTTGATTTACCATGCTAATCCGGCAAATGCAAAGTCTTTGGTTTTAAAACGAATTAATGAAGCAGTGAAATTAATTGTATTCGGTTTTATTTTTGCTCTGGGATCTTGTTCGGATGGCGCACTGGTGAATTCATACTTTTCCATTGACCGCGAGGGCTGGCCTAAAGACAGTGTCATTGAAGTGGAAGTGCTCATTATGGACACAAATGCGGCCTATATCGGCATGACGGGTATTCGACATAATCCCAATTACCCCTACCGAAATTTTTACCTGTTTCGGGAAGTTGTTTCCGAACGGGGGCTGGAGTACCGGGACACCATCATGTTTATGACCAGTGATGCTAAGGGCAAAAGGTTGGGAAAAGGATTAGGACACACCCGCGAAATAATTGCGCCTTTGGGCAGCGCTCCCATTAGGTTTGGGACAAAGGGAATTTACACCTTCCGCTTTATTCAGGGAATGCGCCCCGATGTTCTGCCCGGCATTGAAGAGGTGTTTTTCCGGCTGGAACCCATAGAGACTGAGTCTTAATATTATTGAACCATGCAAAAAAAGAAACAACCGACACCTAAAAAAGGTCAAAAGAAAGGTAACGGAAAGTATGTGCTAATTATCTGGTGCATCTTTTTTGTATTGCTGACCATCCCTGCCCTAATTTTCTATTTGGCGTCAAATGATTACTTTGGAGAACTGCCGGGTTTTGAGGAAATTGAAAATCCGAAAAGCAATTTGGCTTCCCAAATCATTTCTTCAGACGGCGTGATGATTGGTAAGTTTTACAAAGAAAACAGAACCCACGTGGAGTTTGAGCAAATTTCACCCTATGTGATCGATGCACTCGTAGCCACAGAGGACGAGCGGTTTTTTTCGCATCCTGGTATTGATTTGCGGGCTTTGGCACGTGCTGTTTCCAAAATGGGAAAGGGGGGAGGTGCCTCAACCATTACCCAGCAGCTCGCCAAAAACTTGTTTCACGAGCCGGCCACGAGTTTAATCGAACGCCTCATGCAAAAAACCAAAGAGTGGGTAATCGCTGCACGGCTGGAAAGACAATACACCAAGGAAGAAATCATCACCATGTATCTCAATCAGTTTGATTTTATTTATCAGGCAGTTGGAATTCAATCGGCAGCGGCTATTTATTTTAACCAATCAGCGGATTCACTCACGCTTTTGGAATCTGCGATGTTGGTGGGCATGGTGAAAAATCCTTCCTTGTATAGTCCCATTACTAAACCTGTACAGGCTGTACAACGGAGAAATGCCGTTTTATACCAAATGGTCCGAAACAATAGCTTGACAAGGGAAGCTTTCGATACATTAAAATTAAAGGAGATTGGGCTCAACTATACCCGACAAGGCCACGACGAGGGTTCTGCCCCGTATTTCCGGGAATATGTTCGCAGTTATATGCGAAAGTGGAGCGAGGAAAACCCCAAAGCCGATGGAAGCAAATACAATATGTACACCGACGGACTAAAGATTTATACCACAATAGATACCCGAATGCAGCAATATGCTGAAGAAGCGGTAAGCGAACACATGAGTAATTTGCAGCGGGTGTTTTTTAAAGTGGATGGTAAAAAACCCGGTTTTCCCTACAGCAAGCTCAATCAGCAGCAAATTGACGGTATTATGACCCAGGCCATGCGTCGGTCGGATCGATATCGACAAATGAAGCGAAACGGTATTTCGGAGGACAGCATTCGCGAAGTATTTGAAACCCCCATACGCATGCACGTTTTTCACTGGGATGGCGATATTGATACGGTAATGTCCCCCATGGATTCCATCAGGTACTATAAGGCATTTTATCGTACCGGATTTATTGCGGTGGATCCACTCACGGGTTTTGTGAAGGCCTACGTCGGCGGCATGAACTTTAAGCATTTCAAGTACGACCAAGTAAAAATGGGGCGTCGCCAGGCGGGTTCAACTTTCAAGCCTTTCGTATATGCCACTGCCATTAAGCAAAAAAAATACAGCCCCTGCTTTGAAGTGCCCGATGTATTGACCTGTATTGAAAAGGGATCTTACGGATTGATAAAAGATTGGTGCCCTCAAAATTCCAACCGACAATACGGTGAGGTGCGTACCCTGCGAAATGCCCTGGCCAATTCCGTTAATACCATCACCACATTTTTGATGAAACAGATCGGTCCCGAGCCGGTTGTGCGAATGGTAAAAGCCATGGGCGTGGAGGGCGAAGTGCCCATGCAGCCATCTATTGCCTTGGGTACATTGGATATGTCAGTGTATGAATTAGCCGGCGCATATACCACATTTGTCAATGGTGGGGTTTATACCCAACCTCTTATGATCACGCGGATAGAAGACAAAAACGGAACTGTGCTGCAAGAGTTTTCCCCTTTTACCCGCGAGATTCTAAATGAACAGGATGCCTTTGTGATGTTGGAAATTCTCAAAGGGGTAACCATTCACGGTACCGGAGCACGTTTGCGAACCAAAAGCGGAAACTACAGTTATCTAAATGATGTGGTAACCGGTTTTCCCTACGGGTTTGAAAATCCCATCGCGGGAAAAACAGGTACAACGCAAAACAATAGTGATGGTTGGTTTGTAGGTTTGGTGCCCAACCTTGTGGGTGTGGTTTGGTCCGGATGTGAAGATCGGTCGGCGCATTTTCGGGGAACAGCCTATGGGCAAGGTGCCACAGTGGCATTGCCTACCTGGGCTATTTTTATGCGAAAATGCTATGAAGACCAAAGGCTCAACATCAGTAAGGGCAACTTTCCCGAGCCGGTGGACGGGGTAAATGTTGAAGTTAATTGTCAAAAGGAAAGACTAAACGAGCAGTCCGATCCGAATAACAGATTAAATAATCTGGGTATTTAGCTAAGGGACATTTTTTCACCAATAAAAAACGTAGTTAATAAATATGAGCAATATAAGAGAAACGCAGACGGAAATCATTGATGAATTTGCGTTTTTTACCGATTGGACTGAAAGATATGAGCATATCATAAATTTGGGAAAGGAATTAGAACCTTTGGAAGAAGTCCATAAAACGGAGGACAATCTCATTAAAGGATGCCAGTCGCGGGTATGGTTGCATGCCAAACTCGAAGATACCGGAGAAATTACCTTTCGTGCAGATAGTGATGCCATCCTAACCAAGGGCATTATCGCCTTAATGATCCGGGTGTTTTCCGGACAAAAGCCAAAAGATATTCTCGTGGCGGATACGGGTTTTATCGATACAATTGGTCTCAAGGAGCATTTATCTCCCACTCGGGCCAATGGTCTGGTTTCTATGGTGAAGCAAATTAAATATTACGCTTTGGCATTTCACGGTTAACCACGTAGATTCGCAGAAAAAAAAATGAGACTTTTTTAAGTTGAGTTGAAAATGGTTGTTGAATTTTTGAAAATGAATAAAAGTAGATGTTATGACTGAAGAAAGAATGATCGCCATTGGTGAGGAAGTTGTTCGGGAGCTGGAGTCAATCTTTGATCCTGAAATTCCGGTAAACATATACGAACTCGGTTTGATTTACGACGTTCAGGTCAGTGAAGAAGGCGATGTAAAAATCCTGATGACCCTGACAAGTCCAAATTGTCCGGTAGCAGAATCCCTGCCCGAGGAGGTCAAACAAAAGGCCGGTACGGTTCCCGATGTAAAAGATGTAGAGGTTGAAATTACCTTTGAGCCGCCCTGGACTAAGGAAATGATGAGCGAGGAAGCCAAGTTGGAACTGGGAATGTTTTAATGTAATGGAAGAAGATATTATTGTCAATCGGGTGGCGCAATCAAAGCTGATTACCCTCGATGTGGATGCGCTTTTGCCCAGATCGGAAGTCGTTCATATCGACATATTGGACTTTTCTGATGGTGGACTATTGCGGGAAAAAGTGTTTCGGGAAAAGGTTAAAAATTATGCTTGGGAGAACCACCGCAGCAAATGGGTCAATTTGTGGTGCAGCGAAGATATGATTATTCCCTTATGGGCATATATGATTTTGTCCGCTCAGGTGAGTTCAGTTGGCGCCGGGTTGGTTTGCGCTGCTCCAGATAAAGCCGAATCCGAAATAATAAAGGCGCAAATACATCAATTGGATTTTTCCGAATTTAAAGATAAGCCGGTGGTGTTGAAAGGTTGTAATCGCCCTGATGTAGGGGAGGAAGCCTATGCCTTGCTCGCAGCTAAGTTGACCCCGGTTGTCCGCAGTTTGATGTTTGGTGAAGCCTGTAGTTCTGTGCCAGTTTATAAAAAAGCAAAAAAGTGAAATTATTTTCGAGAGAATATGGTTCCGGAGATCCATTGTTGATATTGCACGGTTTGTTTGGAATGAGTGATAATTGGAACACCCTGGGAAAGCGGTGGTCGGAGCGTATGGGGGTCAACGTTCACCTTCTCGACATGCGTAACCACGGGCGTTCACCATGGTCTGCCCCGCACACCTACGATGCGATGAGCGATGACATTCACGCGTATTTGGAGGAAAAAGGTTTGCATAAAGTGCAATTACTCGGTCATTCTATGGGCGGAAAAGCGGCCATGTGTTTTACGGCATTAAATCCTGATAAGGTGGAAAAACTCATGGTTGCGGATATTGCGCCCCGGCATTACCCAGTGCAGCATCGTGAAATAATAGATGCCCTGCTTCACGTAAAATCCCGTGCGCCGGAATCTAGGAAGGAAGCACAAGATTTACTGAGTGAAAAAATACCGAACAAGGGCATTCAGTTTTTTCTACTCAAAAGTTTGCACCGAACCGAGGCGGGGGTTTACGACTGGCGGTTTAATGTCGATCTCATCAATTCTCAAATAGAAGAAGTTGGCAAAGCGCTTCCGGATCGCGCATTTTACGATGGCCCCACATGCTTTATTCGCGGTGGAAAATCCGATTACATCACTGATGATGACCTCGACCGCATTCACGATCACTTTCCATCGGGTCAGCTGGAAACCATTGGTAGTGCGGGACATTGGCTTCACGCCGAACAACCGGAGATATTTTCGGAAATCGTAGAAAAATTTATGCGCAAATAATCTATTTCTTATATTCGCACCATGATAGAGACCAACATCAACGATACCGCTCGAATCATTTCCGGAGAGAGAAATGATTTGACCATTAATGATAAAAAAGTGTCCCTCAGCCAAATGCCTTTGGGGAAAAATCATTTTCATTACCAGATCGGAAACAAGAGTTACGACGTTCGGGTAGTTAAAAATGCGGATAAAGTCATGACCCTTATGGTCAATGGGGAGATTTTAAGTATCCCGTACAAAACCGACCTCGATTTGATGTTGGAAAAAATGGGATTAAAGGATTTGTTGGCCGCAGGGAACAAAGAGTTTAAAGCACCAATGCCCGGCATGGTGTTGAAGATTCTCGCAAAACCCGGTGATGAAGTGAAAAAGGGAACTCCGCTGTTGGTTTTAGAAGCCATGAAAATGGAAAACAACATCAAAGCTGAAGGAGATGGTGTGGTAAAATCCATAGAGGCCAAAGAAGGACAATCTGTGGAGAAAAATCAGATTTTAATTCATTTCGAATAATTATTAACCGTAACGAACAATAGAGCTATGAAAATTAAACATGTACTTTTTGGAATGACACTTATTGCCGGCATGAGCTGTCAAAGTGGTGAAACGTCTAATGCAGGTGATGCTAAAGTGGAAACACAGGCGGAAGATATTGATTATCTCCATGTGCCCGAGGGAGCAAAGGTGTATTTTGTCAACCTTCAGGATGGGGATGAAGTCACTAGTCCCTTTAACGTAACAATGGGTGTTGAAGGTATGGAGTTGCACCCAGCTGGTGATTTAATTCAACATTCTGGCCACCATCACATTATCATCAATGGTGAGTTTTACGAAGTAGGGGAGACCATTCCCATGGACGAAATGAACTTGCACTATGGCGATGCCCAGGAGGAAGCGGAACTTGAACTTGCTCCCGGCGACTATGTATTGACCATGCAATATGCCAATGGTCACCATCAATCTTATGGTGAGCAAATGAGCGCCAAGGTCATGATTACCGTGGTCGAATAATTTGGGGTATATCAAATTCTTAAAAAGTCGGAGCTGAAAAAACATCTCCGACTTTTTTTGTATGGTAAAAAGGCCTTTAAATTTACCTTTTGGTATTATTGATTTTACCGCTCAGTTGTGCAATTTCCGATTGAATATTGCGAATGACTTCACCTAAATCAGTAGGTGAACTATCGAGTACTCTATCGGAAATGTGCAGGACCAATTTCCAAATTTCCAACACTTCTTGAACTGGGAAATTATAGGGTTTGTAATCCGGATTGGTGGAGGACAAAATAAAATCTCCAGTTTTACGCCAATTTCCGGAGATGCATTTAAGTACAATTCCATCTTCTTTGGAAATGATGATGTATTTTTCGTCTGGTTTGATGTCGTTCCAATCTTCAAGATAGGCCCCCACTACATAGGATTTATCGGGTATGGGTAGCATGCTGTCGCCATTTACCTGAAATGCCCGGTGTTTTTTATCTCTTGGTAAAAATGGTAAGTGGAGGTTGGGCAGTTCTTTAAGGAAATCGGGATCTCCGTATCCTGCGGCATATCCGGCCTTGGCTTTTACGGGAACAAGTTCAATGCGGTCTTCGTTGGATTCGGTAACCGTAGTGGCTAATATACGCAGGTTTTTCCCACTGTAGTCGAAATCTAAACCGCGTTCTATTTCGCTGAGTTTTTTCTCGCTGATTGCACTTAAATCCTGGCGAATCAGTCGGTCGATGCTGATGCCAAAATCTTCGGAAAATTTCAAAAGCGTATCAATGTTTGGTTCAGCAGAACCAATTTCGTATGCGCTGACCGTGCTTCTGCTTACATCGTATCTGGCGGCCATATCTCCTTGCGACCAACCTTTGCGTTTGCGCAGTATTTTTAAATTTCCGGAAAGATGGTTCATGGGTGATAAAAAAATTGTAATTTATGCGACAAATATACTGTCAATGGTTAAAATGGGCAAAAAACCAAATTCTTTTTTTTGCTTAAGGAATTATTATGTACTTTCACCCTTGAAATTAAAATCGATTCCGCCATGAAAAAATTTACACACATTTTGTTGTTTTGTTTCCTTGCTTTGGGTATTCGTTCACAGCAACTTCCTACTGCGCAGTCTGAAATATCCATGGATGCAAACCTATATCCAGCACATTATTCTTCGGATAATACGCAAGCGAGAACCCAAAATGCCATCATTTGGTCAGAAGATTTTTCCGGTGGATTGCCAAGTACATGGACCAATCTGGGCTTAAATCCTGCCGGAGGATTATATCCAAATGCTGTTTGGGAATATCGGGGGCCACTGACTTCGCCCACCTCTGCCATGGGGTCACGAGGTGGTTTTGGTGCACCCGGAACGCCTATCAATAGTCCTACTCGTGCCAATGGTTTTATGATTTTCGATTCTGATTACCTCGATAACGGTGGGGTTCAAGGGGCTTTTGGTCAAGGATCCGCGCCGGCACCCCATACAGGAAGGTTGACAACCGGGACAATAGATTTGTCCGGCCACCAGCACGTTAAATTGGAATTTCATTATTTCGCGCGAAAATTTACCGGGCGATTTTCCGTAGCCATTAGCATAAATAACGGTCAAAACTATAATGACACGGTTTATTTTGGTACTAGCCTTGGCGTTAACGAAAGTTCGCCAACCAATGCCAAAGCGGAATTTGACATATCATCTATTGCAGGTGGTCAAGCCCAGGTCAAGTTGCGCTTTATTTTCGATGGTACAATTGCCAACGGAAACAATTATGGATATTACTTCTGCATGATCGATGATATTAAAATCACCGAACTTCCCGCGCATCAGCTTGTGCCCTTTACGGATGATGATGGAATTACTTTTGACGTGTGGAATGATGACAGAACCGAAAAACGTCATGGTTATGTTTCGGAACGCCAATCGAGGGGGTATAAATTTGGTGCCAATGTGTATAATTTTGGTGGTGCCGACCAAAACAACGCTCGTTTGGAAGTAGATATTTATCAAAATAATACTTTTGTTCAAACGGTGATGTCAAATCCTGCCGGGATTCTTGCCAGCGGTGATTCATTAACTGTTGCACAGACCGCTACCAATACTTTTGTCCCAACTCAATCTGGAGTTTACACAGCAGCATACCGAATTGTATCCGACAGTATCCCCCCCGCTGATGCGCAAGTTGATACTTTGGTATTTGTAGTACACGAAAATCAAATTGGTCAACATTTTCCATATTCCTCAAACACCATTGGGAGTCCGCAACTCAGCGAAACGGGTGCAGTTTCTTCTCAGTTTGAAATCATCAACAGGGAAGTTGCATTTGGTGCGATTGCCGGAATAGCTAACAATACCACTGCGGGTGGACAAATTATTTTTAAATTAACCCAAAACACACCGCAATCAACTTTGCCGCCTTTGGCTACAGATACCGTCACTATTACCGCTGCACACATTTCTGCTGGTATAGTGGTGGCCAATTTTGGCCCGACACCACCCGTGCTCAATGCAGGTAATTACTACATAATTGCGGAAATGAATGCGGGCACTTCTACCATTAACTTTATGAATGATGCAAGAGTATGGGCGCCACCTCTGGCTAATTTAATGTATTTGGTTGGTACGCAAACCGGATGGTTTACCGGGTATGCAAATTCCCGTCAATTTAATGTGCCGCATCTGCGTTTGATTGGTTGCGGTGATACAACCGGTGGGCCTTGCGATAATATAGCAGCCCTTAAGCCCTTCCCTCCAATGTGCGCAACTGATCCGGCCATTACCCTTTCCGGTGGTTCGCCCGCCGGTGGGAATTATTCGGGGCCGGGGGTTTCTGCTGGGCAATTTGATCCTTCTATTCCCGGTGCAGGAAATCACACCATCACCTACTCGGTATCGATAAATAGCTCCTTGCAAACGGCAACTCAGGACATTGAAGTAATGCCATCACCTACTATATTTTTACCTCCAACAACACCGAAAATCTGTGGTGGACTTCCTTTGGTAAACCTCAATTCTTATGTTAATCCTGGGGGTGGGACTTTTACCGGTCCTGGTGTTAGCGCCACAAGCAGTTTTAACCCTTCTGTTGCCGGATTGGGAACGCATACCTTGACCTATACTTTTGAAGACCCAATAGGATGTGAGAGTACAGAAACCTTTCAGGTAGAGGTAGTGGCCTCGCCAACCCCCACTTTTAATATGCCCGTAACGAATTTCTGTGTTTATAGTGATACCGTAGTTCTTGCGGCAAGTCCCAGTGGAGGTTTGTTTTCCGGACCCGGGGTTTTTGGGAATCAATTTGTACCGGCTCAAGCTGGAGTAGGAAATCATCCTATAATTTATACTTATACGGATGGCAATGATTGTGATGGTACTGAAATGGTAATGGTTGCGGTGGATAGTTGTCTTTCAGTGGATCAATTCCAATTAAAAGATTTTATACACGTGTATCCAAATCCGTCTTCCGGGGTGTTTACACTCCGACATCAGATGATAAATAACACATCCGATGTGGCCATAATTTACAATGCTCAGGGTATGTTGATTGGTTCATATAATCTGCGAAACCAAGAAACGGAAATCGACATGGAAAGACAACCTTCGGGAATTTATTTCTTGAGATTGCAAAACCATCCTGAGTTGGGTAGCATGCGGTTGATTATCCATTGATGATATACTCGGCAACCAAACGTCCGCTTTTCATGGCCGCATTTAGGGATGGGTTGAGCAAGTCGTCGCCGCAACGATATACATTGGGTCGGACCGTGAAGGTTTCCGGCCCAATTTCGTCCCTCATATTTGTTAAATTAGGCAAAGCTTTTTTAACCGTAAATGATTTTAGAAATTTCCAGGTTTCTGCACCTTTGTAGAATTTGGAAAAAGTTTGGATTATTTCTTCGGGTTTGATATTAGCAGCGCCCGATTGAGAAACGGAAACCAAGTGACTGCCTTTTGGAGCGTAGTGTTCTGATAGATTACTCAAAATCGCGATGTTTGCACCATACATTGCTTCGTTTGCATTTAGGGAAATGATGGGTCGCAAATCGGGGATGATTTCTGCAGAAAAATACCACTGGGTTGTTTTGTGAAATGTTTCTTTGGAAGCGGTATTGGTATTGGCAAGAATTAGCGCTCTATAAGGGATTTTTTCGTTTTTATCGGTGTAAACGAAGTTTTTGTCCCAATCAATCATTTTGGTGTTGAGTTGAATTTCCCCAGGTTGCATCATTTCAGAAAGTTGTTTGGGAATTTCGCCCATGCCTTTTGCGGGAATAGCCGCTTCACCCAGTGCAAACATTTTCATCACA
This sequence comes from Cryomorphaceae bacterium, assembly GCA_020832345.1. GTDB lineage: Bacteria > Bacteroidota > Bacteroidia > Flavobacteriales > Schleiferiaceae > CSBr16-58. The sequence continues at coordinate 714 of JAFIEY010000200.1, read as the reverse complement.
AACCTAAACATTTGGTGCGGCGTATCGAGCTTGGGTTCGAGGAAAATCCCATTGAAAAAAGGTGTAAAGAAATTTTCGATGATTTTTTTAGAGAACCCGGTTTTTTTGAGGTAATCAGAAGTGGATATTTGTGTTTGATCCTCAAAAATTTGAGAAACGGAAAGGCCTCGGAGTTCTTTGACCAAACGAATGAGAATCCAGGCATCATTGAGGGTTATTGCCGGCGAAAACGCAGAGGCAAAAGCACTAGTCGGATGACGGAGTGGGTCGAGGACTGTGGATTTTCCATCCTTGTTGTAAATAAAGGCTCCCGGAAGGAATGTTCGTAAATCCAACCGTTTATAGTCCAATATATTTTTTGCTTCGGGATACTCAGTGAGTAGCACCTGAAAGCCACGGTCAAAACGAAAACCATTTTCCGTTTCGGTTTGTACGCGCCCACCAATAGCGCTATCTGATTCCAAAACACAAACCGGGAAATTGTTTTTCTTGAGAATATTTGCGGCAGTTAATCCGGCTATTCCGGCACCTACGATTATTATGGGATTTATGCTCATTTCGCTTTAGCTTGAAGTGGACAAAACAATGTAGAGAAATCAACAGATTTTATTGAAAAAGGTTTGTTTTGGGGGTTTAGATGTTTTTTTCGGGAATGGGGGTTGGGTGCGGGTTGGATTGTGGACTTTATTTGCGGAGGCTGGGGGCTGCGGGCTG
>JAFIEY010000196.1 GCA_020832345.1 Cryomorphaceae bacterium | reverse complement strand
TGGAAAGTTTTGACATCACCTTTTCCGCGAAGTTTATCAAATAGTTTTTTGCCAAATTTTCCGAATTGAATTGGTTCTGTTTATGTAAAATAAATCTTAACCAGAGACCACCTGCCCCGATAATTTTCGGGGGAGTCAGGTGCTCTAACCAACTGAGCTATAGGCCCGGAAATTTTTTACCAACAATTGTTAGCACTTTTTCCGGCGGCAAATATACATTAAACTTTCTAAATGTTGGAAAGTTTTGACATCACCTTTTCCGCGAAGTTTATCAAATAGTTTTTTGCCAAATTTTCCGAATTGAATTGGTTCTGTTTATGTAAAATAAACCTTAACCAGAGACCGCCTGCCCCGATAATTATAGAGTTGTTTTTTGTAGGCCATACTCCGTAATGGTACGCTCAACGCTTCTTTGGCTAATTTTGATACCCATCTGGCTTAGCTTTTGCGCGATAACAGCTGCGTTAGATTCAGGGTCGAGAAACCGCAAGCGGATGATTTGCATTTCAATCTGTTTTTTGCGAATATGCTTATCCCTAGGGCCTCGCTTTTGATCAATTAGGGCTTCGTATCCATTCTCCGCAAAATCCTTCTTGATCTGGTAGTATCGCTGTTCAGTATATCCATACTTTTCAATGCTTTTTTTCACGCCAATGCCATAAGTGCCCTCAATAAGCATCATGAACTTACGGGATACTTTGTCGCCTTCACTGATGTTCAACTTTTCCAGATCAAGACTTGTCAGTTGGTTTGTGTTTAGATTCTTTTTCATAACTAAAGTAAATTATGGCGGAAATATAGCAAACACCAAGATATTAAAAAATAAAATGTTTAGCTGCAGTTATTTAGACTAAATATAAACAGTAGCCCTGTAATTTTAACCGTCATATTTTAGTGAATTCAACTCAATCAACAAAATGTGTTTGAGCATTTAGAGGCGTAAACTAAAATTGAAATGTAAAATAAAAAAGCTGAAAATTATCGGGGGAGTCAGGTATTCTAACCAACTGATCTTTAGACCTGTAATTTTTAAACCAACAATTGTTAGCCTTTTTTTTCTGGCGGCAAACATACGTAAAACTTACGTATTACTTTTGCATTATGCGGATATTTACCCTAAAGCGTTTTTGTCTTTTGTTTTCCCGTCAATGGAAACCTGGATTTTTGCTTTGCGCTGTACTGCTTTCCGGCTCTGTTTTCGGACAAAGATGGGACGAGCAAAAGGATAGCCAAAAGGAAATTTGGTATCTCCGGGCAGAATTTGGCGGTGGATTTGAATTGAATAACGGCTGGGCACACAACCTGGCGCTCGGACTGGAATGGGAAGACTCCTATTTTGGGTTTCGATATATTTCCGGACAAGAAAATGTCAGTGCGGGAAATAGCTTCCTTTTCCCTAGGAGATATCCCATCAGATTTATTCGCTCATACGGATTGCTCTACGGATTTAAACCCGACGAAACGGTGCGGATTGCGGTGGGGTTGTCGATGACAAGGGGAAATGCCCGTGGAGATGAAATCGACGGATCATTGTCAGGTGGTATTTACACGATTTGGCATCACGACATTGCTTATCGGGCCATCGGTATTCCCTTTGATGTGACGTTTAGTATGTACCAGGGTGATAATTTTAGCCTTGATGTCTTTGCACGTGGCGAGGCAAACCTCAGGCGCATTCACCTTTTTATCGGTTTTAATCTGAGTATTTTTGTCCGTGGTGGATAGGTTCAGGAATAAAAAAATTAATTATGTTACCACCCATTGAAGCATTGCAAAAGGAAGTTGATGAATGGATTTCCACCATCGGTGTTCGGTATTTTAATGAATTAACCAACATGGCCCAGCTCACCGAGGAAGTGGGGGAAGTGGCAAGAATCATCGCGAGAAGGTACGGGGAACAAAGTGAAAAACCTTCCGATAAGGATAAGGACTTGGGTGAGGAATTGGCCGACGTACTTTTCGTGGTGCTGTGTTTGGCCAATCAAACCAATACCGATTTACAAAAATCCTTTGATGCCCGAATGAAAAAAAAGGCACTGCGCGATAAAGACCGACATCACAACAACCCCAAACTCAGCAATAGCAACAAGAAGTAAGGGGCAATTATCCACCTAAATCAACGGTTTGGATTGACTTTTTCGCATCATACAGGTAAGTACGTATGAGTTTTCGATCACGGTGAATGTGTAATACGTTTTTCTGTCCGGGCAGCCACCTCGCCAAACCGTCCCAACGCAGTTCAACCAACTGAGCTTCTGGTGCAGAAACTTCAAAATATATCCATTGGGCATCGGGGTCGCCTTCCCGGCCTATCCAGGTCATTTTGCTGCCGGGAATCTCAAAGTGCTTTTGGACAAATACCCAAACCAGTGAATCGTTTTGCGCTTCCTTACCCTCAAGGGACACCCCTGGCGTTTTGAGCGAATTTGATATGCCCAATTCTAAATCATCGGTAAAAATACGCATGGCACATTCCCAGCGATTGGAATTTTCATTGTAATGCATTTCCAATAGCGAAACGTAAAACGGATGCGAAAAAGCCGAATTGACAAATAACAAAACCCCCAAAACACTGAGGTGAATTTTTGATTTAAGCATAAGGAGTATGTGGAATTTCATAACGCTAAATTACGCGTTTTTGTACCAATCACCAATCCAGGAAATGGTCGATTCGATGGGCGTAAATGAAAAATCAATCGTGCGGATGAGTTTGTCCGAAATATAACGATACTTCCCCTGACTGCTACGAAAGGTTTCTTTGGAGATAAGTGGTTGTGCCCCGGAAATGCGCGACCGTATGCTTTCTAAACGCCAAAGGATATTCCCCAGAAAAGGATTAAGGTGAATATAAGGCAGTTTGGCTCCGGCCTTTTTGGCCATGGCATTAAACAGTTCGCGATAACTGAGATGTACTCCGGAAACGATGAATTTTTCATTCCACTTTCCCGCTTGCACAAGTTGAATCATGGCCTTGCTCAAATCTCGAACATCAACAAAGCCGTTTTCTCCATGAGTATAAAAAGGCAGTCCCTTGGCCACCGTGGGGTATAATTTACCGGAACTCTGCTTCCAGAATCCGGGGCCCAAAATGATGGGCGGACAGATGACCAAAACTTCAAGACCTTCCTCCATGCCACGCCACGCCTCCATTTCAGCGCGGTATTTACTTAGGGCATAAACGGAATTTTGCTTGCTGTTTTCCCAATGCGTTGATTCGTCTATTGCATCCGCATGATCGGTTTTTCTACCCAATGCTGCCACAGAACTAAGATGTACAAGCCGCGGGATTTTGTGGTACAAACACGCGTTGACGACGGTTTCGGCCAACAACTCGTTATAGGCAATCAATGACTTCTTTTCCCGGGCATCGAAGCTTACCCGAGCGGCCAAATGAAAAACGATATCTACCCCGGAAATTGCGTCCTCTACTTCGAGATGGGTACACAAATCCGCGGTTCGCCACACTATTTGTTCAAATAAAGCATCCGAACGTTCGGAATCGTAATGGCGAAAAACTTCACGTACCTGGGCGGTCTTTTTGGGGTCTCGACAAATACCCACAACCCCTTTGTATGCTTGAACGGCATACCAAAGAAAATGCGCCCCAAGCAAGCCGGTTGCACCGGTGACCGCAATTCTTTCCATTGGGCAATTAGGTTACAAAGTCTTTTTCACCTCTACTTCTTCAAATCCTTCTACAATGTCACCTACTTTAATGTCGTTGAAGTTTTGAATATTCAAACCACACTCATATCCTTTCTGCACTTCCTTGACATCGTCTTTGAAGCGTTTAAGCGAACCGAGCTCTCCAGTGTAAACAACCACACCGTCGCGGATGATACGAACACGACTGCTGCGCTTGATGGTGCCATCGAGGACCATACAGCCGGCAATGGTGCCAACTTTGGATATTTTAAAGGTCTCTCTAACTTCTACGTTACAGGTAATTTTCTCTTTCACTTCTGGAGAAAGCATACCTTCCATCGCATCTTTTACTTCATTGATGGCATCGTAAATGATTGCGTAATTTCGGATATCTACAGATTCTTTTTCTGCAATTTTACGTGCATTTGCCGAAGGTCGTACGTTAAACCCAATCACAATTGCATTGGATGCCGTTGCGAGTAGAACGTCCGATTCGGTAATTTGACCCACGGCTTTGTGTACAATATTCACCGCAATTTCGGCAGTGCTCAGGCGCTGTAGAGAATCAGAAAGGGCTTCGACAGAACCGTCCACATCACATTTGAGGATGATGTTGAGCTCTTTAAAGTCGCCCAATGCCAAGCGGCGTCCAATTTCTTCGAGGGTAATGTTTTTCTGCGTCCGGGTGCTTTGTTCGCGCTGGAGTTGCTGACGACGGGCGGCGATGCCACGCGCTTCTTTTTCATCATCCATCACGTTAAATTTATCACCGGCCATGGGCGCTCCGTCCAAACCGAGAATACTCACTGGTGTAGAAGGCCCTGCTTCCTTAATGGGTTTTCCGCGTTCGTCCATCATGGCCCTTACCCGTCCGGAATATTGTCCGGCCAACAACACATCTCCAACTTTCAATGTTCCGCGTTGCACGAGCAAGGTCGTTACATAACCTCGTCCTTTATCGAGCGTGGCTTCTACCACGGTACCGTTGGCGTTTCGGTTGGGATTTGCTTTGAGTTCGAGTAATTCTGCTTCTAAAAGGACTTTATCGAGTAATTCGGAAATGTTGATTCCCTTGAGGGCGGATATTTCCTGCGACTGTATTTTACCACCCCAATCTTCGACGAGGAGGTTCATATTGGCCAGACTCTCTTTTACTTTTTCTGGATTAGCACCCGGTTTGTCAATTTTATTTATGGCAAAAATAATGGGCACCCCGGCAGCTTGCGCGTGTGAAATGGCCTCTTTGGTTTGGGGCATCACATCGTCGTCTGCGGCAACCACAATAATGGCAATGTCGGTGACTTGAGCACCCCTGGCACGCATGGCGGTAAAGGCTTCGTGACCCGGAGTATCCAGGAAGGTAATATGCTGACCGCCGTCCAACTCTACCGTATAGGCACCGATATGCTGGGTGATTCCCCCGCTTTCTCCGGCAATTACATTGGCACTTCGGATATGGTCGAGAAGAGATGTTTTACCGTGGTCAACGTGACCCATAACAGTAACGATGGGCGGACGAGCGATGAGATCTTTTTCATCTTCCTCTGCAACATCTTCAATCATATCCGTTACTTCGGCACTAACGAATTCCACGTTAAATCCGTATTCCTCGGCAACAATACTGAGGGTTTCGGCATCGAGGCGTTGGTTCATGGTCACCATAAGACCCAATTGCATACAAGTCATGATGATGTCCGTAACCGGCTTGTCCATCATGGTCGCGAGTTCACCCACCGTAACAAATTCGGTGAGTTTAATGACTGATCCTTGCAAGTCTTGTTGCATTTGATCATGGGCTTCCTGTTCCCGTCGTTCTTCTTTTTTGGCCCGGCGGAATTTAGATCCCTTAGATTTTTTACCTCCGGTAAGTTTTTCAAGGGTTTCCTTGATTTGCTTTTGGATTTGCTCTTCTGTAAGCTCTGGGGTTGCGGTAGGGGTTCTGCGGCCACCTTTTGCTGGTGGTCGTTTTCCGGCACCTCCAGCTCCGGGTTTTACATCCTTGTGAATACGACGACGTTTTTTCTTGTCATCACTTGTGGCAGGCGTGCCGGGTTTTTTAGCCTCAGCTTTTTTATCGGGTTGTCCGGATGAGGACGCAACCTTTTTCTTTTTCTTCTTAAACTGTTCGAGGTCAATTTTTTGTCCGGTAAAATTAGGGCCTGAAAGTTTTTGATATTTTGTGGCAATATTATTAGGATCAATAGGTTTGCCTTCCGCCGGTGATTCTACTTTGGGCGTCTCTTCGGTTGGTTTTTCAGCAACCGGCTTTTCTTCTTTCGGCTTTTCCTCAACGGGTTTTTCAGCTACAGGCTTTTCCTTTGCGGGTTCCTCCTTTTTGGCTTCGGGATTTTCGGGCGCTTTCGTCTCAGGCGCTTTTTCTTTTACCGTCTCCGTTTTTTCTGATTGTTCAGCTTTTTCTACTTTTTCGGCTTTTAGCTCTTCAACTTTCGGCTTTTCAGTTTTGGGTTCAGGTTTTTCTTCAACGGGCTTTTTAGGTTCTTCAACCTTTTGTTCCGTTTGTTTTGCTTTGACTTCCTCTGCAGGTTTTTCCTTTTCTACTTTGGGTTTGGGATCTTCAGAAGCGGGTTTTTCCGCTTCTTTTATGGTTTCCACCACAGGTTTTGCAACCGGCTCAGATTTTTCCTCCACAACGGGTTTTTCAACCACGGGTGCGGGCTTTTCTTCTTCCTTTTTAGCCTCTACTTGCTTTTTACCAAGGTTGTCTAAATCAATCTTACCAACGGTTTTGGGGCCGGAAAGCTGGTTTGATTTAGCCTTTACAACAGACTTATCATCCTTAGACTTAAATATTTCCTTTTCCTCCTTTTGCTGCTGGCTTACTTGTTCAGACTTTTCTTTTTTGGTTTTGTCCTGTTCAAATTCGTCAACCAGCAAGTCGTAAACATCCTCATTGATTTTCACATTGGGATTTGCATCTACCTCAACTCCTTTCGCAGTGAGAAATTCAACTGCTCGGTTGAGAGAGATATTTAACTCTCTGATTACTTTGGACAAACGCTGTGGAGCCTTACTCATTAACGAAGTTTTACTGTTTTTTTACAATACTGGGTGCGAAGGTACTATTATTCTTTGAATTCTTATTCTTCAAATTCGCTTCGCAAGATGGCCTGGACTTCCTTCACGGTTTCTTCCTCCAGGTCGGTGCGATCTACCAGTTCTTGTACGCTATATTTAAGCACACTTTTGGCGGTATCGCAACCTATGGCGCGCAATTCATCGATAACCCAAGATTCAATTTCATCTTCGAATTCGCTCAGAATTACGTCTTCTTCCTCTTCGCTATCGCGGTAAACATCAATTTCGTAACCGGTCAACATACCGGCCAAACGAATGTTGTAGCCATTTTTTCCGATGGCCAGTGAAACCTGATCTGCATTGAGAAAGACTTCCGCCCTTTTGGTTTCTTCATCGATGGTGATGGAGGTGACCTTGGCGGGACTAAGTGCACGTGTAATCAACAGGTTCATGTTATGAGTGAAGTTGATTACGTCGATGTTTTCGTTGCCTAATTCGCGAACGACACCGTGAATTCTACTTCCCTTCATGCCCACGCATGCGCCTACCGGATCGATGCGGTCGTCGAGTGATTCGACAGCCACTTTCGCTTTTTCTCCGGGGATACGTGCTACCTTTTTGACCAGAATTAAACCGTCAAATACTTCGGGGATTTCTTGTTCAAACAATTTAGCAAGGAATCGTGGGTCGGTGCGGGAAAGTATGATTTGCGGTTTGGTTCCGCGAAATTCTACCCCCTTAACAACCGCGCGAAGGGTGTCCCCTTTCCGGTAAAAATCCCGGGGAATTTGTTGGTCTTTGGGCAAAATAAGTTCGTTATCGTCGTCGTCGTAAATGATAACCGCTCTCGGACGAACATGGTGAATCTCTCCGGTAATGATTTCACCTTCCATATCTTTATAACGCTTGTAAATAAGCGCGTTGTCGTGCTCCTGAATTTTCTGCAAAAGGCCCTGACGGAAAGCCAGGATAAAACGACGACCGAGGTCAATAAGTTTTACCGGCTGGGAAACTTCCTCGCCGATTTCAAAATCCTCTTCAATTTTAAGGGCTTCAGAAAGGGCAATTTCCGTAGCTTCATCTTCAAGATCATCATCAGCTACGATGGTGCGGTTTTGCCAAATTTCCAGGTCTCCCTTGTCGGGATTTACAATGATGTCAAAGTTTTCGTCGGTTTCAAACTTCTTACGCAACTGCTGTCGAAAGGCATCCTCGATGATGGCCATCAAAGTTACCCTGTCGATATTTTTATCTTCTTTAAACTCCGTAAATGAGTCGATAATGGCCTTATTGTCCATGGCGTTATGGTATTAAATCGATATTTTGAGTTTGGTTTCTTGTATCTCATCCAACGCGAGGCGCTGGTTTTTTTCTACGGTTACTTTTCCCTTGCCAATGGGCTTGGGTTCCCTGGTGGTCCACCGCAATTCTATGGTCTGCTCGTCAATTACTTCTAATATGCCCGTTAACTTTTCTCCGGTTTTGGTTTTCACCTTAACCTCCCTGCCATCATTTTTACGGTACATTCTGTAACTGTCGAGGGGTCGGCTCAACCCGGGTGAACTTACCGTCAACATGAAATCAGCGGTTTCCCGGTCGAGATTGCCTTCTACATTACGGCTTACCTGCTTGAGTTGCTCAATGGTAATTCCCGCATCGGTATCTGCCAATACCTGAATGTTGTTGTGCTCGTCAACTGTCAGTTCAACTAAAAACCCGTCAAAGGCACTGAGCGCCTCTTCGCATAGGGCAGCTACTTTTTGCTTATCTATCATACAACCTAATAAAAGAGGGGACACAATGTCCCCTCTTAATTGGGCGCAAAGGTATAAACTTTTTAACACATAACAATGGGTATCAGATGAAAAATAAATATAGGGTTTTAATGGGCATTTTATTGGAAAATTACAAGGTGATTTTACGTGACTTTGGTCATGTATCTGCGCAATAAAAGTAGATTACCTTTGCACAAAAAGAACCATGGGCATATTCTCAGCACTTTTTGGCGGAAAACAAAAACAGATTAAGGCGTACATTGACCAAGGGGCAACCCTTCTGGATGTCCGAACACCGGGCGAATTTAAAACGGGAACGGTCAAAGGTGCCGTCAATGTGCCGCTCGACAAGCTTTCGCATAATTTGAAAAAGATTCCCCAAAATAAAAAGGTCGTGGTTTTTTGCCGAACTGGTAGTCGTAGCGCCATGGCTAAACGCATCCTAAAACAAAACGGATACGATGTGATCAACGGCGGAGGCTGGGGCTCCGTTGATGCGCTGGTTTAAGCCAAAATCACCACAATGGCTTTTTGACAAATGAGTCTGCTCCAAAAAGTCCCTTTCTGCCAAAATCTTCCTTGTCGGTAAATTTTTGAATCCTCACTTGCTCCGGTTCAAAAATCCCCTCGATTTTGATTGAAGTCATCCTTTTTGGAGTGGTCTCACAAATAAAAATCATGTTTAAAAAAGTAATTATTTCTGTTGGGCTTTTGCTCAACGGGGGAGGCTTTCTTTGGGCACAACACCAAGATGTGCCGGAACAACCCAATATTTGGCGGGGTGGCAGTAAAAAAACCGCCGACAGTACTTCTATTTTGGGGGCTTTTAAGGGCGGAACAACGCATGGCCATTTTAGATATATGTTTATGTCAACCCACAATGAGGGTTCGATGCAAGACTTTGCGGCGAACGCTGCAGGGGGCGGCCTGCGTTTTGAATCTGCACGATACCGGGGATTCTCCATGGGCGTCAGTGGTTTTTATATTTTTAATATCGGATCCCATAATTTGCAAAATCCAGATCCCGCCACCGGAATGCTCAGCCGTTACGAAATCGCTTTGTTTGATATTACCAACCCGCACAATACTGAAGACATGGACAGGTTGGAGGAACTCTTTATCCAATATAGCTTTCGCGAAACGGAATTAACTTTTGGCAAATTACTCATCAACACACCCTTTATCAATTTGCAAGACGGACGAATGCGCCCCACCGGCGTAGAAGGGTTTTACGTCCGTGCCCGCGAATGGGAAAATACCACCCTCGAAGGCGGATATATTTACAGTTTTTCTCCCCGCTCTACTATTCGGTGGTACAACACTGGGGAGTCCATGGGCGCACATCCATCCGGTCGGGATGTCTTTGGAAATAACGCCCAATACGCAGGAAACGTAAACTCACGGGGGGTGGGGATTTTTGGCCTTCACCATCGATTTAATAAAAAGTGGGCGTTACATATATGGGATTTTTACGTGGACAATGTTTTTAATACAGCCATGATTCAGATGGATTATACTTCCGATGAAAAATCAAAAAACCATTGGTTGGCGGGATTTCAAGCCATTGGACAACACGGGGTGGGTACTGGTGGAAACGCAGATCAATTATTGTCCTACGTGCAAGCCGATCACCAGTCTTACGTTTTTGGTTTGCGGGTGGGAAAAAATTTTGGCCGTTGGAAAACTTCACTCAATTACAATCGAATCACATCACACGGTAGATACCAATTTCCCCGGGAGTGGGGTCGAGAACCCTTTTTCAGTTTTATTCCCCGTGAAAGGGCTGAGGGCATGGGTGATGTGCACGCAAGTTCGATAAAACTGGCGTATGAACACCACAAATCACCGTGGGTTTCTTCCTTTTCGCTGGGACACATGAAACGCCCTGATCCCCATGAGGCGAAACTCAATAAATACGGAATTCCGTCTTACATTCACGCCAATCTCGATTTTCATTACGACCACGGCGGATTGTTGAAAGGGCTGGAAACTTATATCCTAATTTCCACAAAAATAAAAGCAACACAAAAGGACTTACCCGCCGAATTTATTATGAATCGCGTGAATTTATTGCACACGACTTTAGCGTTAAATTACCATTTTTAAGGGGTGATATCGCAATTTAATTGATTAGCCCTTTCTAACTCACTTGTTCACCCTATTTTTGCCACAAAATATAAAACATGAACAAGCAATCCATTTTCAACATTATTTTCGCCATAGGCATTGCCGTTATTTTGGGCATTCAGCTAACCTCAGGCAATGAGGCTAAAGGCGACGACAAAGATTCTGAAAAAGCAGAAATTCGTTCGGAATTAAATGGTGATGGCACCTATAAAATTGGTTTTATTCGCACAGATAGTTTGCTGACGACCTACGAACGACACAAGGAACTTCAAAAAGAATTGGAGGGCAAGATGAAAATTATGGAGCGCGAATGGGAACGGAAAACCAGAGTGTTTCAGGAAAATTTGAAGGTACTTGAAGAGGAAGCACCAAGGATGAGCGAAAGAGAATTGCAAATGGCTCAGCAAGAATTGGAAATGAAACAGCAGGAGCTAATGGCATGGCGCGAGCGCAAAAGCCAGGAATTTATGGGTGAGGAACGCGAACTCAATCGCGGACTTTACGAAGAAGTGACCGATGCCATCAACAGGGTTCAGGAAAAACTCAACCTCGATATGGTGTTTATGCTGGAATTGGGCGGAAGTCTGGTTTGGGCAAACGATGCATTTGATATTACCGATGAAATGGCTGAGGAACTCAATGCTCGTCACCGCAAGGAAAAAGAAGGAAATAAAAAAGAAGAAGGTAAAAAGAAAAAATGATGCGTAAACTTTGGGTATTTTTGGCAATACTCGCAATACCGGCTTGTTTGCCCGATGACGACGACGACCCCGTTGACGATTGGGTAGGCACTTGGACGGTTCGGGAAACCAAGGGCGAATTTGCGCCCCAAACCTACACGGTGAATATTTCGCGAGCACAAAGTCTGGTGGACGATAAAGTGGTCATTCGCGGACTGTATGCTCAAGGTCAGGACTTTTGGCTTTCCGCGGAAATTGATGTCATGAAGATGATTATCCCTGTGCAGGAACGCGAGGGCTTTATCGTTGCGGGATCGGCACAAATGGACGGATCCTTTGAATCGGCATCCATATCTTTTTCCATTGATGATGGATCGGGAAACGATGAAGTTTCCGGCACCATGACTAAGAACTGACTTCGCTGATCAGTTTTTGGATTTCATCTTTTTGTTTCATGGTTGCTCTATAACCAATTTCAAAGAGTTCATCACCTTTGTTAAATTCAAATAAGCCAAAGGTAAATGCTTCGGTGACATCAATTTGCACGTCACATTTTTCAAAGCGTTTTTTCGTGGGATACCAAAGCGTTAAATCGAAAATGCGCTCGGCTACGTTTTTCATTTTGTTGGGTAATTCCCTCGATTCACCGTGTACGTTAATGTTGACCCCAATTATTTTCAGATTTTTTTCCAATAAGGGCTCTACGGGAAGGTTGTTGAGTACGCCTCCGTCCACATAAAGTTTTCCGTCTTTTTCTACTGGTTCAAAAATAATTGGAATGGAAGCAGAAGCGATAACTGCATCCACCAAGTCCCCTTCGGAGATCATTTCAGCCATGCCGCTGCGGAGATCAGCCAAACAGGCGACAAAGGGGATTTTTAAATCCGAAAATTGAAGATCCCCACAGGACTCCACCAATATATTTCTCAAATACTTCATTTCGGATAAACCACTTTTACCCAAAGCCAATTTAAAAACATCAAAAACGGATTTAGTTCTCACCTTTTCAAGAATGGTTTCCGGTGAAAGTCCTGCGGCATACATCGATCCGGCAATAGCTCCTGCACTGGTTCCACTAATCATTTCGATGGGTACTTCCAACTCATCCAAGGCTTTTAGCACACCAAGATGTGCCAGACCACGTGCACCACCACCGCTCAAACAAAGTCCAATTCCTGCCATGATTTTTAGTAGTTTAATAGTTTTTCCAAACGCTTTTGCACCTTTTCCGCATTAGGAATCATGGTGGCTTCCAACGTGGAATTAAGTGGAATGGCCGGTAAGGTTTCACTGCCGATTACCCCAACCGGTGCATCTAAATAGGAAAAGCAATTTTCTTGAATATTTCCGGCAAGGGCCTGGGCAAATCCGTTGGGGACAGACTCTTCCGTGACAACCAAAACATGACCGATGGCCTTCACCCGATCAAAAATCAATTCTTCATCGAGTGGAACGAGGGTTCGCAAATCGAGGATTTCCACCCTGCCCGGGAAGTTTTTGGCAGCTGTTTTTGCCCAATACACGCCCATTCCATAGGTAACAACAAGGGCGGCTTTTCCATTATTAATTTCATCCGAATCGGCTTCCAGGGCAATTCTTCCCTTGCCGAAAGGAATTACGTAATCTTCATCGGGTTCGATGGTTTTGGCATCTTCAGTGCCTTTTATTTTGCTCCAATATAATCCTTTATGTTCGAGCATGACCACAGGGTTGGGGTCATAATAGGCAGATTTCATGAGACCTTTTAAATCTGCACCAGTACTGGGGTAAGCGACCTTTATGCCTCGGATATTACTCACGATACTTTCAACGGAGGAAGAGTGATAAGGCCCGCCGGAACCGTATGCACCAATGGGCACACGAATTACCGCGCTGGCCGGCCATTTTCCGTTGCTTAAATAATATGAACGACTGAGTTCGGTAAATAGCTGATTGAGTCCCGGCCAAATATAATCGGCAAACTGAACCTCCACGATGGGGCGCAATCCAGTGGCGGCCATGCCGACCGTACTCCCGATGATAAAAGCTTCCTGAATGGGCGTGTTGAATACCCGGTCGTCGCCGAACTGCTGACCCAGGGTTGCGGCTTCGCGAAATACGCCACCCAACCGCTTGCCAACATCCTGTCCGTAAAGCAGACATTCCGGGTGTTTGCTCATCAATTCCCGAATGGCAAATAAAGCGCTATCGACCATCACCGTTCGCTCCCGACCGGCAGGTTCTCTTTCACCTTTTTCTTCGGTGATGGGTGTTGGTGCAAAATCGTAATCAAACAAATCCTCCGGTCTGGGGTCTTCTGCTTCCAGTGCCTCGCGGTAATCTGCTTCAACTTTTTTAGCGCTGACACTTCGTATGGTATCAATTTCGTCCTGGTCAAAATTATTTTCCAGCAAGAATTTTTCCATGGCGGGCAACGGATCTCTCAATGCGTGTTCTTCCAAATCATCCCGATACCACTCCTTGCGCACCCCGGATGTGTGGTGGCCCAACAAAGGAACCGATGCGTGTAATAAAACCGGACGTCTTTCGGTACGAATGATTTCAATGGCCTTTTCTACGGTTTCCCAACTTTGGGCAAAATTGGCACCGTCAATACTAAAGACTTCCAAACCCTTAAATCCCGCTGCAAATTCCGCTGCGTTTTGGGCACGGGTTTCTGAGGAGTGGGCGGAAATATCCCATTCGTTGTCTTGAACGAAGTACATAATGGGCAATTTTTTCAAAACCGCCATTTGCAGCGCCTCACTCACTTCCCCTTCCGTCATGGCGGCATCACCGATGGAGCAAACGGCGATGGGATTGTTCTTTTCGGTATCCAAGCCCAGCAATTCACGGTATTGGAGTCCCATTGCAACTCCGGTAATAGGGATGGCCTGCATGCCGGTGGCCGAACTTTGATGCGGGATTTTGGGCATATCCGGGTTATTCAAACTCGGATGAGAATAATAGGTGCGTCCCCCGGAAAACGGGTCGTCACGTTTGGCAAGCAATTGCAACATCAAGTCATAGGGACGCATGCCAATGCCGAGAAGTATGCTGTCGTCGCGGTAGTATGGTGCGACAAAGTCATGGGACTTTAGCTGCATGCCGAGGGCGAGTTGAACAGCCTCGTGACCTCTGGAGCAAGCGTGAACGTATTTGGCGGCAACTTCCTTGTTTTCCTCATAAAGGTCGCTCATGGCGCGTGCAGTGGTCATCAGCGACCAGGCATTGCTCAAAATATCTTTGGAAATCTTCATAAATCTTTCATTAGTTCAAAAAAACAGTTTATCAAATTTTGCGCTTCAAAATTCTCCTGGCAAAAGGAGAAAGCGTGAAGTAATTACGTCTTATCCAGTAATCCCCGTTCAATTTCCGATTGATGGTTTTAAAACAATCATTTGCCTTTTGTGGTAAAGCATTGGAATAAAAACCATCAAACCTCATCTAAAAGGTCGGCGCATTTGGTAAAGACAAATAATAAAAGTGCAAATATCGGTGACATTTATGGGATGTGGAAACAAAAAAGCCCACCGGAAATTAACCGATGGGCTTTTTAAAAAATAGCATGCTGAATTCTACATCCGCTTAAGTACAACGCTCAAGTTGCCTTTAGCTGAACTTTGTCCAAAAGCACTACCGAAATCAAAATCGGCCTTGGTAAGGGTCAATTCATCTCCGCTGATGTTGTATTCCATTTCTGTTTGGCTTCCCATAACATAAATCATCAAACGGCCATTGCTTTCTACAGAAAAGTTTCCCTCATCAATTAAGTTAATTGATGCTTGAATGGTCGTAGTAGTCATAGTGTCACCATTCATCATCATTGCCGTGGTAATATTAAAATCATTTTCCCCAGAAGGCATGGTTTTGTTGGGATCTAATTGGAAATCAACAGCACCATTTCCGCCAGTCATCTCCACTTTAAATAGCGTGTATTGGTTTCCAGAGCTGACGGTGTCTTCATGCGGCTCATCTGACTCATACTCGGCTTCTTCGTATGTCCATTGACCTTCAAGTTCCTGTTCCATTGATCCCTCATCATCAGATGAGCATGCTGTTAAAGAAATCATTCCAATGGCGGTAAGCGCCATAAGTACTTTTTTCATAATACGTGTTTTGGTGGTTAATAATTTTTAATTACTGCGAATGTACGTTAAATAATTTTTTAAGACAACTAAACCTACAAAATTTAACATGTTGTTTTAGTTTGTCTTTGTAAAAAGATAAAAATTCGATAAGTTTACCCACATTAACCAAAATGATTATATATTCGCGAATGACACTGCCATGGCCGAAAGACTTGTGCTTCACTTTCTATACATGGCTTTTGCGTGATGCACATAAAATTCAACCTTCAATTCTCACCATGAAAAAATCTCCTCAGTACGCAATCATGTATTTACTGGCGCCTCTTGCGATTTTGGTATTAATCATCTTGCAATTTATGGTGTCGGTTATATTTTCCACCGAACTCAATGCCAGCATGC
Source organism: Cryomorphaceae bacterium (assembly GCA_020832345.1). Classification (GTDB taxonomy): domain Bacteria; phylum Bacteroidota; class Bacteroidia; order Flavobacteriales; family Schleiferiaceae; genus CSBr16-58. The sequence goes on along the minus strand of JAFIEY010000196.1, from coordinate 41,761 downwards.
CCGAATTGGTGTTTATCTCTTTGTCCGTGGTAGCCATTGTTTCCTTTCAAATCCTCTACATTTGGAAAGCGTATAAAATTCCCGATACCACCATGCGCTTCGTTTGGGTTGTATTGTTGGTCGGCGCTTTTGTTCTTTCCTTTATCCCGTTTTGGTATATCTATATCCGAACTGCAAGTCCTAAAAATTTAGGTTCTTAGTTTTAATAAAAAACCCCATGAAAACCTTATTTATTTCCCTTTCACTTTTTTTGACGGCTTCCTCCAGCTGCAACAATGAAAAATGCGGGCCAGCCGAAAGAGTGGAAGATTGTATTTGTCCTATGATTTATGATCCAGTTTGTGGTTGCGATGGGAAGACTTATGGCAATGCTTGTGAAGCGGGGTGTCACAATGTTGAAGTTGTCTCCAAAGGTGAGTGCAAATAATTTTTGCAAAAAGTAGTTTTGCGCACCAAATAAATTACCTGCTTTTTGTGGGGCGGATTTTTTCTTTAATTGCCAAAACCAAAGATTTAATCAGTCCTTTTTTTGGCCCCCAAATCCACTGAATAAATGCGTGTTTGATTATTCGACGGGTGGTGTAGAACTCCCGAAAATGCATGCCGTTGCGCTCGTCATTGCCTGTTTTTTGGTAAAGTCCCATGTTGTTTTGCCCAATCATCATTTTGCGGTAATCCTTCCGGTTTTTGTTGATAAACGACATGACCAATTGCGTGCTTCGCATCCAGGTATCGTGAAACAAGGCAAAGCCGCCTTCGTTGAGCAACATGTCAACATAATAGAAATCCACAAAAATGCCGTCGAATTTGTGATCGCCGTCGATAAAGATAAAATCGAATTTTTTACCCTCGCCAACCATTTTGGGCAGCACGTTGTGGCTGAAATCTTCAATAAGGGTCAGACGATTGCCAAAACCGCATTTTTCTACATTGGCCAAAGCCTGACGGTTGTAGTTGTCTTGAAAGGGATCCATCACGGTGTGAGGCAAATTTGTGGCCGCCATGATATAGCAAGCCGAACGACCATATCCAAAGCCAATTTCCAGGGTTTTCGGGTTGTCTAATTGAAGCAAAAAATCGTGAATAAACTGCGCTTCACTGGCCCTGACTGCGGTAGATGCATCGGCAACCGGAATTTCTATGGTTGACTCAATTTCCGTGGTGGTCATTCATTTGGTTTTTGAATTGCAAAAGTAGTTTATCCATTCCTTTTTGAACGGTTGAAAATGACACATCTTCGGGTGCGACACTCAAAAACACCATTGCGTAGTGAATATGGCACGCCGGACGATGAGGCGACAGGCGATACGCTTCCCGCAGCAATCGCTTTTGCCGATTGCGGGCCACCGCTTTTCTAAAACGCTTTTTTGGCGCGACAAAAGCCACTTGCAAATTGAGTTGATCGCCAATAGGACAAATCCAAGCCTTTACGGGAAATTGAAAAAAGGTAGTGCCCTTGCGCACAACTTCTCCCCAAAGAATTTTGGAAGACAGTCTTTCGGTTTTCGGCAATGATTGCGACGTTTCTCGCATGAATTTTTGATTGGGCGCAAAAGTACAAATGCAAAAGGATTAGCCGGGGTGTTAATTGACCGTAATTGGTTTACTCAGCCAGTGTGGAAAGTTTTAGCCAGAAATCTTCAATTTTTAAAATGGCGGTCAAGAAATCTTCCATTTGAAGCGGCTTGTTGACATAACTATTGGTGTGGTTTTCAAAGGCCAAAGTCACATCCTTGGGGTTTGAGGAAGTTGTGAGCATCACGACGGGTATCATTTTTAATTCCGGATCGGCCTTTATTTTTTTCAACACCTCATGGCCGTTAAAAATGGGAATGTTGATATCCAATAAAATGAGATCGGGCTTTTTGGCGTCTTTGTACGCCCCCTTTTTAAAAAGCATATCTAGCGCCTCTTGTCCGTTTCTGGCCACTGATATTTCTGTTTTCATTTTTGACTCTTCAAAAGCGTCGAGGGTGAGGAGAATATCTCCTTCATTGTCTTCGACCAATAAAATGTGAGCTGGCTTCATAACTAAATAATTAAGTTGTGAGTCTGCGCCAAAAAATCCCTTTCTTTCAAAATCTTCCTTGTCGGTAGATTTTTGAATTTTCACTACCAATTAGTTAGCTGCGGTTCAAAAATCCCCTCGATTTTGATTGAAATCATCATTTTTGGATTGGACTTAGTTGTTATTACGAGACATTTTTCGGCAGGGTAAAATAAAATGTGCTTCCTTTTTCCAATTCGGATTCCAGCCAGATTTCTCCTCCCCATAACTCCACGTGTTTCTTGGCAACGGCCAACCCAATGCCCGTTCCCTCATAATCACCCCTGTTGTGAAGTCGCTGGAAAATTACAAAAATCTTTTCAAAAAATAATGGGTCGATGCCAATTCCGTTATCGCGAATACATATTTTCCAAAAATCCTCAATTTCCTCGGCAAAAATGCTGATTTCTGGCGGAAAGTTATCTTTTGTATAATTGATGGCATTGTCGAGCAAACTGTGTACGGTCTGTACAATTGGCGTCTTTTGAACATGAACAATTGGAAGTCTCTCAACATTAATTTCGGCTGAGCGTTCGGAAATCAACTTGTTTCTCAATAGTTGATAGTCCAACAGAATTTCGTTTAAATCTACCTCCTCCATCGGCTCGGGATTTTTGCCGGCACCGGAGTACAATAGCAGATCCTGAATGATTTGTTTCATCCGTTTGGCACCTCCCGTGGCAAAATTGATATACTGATGCGCTTTGTCGTCCAATTTATTTTCGTATTTCTTTTTGAGCAAGGCCATAAAGCTGGCAATCATGCGCAGGGGTTCTTGCAAATCGTGCGAGGCGATAAATGCAAATTGTTCGAGTTCGGCATTTTTAGTCTTAACTTCCTCGATGGATTTATTGAGTTCAAGGTTCTTCTTCCGCACCGATTCGAGCAACAAAACCTTCTCCTCTAAGGTAGATTCAAGTTTTGACAAAAAGAAGGGAATCATCAAAGTAAGAATGGCGGAAATAAACAAAACATTTGATGAGATGGCAATCCATTCCAACACGTTGATATTTGGATCGACGGAGATGTTGGCGAAGTTGATGTGAATTAAAAAACCGTATCCAACACAAAACAGTAGGGTTAGTACAAATGGGATGATGGTTTTTTTTCCGGGAAAAAGCAACAGTATAAAAATGGTGGCAGATAGCAAATAAACGAGTCCCGGGCCAAAACTTCCCAATTCGAGCAAAAGGACAAATGCGGCCAGAAACAACAATGACATCAACATTATTTTTCTAATTCTCACCGTCATCCCCGGAAAATAAGCCACAATGATCAACATAGTAAAACAAAAAAGATCGAACCACAATATCATATAGGATTCCTTCTTCAAACAAATAATAACCGCTGGAATAATGGCCAATAAACTTAGTGGAACCAATGCGAAAACACAATTGGCGAAAACGACCTCGCTCCAGTATTTCAGGGTCGTGGTGTTCTCATCTCTGGAGATGCAATTTCGATTTACGATGTTTCTTAATTTGGAAATCATTATTTTGTTTATCAAAGACTTTCGCTATTGCAAAGCCCCATTTGCTGTGTGTTTTTTTGGTATGGAAAAATAAAATATCGATCCTTCGTTGGGTGTGGACTCCAGCCATATTGTTCCACCCCAAGACTCTACGTGTTTTTTGGCAATGGAAAGTCCAATGCCGGTGCCTTCAAATTTATCCCTGTTGTGAAGTCGCTGGAAAATTACAAAAATCTTTTCAAAAAAATGCGATTCAATTCCAATCCCATTGTCCTGTATGCGAATTATCTGAAAATCGTCATTTTCTTCGGCGGAAACACTGATTATCGGCTGAACATTTTCTCGGGCATACTTCATGGCATTGTCGAGCAAGCAGTGTAATGTCTGCACAAGAGGCGCTTTATAAAACTGAATTACCGGAAGTTTTTCAATATTAAAAACGGCTGAACATTCGGCAATTACCTTTCTTCTGAGAAGTTGATAATCGGCTACAATTTCGTTGAGGTTGGTTTCTTCCAGGGCATCTGAAAACTTTCCGGCACGTGAGTATTCCAAAAGATCGAGGATGATTTGTTTCATTCGCTTGGCCCCATCCGTCGCATAAAAAATGTATTGGTGGGCTTTGGCATCGAGTTGGTCGTTGTATTTGCGCTTGAGTTGATCTAAAAAACTGGAGATCATGCGCAATGGTTCTTGTAAATCGTGAGAGGCGATGAAGGCAAATTGTTCGAGCTGTTCATTGGACAATTCGAGATCGCGAGCATGCTGCAATAAAGACTGGTTAAGATTGAGCAACTGCTTTTCGAAGTTCTTGCGTTCGGAAATATCTCTCACCGCTCCGACCATGCGAATGGCCTCCCCGTTTAGGTCTCTAATGACCACCCCATTGTCAACGACATCTACATAAGATCTGTCACTTTTTTGAAAAGAGTACTCCGCTGTCCAATGGGTCTGTTTTGAATCTTTGAGCACGTCAAAAACGCTTTTTACCACTTGGTCCTTAAATTCCGGATGGATGTGATTGCTCCAGGCGTTAATTGAGGTAGTGAATTTATCGCCTTTAAATCCGAATAGTTTAGCGTAGCCATCACCCCAATACAGGGTGTTTTCCTTTATATTCCAATCCCATATCGCATCGTTAGTGGCTTCCGAAACTTTCTCAAAACGCTCGTTGGCAATGTGCAAGTGCATTTCTGCTTCTTTTTTGCGGGTAATGTCTTTAAAAAATACCGACAAACCTTCATTGGACGGATAGGCGGAAACCTCCAGCCACTTTTGCATGGCGGGATAATATTCCTCAAAATTTACATTGGTTCCGGTTTTTAGGGCCAAATGGTATTGCACGCCAAATTCCAATTCGAGCGCATCTGGAAATTCCGACCACAAATTTTTTCCCAGAATTTCTTTCCTTTTTTTACCCACCAATTTTTCCGCCTCTTTATTCCAGTAAGTCACAATCCAGTTTTTGTCCACGGCAAAAAAAGCCTCCCCAATACTCTCGAGGATTTTAGTCTTCTCTTCCAGGGTTTTAATAACTTTTTCATCCGCGGCTTTCCGGGAGGTTACATCAAACCTAATGGCGAGGTACTGAAAGGGTTGCTTCTTTTCGTCTAAAAATGGAACAATGGTGGTATCAACCCAGTAATGCGAACCGTCTTTTGCCAGGTTTTTAATTTCTCCTCGCCATACCTTTCCCGAGGCTATGGTTTTCCATAAATCCACAAAAAACGATTTGGGATGATGGTTGGAATTGATCAATTGGTGGGTATTGCCTATTAGCTCGCTTCTCTCGTATTGCGAAATTTTACAGAAATTGTCGTTCACATGAGTGATGACGCCTTCCTTGTCCGTAAAAGCGATAATTGCAGACTGATCGAGGGAAAATTTATAATCTTCAAGCGACTTTACGCTTTTTTTCAAAGCGATTTCATTTAATTTTTGTTGGTGAATATCCTGAAAACTTCCAAAAATGCGGTGGAATTTCCCATCCACAATTTCTGCATGACCAATTGCCCGAATCCATCTTTCGTTCTTTTTGGCAGTTTGGATTACGGCTTCATAATCAAACGGGGAGTTGGATTCTAAACATTTATTCGCTGCCTCATATACCATTTCCCGAAAATCTTCGCGGTAAAAATTCATGGAAGATTCCATATAGGGCACAAAAGTATTTGGGTCTGTTTCGTGTATTTCGTGTACCATATCCGACCAAAATACTTTGTTTTGCACCAAATCGACTTCCCAACTACCAATTCTGGCCAATTTTGAGGCTTGCTTATTCAGTTCTCGCAATTTCTTTTCCACCGAAATATTTCTGGCCGTAGCGTAAATAAGTCCTTCTTGCAAATTGGTGTTACTGGTCCAACTCAGCCAAATGATTTTTCCACTTTTGGTGACATAGCGGTTTTCAAAACCATACGTTTTAAAGCCCTTGTTTAGCCTTGCCAAATCCTTGTGAGAGTTGTCTAAGTCATCGGGGTGAACAAACTTTTCAAAAGTGGCATTGATGATTTCATTTTTGTCGTAACCAATGAGATCGCATCCACTTTTGTTTATTTTCAAGAATTTACCATGGAGATCGGTAATACAAACGATATCGGGTATGGCGTTGTAGATATGTTGCAAATCTTTTTCGAGCTTCTTTCGGTTTAATTCTGACCCGACATAATGTGGCAACTGTTTAAATACATTAACATACTTCTGCAAGTGAGATTCTTCCCGATGCGTTCCAATGATCAAAACCCCGGCAAGTTCTTGCATCGCGCTAAGAGGGATTCCCAGGGCAGTGTTAATCCCCGCCTTTTCAGCCGCTTCTTTGCGCACAAACTCCTCTTTTTTGTTTATCTCCTTCCAAAGCATGGCGGATTCCTTTTGCCAGACCCGTCCGGGAAGTCCTTCGGCCAATTGAAAGGATTTTACATCCTTACTCAACTCGTAAAAAATTTCAGCTTTTTGCGTGGCGGGTTGATGCGCAACTAACTGAATTTTTGTGTTTTCAAGATTGGGCAACCAAAGCTCCACAAAATCGAATTCGCCGTATTCACAGAGGGTTTTACAAAGATTTTTAGCTGAATCCAATAGATCATACTCAATACTAAAGTCCAAACTAATTTTTCCCAGCAGTTCTTTCTCCAGCTCTTTTTCCTTTTGTTCGGTTACATCCCTTTCAATGGCGATAAAATGTGTGACCTTACCGTGTTCATTTGAAACAGGAGAAACGGAGAAGTTGACCCAAAACTCCTCGCCGGTTTTTTTGTAGTTGATGGTCGTGATTTCGCAGGATTCAAAATTACGAAGAGCCCGACCAAGGCGAGCCAGAGCTTCTTGGTCAGATTTGGGGCCTTGCAAAATGCGGGGCGTTTTTCCAATAATCTCATCCGGAAAATAGCCGGTCATTTTGGTAAAAGCATCATTGACATAGATAATTTTCGGTCCGGGTTCGTGTAAGGGGTTGGCGTCGGTAATCAAAACCGCGTCGTGGGTATTGGTGATGACGCTTTCGAGCAGTTTCAGACGGTGTTCTTCTTCTTTGTGTGCGGTGACATCCTGAACCGTTCCTTCAAAGGCAATGGTATTATCGTACTCATTGGTCACCAACCGACCGAGCTGGTGTACCCATCGAATTCGGCCATCGGGTAAAACGATGCGATGCGTAATGTCGTGCGTTTTATCGCCGGCAAATGAGGCCCGTTGTTCAGCTTCAAAAGCCACTCGATCATCGGGGTGAATGGTTTGCAAGAAATGATTGTAATTCAGGTCGAATTCATCTTTTTTTAGTCCCCAAATATCATACACCTCATCGGTCCAGGACAGCGATTTGGCGTCTGGATCCAACCGCCAGTAGCCGACCCTGGCGATAGAGGATGCGGCTTTACGTCTCGATTCGGATTCCACGAGTTGTTTTAAATGCAATTCCTCGGAGGTCACATCTTGACCCATGACCATCATGGATTCGATGGCCACATCGTCTAGTTTATGCCCATTGATTTTCATTCGAATCCGCTTGCCATCTTTTTTTTGATGTGTAAAGACCCCGAAATAAATATTTTTACCCTTTCGTTCAGATTCCTTTTGTAGTCTGACCAAAGTTGGAATTTCATTTTTAGGTCGAAGATCCTTAATCGACAGATTTAAAAATTCCTGTTTAGTAAATCCATAGTGGTCAATCGCCGCCTGATTGACGTCGAGGATTTGGAACGTATGAATATCATAAACCCAAGAGGGAAGTGGGTTTAGATAGAAAAAACTACTGTAGTCCGGTTTAGGTGGTGTCATCGGTACAAAATTAGAAATTCAAAATACTACGAACCAGTCAGTCTAAACCAGAAATATAATTTAAGTTGGAGATTTAAACCCAGGAGCAAGCACAGATTAAAAATGCCCAATAAAAATACTCAGCAATTTAAAACTAACTGCAAAAATGTTTTTTCAGTTGATTTTTCAAAGGAGGTCAAAAGTTAAATGAAAAAAAAGATACGTTTGAATTGCAATGCAAAGTACGAAATATTTTTGAAAAGATGACGGATGGGTGGATTTTTTTTAGGGGGGGGGGTGCAAAACCTGTTGTTAATCCTTTTCAACTCTTCCGCTCTTCATTAAATCAGCCAGACTTACGGTAAATGGAAATGCTGAATTTTGAGATCGTTTGTAGCCTTTTAATCTTTTGAAGTCCCAGCTCATATTTCCAAAGCCAGGCACTTCCGAATGTTCTATTTTTACTACTAAATAATTCTCCTGACTTGGTGAAGAAGGATACCCTAAACGTTTCAGTGTTTCTTTACTTGTTACCCTAAATCCATCTCCACCAATTTTCAATAATATCTTAGAATTATTATCGCCAAATGTGTGAAGTAACAGATACTTTGCCGAAAGAGCTTCCTTGTTTAATATAAGGGCTCCTCTGGAGCGATCCATTCTAAAATTGTATAATTTATTTGTTTTTATCCATTCAAGATGTTCTTTGGATTTATAGAAGCCAACGAGAACATAGATTTCATCCGGAATTAGATTGTATGGTAACGGATAATCTTCACTTACCGTTGGAGGTTTTCCTTTAAAAGTTTCATACGTTTTTAGCGCATACTTTCTTTTCTGTGAGGCGGAAAATTTAAAGTTTGCTATTACCTCATCGATAAATTTTGATAACTCACTAATTCCAGTATCTCCTTTTTGAGGTCTTACCGGAAATGCACCTAAACCAGGTATAATTTCATGAAAGCCGCTTAATGGTTTTTGAATTTCCGTCCCCGGATAAAGAATATATGCACCAGCTGTCCTTCTAATGGCATCCTTATACGCATGCATTTTCATTAAGTCGGCGTTTTTGTATACCCCTTTTAATTCATTTCTTTTTTCCAGGACTAAACTATCAATCTTTTTGGTGGTGTCATCCAGATCATCTGTGTCCTCAATTTCATCAACAGTTTCGGGGATGGTAAAATGTTGAACCTTATATTTTGAATCAAAGTGTATATGAACCATTTGTTCCTTTGCTTCTGCTTCTTCAGAAGTTAAGGTTTTTGGCCAGATACTTAGCGTGTAATCGGGTCTTAATGGTTTTGTCCAACTTCCTTCTTTATTTGCTGAATAAACAGTTTTTCCTGAAAATGTTTTATTATACGAGAACCTTACATTAAACGCCCAACCACTATCGTTGTATACGCACTCAAGTGCTGTGAATGAACCAGATTTCACAATTAGCTGCACGCCATCTTTTGTAGTGTCAATCAGATGTTCATGTTTATTGACTTCTTTAGTTTCACTGTCTTCATGTATTATTTCAGATAATTTGAACTTACTGACCATTAAATCATATAGTTTGAAAAACAGCCAATATTCATAGAGAACAGCAATATCTCTTTTACCTGCTTTATAGACATCATCACCGCCCCTCCAAATTAACCGTAGAGATAAATCAAACCTGAGCCAGGCATTCAAAATTTCTCTGTAACCACTTTTTCGTTGTAAAGCAGGACTGTTTAACTTTAATACGGTTGGTTTTAAGATGTCGGTAAAAAATGGATGGTGTATTTGGTTTTCCAGAAGCGCCGCCATGGAGGAAGCTTCTTTTCTGCTTTTTTCGTACTTATGTTTCGAGAAAACATGTTCACATTCTCTTATAAACTGCAAGAATACGTGAAGGGCATACTTAATAAATCTGTTTTCGTGTGTATCAAAGGTCTCCACCTTTCTGGATGCTACAATTTTTTGAGGAACACTGTCAAGTGATGTGTTTTGGCGATTAAACTTAACCCGGTTGCTGCCACTCGTAAGTTGTCTTACCGTTTTACTATTTATTCTGCGAACCTTTTGAACATCCATTTGCTCTGATTCTGTATTCCATCTGGATGTGGGAGCACTGATTATTTTCTGGATAGATTCCCAAAACTCTTCATTATTTAAAAGTGATTTTACAAATGCAAATCGCTGATATATTGTTTTAGGATCTGAGTTAAAATCCACCTCAAAATTTTGATAAACAGGTGATTCTATTTGCAGCAAAAGCACAGTACTTTTTTCCGCAATTTCATCCAACATAAACTCATAATTAGCAATGTAGCTGCTATCCTCTTTTCTCTCTTCTGTCGCATCCAGTTTGGTCGGCAACACTTCCACATAAATCGTTTCAACATGATCTTTTGTGGATTTGTTTACGATGTTAATTTCAAGACTGCCAACGTAAATATTTGGAGAAATTCTACCCTCAGAAACTCCTTTTCGTAATGAATTTTTGACGACTACATTTTCTTCAATTTGAAAATCGTTAAATGATTGCCCCTCTTTTTCAAAATAATAATTATAAAAACACCCTTCTAATAACTGCCACGGTGATTCCCCTCTTTCTGCTGCCAATTCCTGACCCAATACCTTTAGGGTGTCAACCTTGTTGCCATAAATACACAAGTGTATATCAGGACGGCTTAATAACGGAATCTTTATTTCAGAAGTCTTGGTTTGCATCTCGATCATTAAGCTTCTGCATAACTTGTGAATCCGTTGTCAATAGCATTTTTGTACATGCGCTCAATCTTCTCAAAAGAAAGCGGGTATTTTATGAGATTAGCTTTTTCGGCTTCACTTCTGTTATCGTTTATGTATTTCTTGTATGCTTCACGTCTGTTTGCATCGTCATAGGGGCTTTTTTTCTTAATGCAAAAACCGGCCAAAGATTCCAGTGGCCCTGAAAGTTTTTTTCGCGACCCATGCAGCTTTGGCAACAGTTTTTGCATAATGGCAATGTCTATTTTTTCATCCACTGAAATATCATCATCGAGTTTGGTGAGTAGCAGCGCAATTTCCGACGCGCTTCTGTAACCAAACTCAGCGCCCACATTCTGTAATTCAACAAAGAAATCGTTCAGTATGCCAATATCCAGCCCGTGATTTATTTCACTATTTTTCGCCTTATTCAAAAAATCAACCGCCATATTTTGCCCTAAACCACCTTGTTCCTTCTTTCCATTTACAAATAGGTTTTTCATTATAGGTTTTTGGCTACTACCCAAAAAGTCTTTCATTTCTTTTGGCGAAATTCTAAACTCTATCACATTGGCTCTGTCTAAAACTTTAGGACTAAACATGTATGTTGTTTCATCGATGTTTACGGTGCCTATAATGAATAGGTTATCTGGCAAAGGTATCTCATTTTTAATAGTTTTATTGGTGCTGTCTGTGCGTTCTTCACCTGAATAAAGCTTTATGGTGTCTTCTGATTCCATGATACTCAAAAAGTCCGCAAAATATCTTTCAACATGACTCAGGTTCATTTCATCGAGTATCATGAAATGTGGAAGATCAGGTTTCTCAGAGGCCTCCAAAATAAGATCTAATGCACCGCTATCAGGAGAGACATACTTGGTTTCATCCAGGCCGTTGGGGTACCCCAGAAGAGGCTCACGATTCGTCCAGTCAGCGCCTACGGGAATAATGCGATACTGACTTTCGTTTTGACAAACCCACTGCACAAAAGCCTGGGCGAGTTTGGTTTTTCCTGAGCCGGACAGGCCTGTGAGAATGACGAAGGGTTTGGAGAGGAGGGATGAAATAAACCTGGTGATTAGCCTATTTGAATATGCTAATCCGGTTATATTCAGGCTTTCAATAAAGGAAGTAATATCAAATTGAACCTGGGGTGTGGTTTTAATGTTTTTCTTTACTTTTTCCAGCTTTTGTGTGGGTGAAAAAATGTTTGATAAAACTTCAAGTTTATTAACTGCTTGATTTAATGCGGTACCATCAAGTATAATTCTATCCTCAGGATTATTAGAATTATAAGTTGGCTTATTTGCCCACATTATAATCTTGCTTAGGGTTGCAAACATTGGCTTGGTTTGAACTGTGCACTGTGCTTTAGCAGTTTTATCTGTAAAGTATTTACTTCCTATGTCCCTCCACTCTTTCTCGTCATATTTTTCATGTCCCAGAAAATTTGAATGATTATTTAGAATATCCTTCAGGCAAAATAAAAATGAATCAAGGCTCAAAGTGAAATATTTTTTTTCACTTCCTTTGCCCGAATTGCTAAATGTAACATACCCCCCTTTGTCGGGTAGTTCAGCTGTGAATTTTGAGTCGGTATTTTCGAATTCTGAAAAGTCTAGCCATTCCATATTATTTTGCTTTTAATAGTTGTGTGATTATCTCTGACGCTATTGTTTTAACCACAGGAATAGAAACACTATTCCCAAATTGTTTGTATGCCTGGTTATCTGAAACAGGGATTTCATACCAAGTGTCTATAGGATAGCCCTGAAGACGGGCAGCCTCAATTGGATGAAGTTTTCTTGGCCTCTCAGGTCTGTTTTCTATTCCTTTTTGTTCTATAAGGATTTCACTGCCGTCCTTATAATACCTCGCTGAAATAGTACTGGTATAAGGTGATTTTGCATTGAATAAGGAATATCCGAAACCATTTCCCTTTTCCGCATGTTTAATCCTTCTTCTTTTATGACCAGACCAGAGTTTTTCCGAAATGGTGTATGTTTTTTGGTCTCTACTTTCCAGTTTATCCAGCTCTTTAGCTTTTAGGAGAATATTACCAACACAAATTTTCTTTGCTTCTTCGTCACGTTTTTCCTTTTCAAAGATCACTTCATTGTTTTCATTAAGTCCGAATGGAAACTTAAAGTGAGTTTTGTTAATAGAATCTCTGTGCCACGCTACAATGAAAATCCTTTCTCTATTTTGAGGAACACCAAAGTGTTTGCTGTTCAATACTTCGGCGGCAACTTCATAACCTAATTCGTTTAAAGTTCTAACTACAACCTTAAAAGTATTTCCTTTATCATGGTTTTTAAAGCCCTTTACATTTTCTAAGAGAAGGACTTTAGGAATTACAGCTTTTTTATTGTGGTTATTAGCTTCAATTTTTGCTCTGACAATTTCTTTGATATTGAAAAACAAGGTTCCTCTTGTATCATCAAATCCTTTTTTTAACCCGGCATGTGAAAAAGGCTGACAAGGGAAGCCTGCACAAAGAATATCAAAATCCGGTATGTTTGAGTAGTCAAGCTTAGAATCTGTAATGTCTTCATTAAAATTACCGTTTTCAAAAATCTCGGGCGATAAATTTCTAAAGTTATGCTCATAAGTCTTGCGCGCAAATTTATCAATTTCTGATGCAAATACACATTTGCCACCATGTTCGTGCATGGCTATATGAAAGCCGCCAATCCCTGCAAACAGGTCAATGAATTTGAAATCCGTTTTCTTTTTGGTCATTTAATATTTATCTTCTTTTATTATTGCGAAGTAAGTTTTTTCAAGGGTATCATTTCTCTTCTCTGGCTTTAACTCACATTCCCATACGATCATCGGATTCCAGCCGAGCTCTTTTAAGTCCCTTATTGATTTACTATCTCTTTTTTTTGTTTCTTCAATTTTTTCTATCCACCATCTCGTTCTTGTTTTTGGAATTACAAAGTATTTGCACCCTTTGTGTCCATGCCAGAAGCAACCATTTACAAAAATAACAGTGCGGTATTTTTTGAGAATTACATCAGGTTTTCCGGGAAGGTTTTTGTTGTGAAGCCGATATCGCAACCCCTTTGAATGAAGATATTTGCGCAAAAGCATTTCGGGCTTTGTGTCCTTGCCCTTTATTTTGCTCATGTTGTAGCTTCTGGTAGCTATATCGTGTACATCAGCCATTCTTAGTTTTTCGTTGAAACGATTAGCTCTTTGATGTCAACATCAAGAATTTTTGCAACTTCAGTTAGTATTTCAAGCCTTGGTTGTTGTCTGTTTTGCACATATCCATTCACCATATTGTAGCTTTTACCCAGTTGGTTAGCCAGCCACGTTTGCTTTATCCCTTTTTCAGTAAGTACTGCTTTAATTCTGTTCATTTCATTAAAGGATCAGGAGGCTAAAATAAACTTTAAATTCTGATTATGTCATTTTTCAAGATAAAAAGTATTCCTGACTTTTAAAATGATTCACCCAATCACAATTTGCATATCATTCTAAATAATCGTTATCGTCTAGTATTTTGTAATAAGCTTCTTTTGACAGAGGGCAATTAGCTAAATCTTTAAAATCATTGGTGTTCAAGTTGCATTGACGAGCCATTTGAGATATTAATGATTTGCCGATATCTTTAGAGCTTCCGTGACTAATTTTTGTGTAAAGCACTAATTTTCCTTCATGAAATAATTCTAAATATAAGTGGTCATCGCTTTTTCGTGTTGAGTCAACGAATCCTTTTTTCTTCAGATTTTTATATGTTTTTTTCTTGTTTAACGCCATTTTAATCAACAGATTTAATAATAAATTCAAACGCTGCTTTAATTTTATTCATTCTCTTCGTAAGTTGATTTTTTTCTAAATCCTGCAAACGATTGTATAAATAATCGAATTCTTCTTTAAAAGAGTTTTCAGCGTCATTTTCATTATCACCGGTGCCAATTAAATCAAGCATTTCATTTTGAATGAAGTGTACATTATCTTCAAATTTATATAGACATCTTAAAGGGAAATTAAAAATGTAATGACGATTGTTGATTTGTATTTCATTTGGAGAGTAGGAGAGAGAATGATTGTCTTTTGAGATAATTGATGTAATCTGTTTCCTAGTAGCTTTATTGCCTCTAGTTATCAATTTAATTTCAGCAAATGCACTTTCTTCGCTTGTACTATTCTCGTTATCTACTTTGATTATTAAGCTGTTTTTAACTGATGTCCTGAATTTTTTAGCCTTGAAATTTTCCTTAAATTTATTTGTCTCTCGGTCATATTCTCCAATGTATACAGGGGAGTTGTTAAATGAATTAGAGAGGTTGTAAATTGAATTTACCATTTCATTCCTCCGGATAAAATCAGGATATTTTTCTTTCAGTTGACCGTAATTACCGGAATGCATTATCTGAAAGGCCTCTTCAAGCTTAGTTTCTAAATCTTTGGTTTGGGTTTCGACAGGATGGATTGATTGCTGTTTGTGGTGTGGCAAAACAAAAGTTGGTATTGCACTACCACCTGAAAAGTCGGATAATTCTAATTTGAAGTTATCTAGGTTAATTCCTTTCTCAACCTCCAATTCATTTCTGATTACAGAAAAGACCAATTCCTGTAAAGACTTAGAAATCTCTATCAGTTTGTCGATGGAAAGTGTTTGGTGTTTGCCAAGCTCTCCTTCAATTTTCAATGAAATACCTTTTTTAAGGTCTATACTCATTTCCTATAATTAAATTTCATACAAAGGTACTAATTACTTTTTTGCCGGTTATTAATTTTTTGGCAAACCCCAGTTGTGAAACTTAGATTGCCTCAAAGAGCTCCATGCGCAGCTTTGCTAATTTGAACACTGCTGTAAATTGCGTCTTTATTGATAAAACCTTATCCGAATTTCTTGTCCAGCCTGAAAGTCGAGATATTTTTAAAATCAGTTTGCTGGAACACTACTTCCCCAATGCAATAGACACAAACTTCAACGCAGACCTGCCTGATGCAAATATGTTACACGAATCTTCCGAAGTCTATCGTAGAAAAATTCTAAATCTTAAGCAACAACTTGATGACAACCTCTTTCAAGAAGAAATCTTCATCCGCAGTGGTGTGTTTAAGCGTGAAATCCCTAAAATCTATAACTACACCTGTGCCGTTTCCGGTATGCGCCTAGATGCCACTTCTAATATTTCCATGATCGACGCCTGCCACATCGTGCCCTTTGCCGAATCTTACGACGACACCATCACCAACGGCATCGCCCTAAACCCCACCATCCACCGCGCCTTCGATCGCGGACTACTCAGTATTTCCGATGATTACCGGGTGGTGGTACACGCTCATTTTACCGAAAATCAACAATCGCCATACAACCTTAGACAATTTCACGGTCAAGAGATTGTTTTACCACAGGATCAATCTCTACATCCTTCCTTGGAAAATTTAAAGCATCATCGTGAGCGGTTTTTGTAAGACTGCATCATTCACCCACAATCTCCCTTACGGCCATCCCCGCCTCCTCATACTGGAAAACAAATCCCGCTTCCAATAGGCGTTTAGGAATGACGTTGCGGCTTTTTAGGACGAGCTCGGTTTCCGTTTGCAGGAAGAATGTACCGATTTCGAGTAGAGCTTTGGGGGCATTTAGGCCAAGGGGCATGCCCATTGCTTTGCGAAGGACAGCCATAAAGTTGGCGTTTGTGATGGGATTGGGTGCTGTGACATTGATAACACCCTCGAGTTCCTTTTCCAGAATAAAGTCTAAAGCACGGGCGAAGTCGAGACTATGAATCCAGCTGACAAACTGCTTTCCGGAACCCTGTTTTCCGCCCAGTCCTAGAGCTGTAATGCGCTTGAGCGGCAAGAAGGCACCGCCGTTTTTACCCAAAACAATGGAAGTGCGGATGGCGGTTTTTCGTGTCTTGGGCGTATCCGTTCCAAAAAACTCCGCTTCCCAACGCTTGGCCACATCCATGGAAAAATCATGACCAATTTCCCCGGTGTACTCGTCCATCTTCTTGTCGTAGGCATCGCGGTATATGGTAGCTGTTGAGGAATTGATAAAGTGCCGGGGCGGAGTATGGCAGCGCAGCACCGCCTGATTCAATACACGAGTACTATTGATACGCGAAGCCAGTATCATCGACTTGTTTTTGGCGGTATATCTACAGTTTACCGACTTCCCCGTAAGGTTAATGAGTACCGCAGCATTTTCCAGTTCATTTTGCCATGCACCTAGATTTTCTGCATCCCAACGAACGTATTGTACATTTTCATGGAAACGATTAGAGCCTCTTGTGAGCACCACAATGCTTTGAAATCGAGGTTTGAAGTAGGCTAATAGCACTTGTCCGAGAAAGCCGGTTCCTCCGGCAAGGATCATTTTACTTGAGTTCATGGTTTCTGTTTTTGTGTCATTTTCCCACCTTCCAAATCGTAAATAATCATAGTGAGATAAATCGCCAAGACGACGGGAATGGTTACGGATAAACCAAAAAAGACTTGGTTAAAAACGGCAGTTTTGGTGAAGGGAAACGCACCTAAAACGGATTCTGTATAGAGCATCACAAAGTAGATGGCTACAAAGCTGATGTAGCGAAGGATTTGGCGATTTCCTTTAGTTTTTAAAGCCAATATTAGACTCAAAATGACCTGTATTGCGCCAGTTAGCATGGTTGACCACATAGCAAATATAACAACGGATCCTCCAAAGATGAGAAAGCCCAACAAAAGAACAACGGGTAAACTGATGGCAAATAAATTGATTCGTGTGATGGTTTTCATGGCGCTTATTGTTATTGAAATTTCAGAAAACATTGAAAATTAAAATTAAAAAAAATCACTTGATGAGTTTGGTGAAGAGTTGTGAGAGCCAATTGTCTTTATACTCGATAATTTTATCAATGACATTATCGGCCTTGCCAACAAACTTGTAGAGTTTAGTGGTTTGTTTCACAAAATGCACTTCTTCTTTGTTTTTGGGATTTTTGAGTGAAGACACCTCCTTTAGCACTTTTAAAGCGGGTTTGATTTCTCTTTTGCTTCGTTCTTGAGAAATTTTGATGGCCAGTTCGTTCAGATCTTTTTCGGCAACAAAGTATTCTTTCCGTTCACCGGATTTATAGGTTTTATATACGATGCCCCAATCCATTAACGCGCGCAAGTTCATCGACGCATTACCGCGTGAAATATTCAGCTCCGCCATTACCTCCTCCATGGAAAGCGACTCATCAGTTACCATCAAAAGTGCGTGGATTTGGGCCATAGTTTTATTAATGCCCCATTGTCCACCAAGTGCTCCCCACGATTCAATAAATTTTAATTTTGCTTCTTTGAATTCCATGCCACAAATATACAACACGTTTCTGAACTTTCAATAATAAATGAAAGTTATTCTATTCTTTTGCCGCTAATTCACTTTTATTGCCACGAATTACACCAATAAACACGAATAAAAACAAATCATTCGTGAAGATTCGTGTGCATTCGTGGCCTAGCTTTATGCGTGGTGATGTTGTGGCCTCAAATACTTTTGTGTAGCCACGAATAGCACCAATAAACACGAATAAAAACAAATCATTCGTGAAGATTCGTGTGCATTCGTGGCTGAGCTTTATGCGTGGTGATTTTTGGATTGTTCGATTAACTCTTGGACAAAACAACAAATTCTCTAAAATTTTCGCTGTGAACAATCATTGTTTCTGCATTATATGCATTGGTGAATGTTTTAGGGATTTTAGCGGATTTTTTCATGCTCCATTTAAATTCATAGCCGTAAATCTTTCCGTTTCGCTCCTCTACAAAATCCACCTCTTGCTGTTGTTTTGTTCGCCAAAAGTATGTGCGCGCCATTCGTTGATAATAGGCATTTTGCTTTACCCTTTCTGCAATGAGAAAATTTTCCCAAAGCGCCCCCTTATCACTGCGTTCGTGTAAAGGACTGAAATTCCGTATGACCAAATTACGAATCCCATTGTCGTAGAAATATATTTTGTTATTGGTTTTGATTTCGTTGCGTAAATTCCGACTAAAACTATTGAGTCTAAAGACGACATAGCCCTTTTCTAAAATATCGATGTATTTGGCAACGGTGTTTTTATCGACATTCACCAGTTGAGCCAATTCAGTGTAATTGACTTCACTACCAACTTGAAGAGCCAAAGCTTGTACCAGTTTATCGAGAACTTCGGGTTTTCGTATTCCTGCATAAGCTAAAATATCTCTGTATAAATAGCTGGACGTCAGGTTTTCAAGCACACTATACTCATCACCCGGGTGGTTCAACACATCGGGATAGAATCCGTAAATCAACCTGTTTTCCAATGTTTGATGGGCGTGAAGGTATCCGTGATGGGTTTCGTATTCTTCCCAGGAAATTGGAAATAATTGAAACTCCCATTTCCTACCAGTAAGCGGCTCATTGACACTTGAACTTAAATCAAATGAAGATGAACCACTTGCAAATAATTGAACATGTTTAAAGCGGTCAGTAATGATTTTCATCGTTAGACCAATATTGTTTATCCGCTGCGCTTCATCGATAAACACGTATTTATGATTGCCGATAATGGAACGAATTTGCACCGTGTTTGGCTCAAAGAGCAAATTGCGAATTCCAGGATCATCACCATCTAAAAACAAAAACGCTTCTTCTTCGAGCAAATGCTCAATGAGCGTGGTTTTTCCAACTTGTCTTGGCCCGAGCAAAACAATTGCTTTGCCCGAATTCTTTCGCTTTTTAATGGCTTCCGCTAAAGACCTTACATACATGTTTTTATTTGCAAATATAGCGAATCAAGATTATACTTTCACCAAAAGTCATAACTTTTAGTGAATTTATTCGCCAAAGGTTATGTTTTAAGGCGGATACATCCATCACGCGTTGTGTATTCACCAACCTTTACAAAGACGTTTTCTAATCTTTAAGTCTCTGCCACAATTTATTTTTGATTGCCACGAATTATACCAATAAACACGAATAAAAACACATCATTCGTGAAAATTCGTGTGCATTCGTGGCTAAACCTTGCGCGGCTATGTGAAAGCCACAAATTCTTTTTTGATTGCCACGAATTGCACGAATGAACACGAATGTAAAAATGCATTATTCGTGGTAAATATTTTTTCGTGGAGATGTTGATTTTGTTGGTGGCCTCTTCAAAGGATTAGTCTTTGGTACTCCAACCTGTCTTTACCGAAATTCACCAATAGTGCAAGTTTATTACCGGAAACTTTTAAATAATTGAGAGTTTGTGCGATATGTTCGTTGCCTAGCTTTGAGACACACTTCACTTCCAAAATTATGTTATCCATAACCACGAAATCCGCATAAAACTTTTGTGGCAATAAAAAGTCCTTGTAGTAAACCGAATAAGGCTTCTCTCTTTGGTATTGAATGCCGTCCATTGTAAAGGCAATCTCCAGGGCTGATTTGTAAACAGACTCCAAAAAGCCATGACCTAATTCATTGTGGACCTCCATGCATTTACCAATGATTAGGTATGCCTCCTTCTTATATACAATACTTGTTTCCATAAATGTGTAATTTTTATTACCACAAATATACTACTTATAATTGTAATTGTGGTTACTAATTTCATGTTATGTGTAAATTTTATCTTGAAGTATTAATACCACAGATGATTTTCAGCCACGAATGGTCACGAATGTACACGAATGGTTGGTGGATTTATTCGTGGAAATTTGTGTGATTCGTGGCAAATATTTTTAGCGACTAATTTTTGTGGATTGTTGCCGTGTTTTTTTTCAGCCACGAATGGTCAAATGTACACGAATGGTTGGTGGATTTATTCGTGGAAATTCGTGTGATTCGTGGCAAATTTTTTTAGCGACTAATTTTTGTGGATAGGTGCCGGATTTTATTCAGCCACGAATGGTCACGAACGTACACGAATGGTTGGTGGATTTATTCGTGAAAAATTGTGTGATTCGTGGCAAATATTTTTAGCGACTAATTTTTGTGGATTGTTGCTGTTTTTTTGCCACGATTAACGCGAATGATTGGAATTGTGTATATTTAATATTTGAGGCATTAGTGGCTAATTACCGCTCCCCCCAAACATGACCCTCGCCGTAAAAGGTTCCAAATGGAATCAGTGAAAGGATAAAAGCGTAGATAATTTTACCGACGTTCCAGCGCATTTGTCGGGCCGTTGGAAGCAGGAGTATCACATAGGCGATGAAGAGGACGCCGTGTGCCATGCCCACTATTAAATTGGGTTTTGGCATGTCTAATCCGTATTTCAATACCATGGTAATCATCAGAAGCAAATATGAACTGCCCTCAAAAAAGGCGACCACGCGAAAAGCACTGAAGCTGTCGGTGACTTTAAAGGGCGGGATGTAGCGACTTACGGTAAATGCGGCCATAGATACTTGCTTTTTGATCGATCATTTTTTTTTAACGCGATTGTAAAGTGCAGTTTTGCTTGAAGTGTCAAAAATAGGAAAACAGATACTTGGAAAATTGTTAAATGTGCGGGAAACTATTGAATTAATCTTGGCCTCACAAAATAACATCGTTTGATTTTGGCAGCTCCTTCATCGTAAAATGGCAATGATACAAAGCGACTGATAATGTCTTTAGCATGTGGGTTTAATGTCTCTTTGTTAAAGTCAATACGACATGAATGACTTTTCCCTCGCGATATGTGGCCTGCGATTAGCAGGTATGGTTAAACCAAAGTAGTTGAGCTCATGAGCGGAATGGCGTAAAAAAGGCAACCTCCATCCTACTTCACATACACGGTTTTACGATTTACAAACTCCATCATGCCGTCTTTTGAGAGCTCGCGTCCATAGCCTGAAAGGCCGCTGCCACCAAACGGTAACCTCGGGTCTGATTTAACCAATTCGTTGATGAAATATGCGCCGTCGCTAATTTTGTGGGCGTATTCAAGGGCTTTCTCCGTGTCTTCAGTAAAGACGCATACACCCAAACCATAGTTTGATTGTTGAGACAACGAATAGGCGTGATCCATATCCTTTGCTTTAATCATTGCGGCCAACGGACCAAAGGTTTCTTCATCAAATGCAGGCATGCCGGGCATTACGTTTCCCAACACGGTTGGTTCGTGAAAGCAGTTGTCACGACCACCGCCAAGCAGTAACTCTGCGCCACGAGCAACGGAATCTTTCACTTGTTTGTTGAGCTGGTCAGCTAAGTCTCTTCTGGCCAGTGGTCCGATTTGGGTGGTTTCATCATTTGTGTCGCCGGCATTTAATTTCCGTACGGCCTCTGTAAACTTCGCAACAAACACATCGTATATGGAGGCCATGAGGATAAAGCGCTTGGCCGCAATGCAGCTTTGGCCGCCGTTGAGCATTCGAGCCGAAACAGCAGTTTTTACAGCCCGATCGATATTGGCATCATCTAATACGATAAAGGCATTGCTTCCACCCAGCTCCAGCAGGCTTTTTTTGATGTACTTTCCGGAGATTTGGGCTACGGCCGAACCGGCGGTTTCGCTTCCGGTAAGGGTAACCGCTTTTACTGCCTTATGGGAAACGATCCTTTCGGTTTGATCGTGATGAATGATTAAATTTTGAAACACACCCTCCGGATAACCGGCTTTGGTGAATAGCTCTTCAATTTTTACAGCGCACCCGAAGACGTTGGGCGCATGCTTTAAAAGTCCTGTGTTTCCAGCGGTTAAAGTGGGAGCGGCAAAGCGCAAGACTTGCCAAAACGGGAAGTTCCAGGGCATAATGGCCAATACTGTGCCGATGGGGTCGTGCCTCACAAAACTTTGTGCTGCATCGGTTTTGATGGTCTCAGATGCCAGAAACGATTCTGCGTTTTCTGCATAGTAATCACATACCCATGCGCATTTGTCGATTTCTGCCAGTGATTCAGAGATGGGCTTTCCCATTTCCATCGTTATCGCTTGCGCGTATTCACGTCTGTTTTCGCGAAGCAATAGAGCCGTCTTTTTTAACAGATTTGTTCTGTGTGAAAGCGGTTTTTGACGCCAACTCACAAATGCCTCTTCCGATTTGTTGAGCTTGTTGTCCAGCGCCTCGGTTGTAAGCGCAGTGTACGTTCCAACACGCTTTCCATTGTACGGGTTTATGCTGTGAAATTCCATGGTTTGTTGTTTTGAGGTTAATGTATTTTGGCGTCTATAAACGATCCCTGCCATTCGTGTTTGCTTACAAAGATTACTTACAGCCTGTCAATAAAGTCAAAGTGGCCAGTGTAGAAAGTTCGAGAGCAAGGCTTGCAACCCCGATAGATATTGGGGAAAAAGCGCAGTTTACATAAAGTAAATGAGCATTTTTATACTGAGCCCTAAAACCTTCGGTAAAGGCAGGCATAACGCAGCTATCGGACTTTCCAGACAGACACTTCTGAGTCCACTCCAAAAAGGATGATTTCAATCAAAATCGACGCGGAAGGGGTTTTTAAACCGGAGCTAACTAATTGTTAGTGAGGATTTGAAAAACTACTGACAAGGAATATTTTGGCAGAAAGGGACTTTTTGGAGTGGACTCACTTCTTATTTTGTGAGGCTGCCCGTTAGCTTAGGCTTAGTCTTATCCTCTACCATCTCCGATGCAAACTGAGCGCGAATGGCTTTAATCCAATGTTTTGCGCGGTTGTTCAAATTGAAGTCATCCGTCATCATCCGGCCTCGTGTTACGAGTATGCCCATATCGGCGCCTTCGTAAAGGTAGTCGCCGTCTTTGGCAATTCGGAGAAAGAAGGCTTCATTTTCGTTTTCCACGGCCCTGCGGTGGGTGTCCATTCGATCAAATTGGATATGACCGGTGTCGTACATGCGCCAGATTCCCGATCGTGGTGATGCAGTGACGTACTCTATGGTGTCGGCGGTATGCTTGATGATCAATTGACTCCATCCATCGAGGTTGTCCTGTTTAGCCCACCGTCTGTTGAGTGCTTTTACATCGAGCTTGTAGTCAATGTCCATCCATTCCATGATGTGAAAGATGAATAGGGGTGCGTCGGCAAGTGCAAATACGGCATGGTTCGTAATGGAACTCGCGCCGGTAACCCTTGGGTTGAGCTCGCCGAGATAGATTTCACCATTGTCCTGATCGATTAAGAAGTCCAATTCAAAATAACCTTTATAGCCTTCTTCCCTCAGTTGATTTCCAAACAGCTGTGTATATTTGATGGCCTTCTTTCTCAATTCGGGTGTAAAGGCATTCGGATATATTTCGTTTCCACACCAACCGCCTTCGTAAGGGGTTAGTTCTTTAAAACCGACCAGTTCGGTCATAAGTGGGGCGACGATTGTTCCGTGGCGGGTAACACAAGCTTCAATGGCAGAACCACGGCATCGAATGCGCTTCATGATTTTCACCTCCTCTTCTGCTTCGATTTCTTCGGCGTACTTGTCGTACTCTTCCTCATTGGAAATGAAAAAGGTTGTGTGTCCGGAGTCTCCAAAAGGCGACTGAATGACAAGCTCATTGCCTAGTTCTTCAGAAACTTCCCTCAGGTGTTCGTAGTTTTTTACGGGAGACAGCACATAGGGCACACATGCTACACCGGCTCTTTCAGCGATGCGGTTGGTGTTGACTTTGTTGTCGAGAAAAGTTCGCATTTCTGCTTTGGGAAACATGATTTCCAGTCCCAACTTTTCCGCGAGTTTTTCGGTTTCTTCATTGAACATGAGAAACATGGCCTTGCCCGCCCTTCCGTCAACCGATCTGGTTTTGAGATAGTTTTGAACTTCGGGATGCTGGAGCAAGTAATTGTTGATGTCTTCTATGCCCTCAAACTCATTGTGGGGAATCTCTTCTTTTGGAGAAAAAACATTGGGGTGTAATCCGTCAAAGCACTCGATGTACGTGATGAACTTAAACCCTTTTATCCATTCGTCGGCACCGAGTAGGTTGAAGTTTGTGGCACTTATAAAGTACAGGGGTTCTTCGTTTTTGTGAAACGATCGCCGGATATCGGAAACACCGTTTAATGTGTTTTTTCCAGGCGTTTTCCCCGTTGTGGATGGTGTTTTCAGTTTGGTTGCCACCTTTCCGGATGCCACCTTGCTTGCTACGGGTTTTGCTGCTTTTTTAGGCGTTGAGCTTGAGTTGTCTCGTTTGGGAATTTTGGCGTCATCCTTTCCGGTAACATTTGCCGCTTTGGCCTTGTTGCTCGTTGGTTTCTTAGAATTGGTTTCTGATTGCTTTTTATTAGCCATGATTGGTGTTTTTAATTAGATTGTTTTTTGGAGGTATTTCCCGAAATACCCATTGACGTCACGGTTTTTTGTCTGTTAAGAACGACTTCTTTAAAAACTCGAAGCCCGAGGTCTGCCCTGTATCCGTGAATTTCAGACACATCAATGGCCGTTAGAAAACGGATGATTTCAATGCTTATAACTTGTCCGGGAACAAGCACAGGGAACCCCGGTGGGTAGGGAATGATGAAGGACGAAGCGACCAGCGTTCGCCCTCCTTCCATAGAAGCCAGACATGCTTCCATGGGTATGTATTCGTAGTTTTCCTCGTTGTAAGCCAGGAAAAACGCATCTCTGATGTTGCCGCCCGGAACGCCGGGAACGGCCTGAAATGAATGGTGGAAATAACTAAAATCCGGTAGGGGCGGAAAGTCTTTGGTCAGGGAGTGGATTTTCTCCTGTCTAATTTTGGTTTCATTGTCGTTGAGAGACAGAAATTCCTTGTCCAGTTCATCGGCAATTTTGAGAAGCGCATTGGTAAGGTAGGTTACACTGCCTCTGGTGGTACCAATGTTGGTCATGAATAAAACCGTGTTTCGCGAGGTTTTATTGATCTGGATATTAAATTTATCCATCAGGTACTTGTTTTTAAACGTATCGCCGTCCACCCCGGTTTTGCCAATGTGTAAGGTGATTTTGGTGGGATCGAGGACAAACTCGTCGTTTTCCCAGGCCGTTTCCATTCGGTTCCATCCACTTTTGCGATTGTAGTATTCCGACAGTCCCGATTTTCGATATTCCTTTGGAATAAAGTCGCTCAGCGTCAAAACATCAAAGTACTTATTTAATCGGTGGTGGTCGTTAATTTTCGCCCGCAGCACCATGGCCATTTCAATGCTTTTTTCGACCAGTTCGTAGCCTTCAAATTGCACCTGTCTGCGCCCAGCGTCCAGAGATGCCAGCATTTGATAGTTTGGTGAAGTGGAGGTATGTGTCATATAGGATTCCAAAAAGGTGTTTTCACTTTTTCGGTGAAAATCCTCGTCCCAAATGTGAATCATCGACCCCTGTCTAAAACTGCTCAGGGTTTTGTGGGTGCTCTGAGTGGAATACACTCTAATTCGAACCTTATCCGGATCCGGAAGGGTGGGGATTTCGCCTTTCTTTAAATGTTTGATGTGCTCGTTGTAGGTGTCCCGATAACTGCTGCTTCGGTATTTTTCGTGCAGTTTTTTTGCGACAAACATTCCCGTTCGTTGCTTGTAATTGTAGGTGAATCCGGCAAATGCAAACCACGCTTCATCCCAAAGGAAAATCATATCCGGCTTGATGGCCAGTATTTCCTCCATTACGCGCTCTACGTTGTAAACTAGCCCATCGAAGGTGCAGTTAGTCAGCAGCAGCATTTTCACCAAGTCCATCCGACCGGCTTCTTTTAAGCGCAGTAGTTTTTCTTTGATTTGCTTTAATGGCACCGCACCGTACATGGAATACTTTTCTATGGGGTATGAATCCAGATAGACCGGATAGGCGCCGGCCAACACGAGTCCGTAGTGATGCGATTTGTGGCAATCGCGATCGATAAGAATGACATCTCCGGGTTTTACCAAAGCTTGCACGACTATTTTGTTGGCCGTGGACGTTCCGTTTGTGACGAAAAATGTATTGAGCGATCCGTATGCTTCGCTGGCCTTTGTTTGCGCTTTTTTCAACGATCCGGTAGGTTGCAGCAGGGAGTCCAATCCGCCGGAAGTGGAGGAGGTTTCTGCGAGAAACATATTTCGCCCGTAGAAATTTCCAAAATCATTAATCCACCTCGATTTGAAAATGGAGTTGCCCCGGGAAATTGGCATGGCGTGAAATACCCCGGTTGGCTTTTTGCTGTATTCTTTCAGGGCCGAGAAAAAGGGTGTTTCGTAGCGCTCACTGATGCCTCTCAAAATGGTGAGGTGCAGTTCCTGAAGGTCTTCCGTGCGGTAAAAAATGCGTCTAAAACTCTTTAACGTACTGTCCTTTAAATTGCTCAGAGAGGTATCGGTGACGTAGTAAGTGTCGAGTTCCGGGCGAAACTTTTTGATGAGTTTGCCCAAAACAGGGCCGAGTTCGGTTTGCGGATGAGACGCCAACCCAAGTTTTAAAACACTTTGAAGAAAAGGTTTGAGCAGGGGCGTTATTTTTTTGGAGTGGTAAGGGGGCGCGTATCTCACCACCACTGCTTGTATGTTGTAATTGAAGTGCAGGGCAATCATAGCGTCTTCAAAGCTTCGTTGCACTACGATTCCGTAATTGAACTGCTCGTTTGCGCCGCGAAGATCTCTGAGGTCACTTCTTAGTTTGTTTTCCTCTTGAACGGAGATGTCCTCGACAAACAATACTTCGAAGTAGTTTTTTTTGACCCCAATGGTGTGTTCGCCGTTTTCAAGGACCTCAATGCCCTCTTCATCTTCATCGAAAAAATCGGGGTTGCTCCTGTACTTGTCGCTTACGAGTAGTTTTGTGATTACCGAAACCTTATTGGCCAGTGCGGTGTGCTCCATGCGATTGAGCATGTCGTTTAAGGCCCGTAAGCGAATGAGTCCGGGAAAGGCGAAATAACTCTCTATCCCTTCAAGCTTCGCGAAAAGACGGCGAACATCGTTTTTCAAATCTCTTTCGTCGGTAGAGCCTCGATTGCATTTCTGAAGCTTTGCGGTTTCGTTTTTAAGCGTGTTCCACGTTTCCAGTCGAAGTTGAGTGACGTTGTAGTGGGGGGAACTAAGGGGTAGTGTTTCTGGCATAATAGATTTTTATTCAGTCTTAATTATTTTTCAGAGGTCTCATTGAGCCGCCAAAACTTGCTTTTATCTCCATAATTTCAGCATCTCTGATTGGCGGGTTCTTATCAAAGACTTGGATTTTTGACTCTATTTACAGCTTGTCCATAAAGTCTGTGGCTAGGCTAGAAAGTGCGAGAGCAAGGCTTGCGACCCCGATAGCTATCGGGGAAAAACAGTGCGTTTACTGAAGTAAATGACCTATTTTTTACCAAGCCCTAAAACCTTCGGTAAAGGCAGGCATAACGCAGCTATCAGATTTATAGACAGACACTATTTATTGGAGTGAAGTGCAAGTTTATTGCCTTCCGAATCGATGAAAATGGCAAAACAACCTGAATCTTCATCGATGCGTGTTTTGGACATCACAATCCGTCCGCCCGCCGGCTCTATTCGATTTAAAACAACGTTCAAATCTTCACCGGCATTGAGGTAGATCAACGGACCCGAAACACCGGGTGTGGAGCCCGGTCCGGCCACAATTGCACCGCCTATACCGTTTACAGACGGAAAAAAAGCCATGGCATAATTGCCGCTGTGATTGACTTCCATCTCAAATCCAAAGATGTGATTGTAGAAGTCAACCGATTGCTGGAAATTGATTGCTGGAATCTCAAACCAGGATATGCAGTTGTTAATGGTCGTTTTTTTGTTTGGCCGTGTTCCTCCCATGTTGTTCATTTTTATTCCTCATAACCCTTAAATCCTGAAGGGCTTGTAGGTGGTTCATATTGATGTTCTTGCATTTTTAATTTTGTCAAATCATCGAGTTTGCTCGGCTTGATGAGTGACCCCAGGGAATTCAAATAAGGCAAATGCGCGCCCGGCTGATAAATGCCAAACTGTCCTATGTGGTCTCTAAAACTCTTTAAAGGCTGTCCCAATCTCAGTACGCCCAGTTCGCGACTTCTTTGAACGCGTTCAATGTTGAGTTCAAGTGGGAAAATTTCTTCGTTGCCCTCCGCCTGATAAATCACACGACCGTCCGGTCCACAAACAATGGATCGGCCGCTGCCACCGGACTCCAGTCCATTGACATCGAAAAAGTAACATTGATTTACGGCGGCCATTGCCCGAACGATAGACAACTCGATGTCACGGTCTATGGTGCCGGTCATTGTGGGGTGGAGTATGACCTCAGCGCCCATTACGGCAAGCGTGCGCACGGTTTCCGGAAACCACATGTCGTAACAAATGGAAAGGCCAAAACGGGCAACGCCGGGTACGTCAAACACACAAAACTCCGATCCGGGCGTAACGCCAACTTCGTAGGGAAAAAACGGAAACATCTTTCGGTAACGCGTAACGATTTCCCCGTTGGGGTTGATGACCGTGGCCGTGTTGTAAATATTTCCCTCGCTCTTTTCAAAAATGGAACCCGGAAGCAACCAGATTCCGTATTTCTTTGCCATTGCCTGCATTTCCTTTTCAAACGTTCCGGGTATTTCCTGTGCGGTATAGGTTAATGGGCCAAATCCGCACAACTCGCTAAACACAACCATATCTACCCAAGGGTAGAGGTTCATGGTTATATCCAGCTTCAGCTTCATCATCTCTACGTTAGACGCGACGGCTGATATCTTCATTTGTATTCCTGCTATTGCAAATGGCTTCATTCTAATTGTTTTAGTGCTTTTTTTTGGTTCAAAATGGTTTTGGGAAAAACGGCTGTCACGACAACGACATTTGAAATGTCGATTAGACCTGTTGCGTTTTCCCGGGACTATACTTTCTAATTTGTCTTTCAATGATGTCCAGTCCACGGTGTAATTCTTTGTCGGTAATGACAAGTGGTGAAAGGATGCGGATGACATTTTTAAACGTTCCCGCGCTAATGAGAATTAGTCCTTCTTCCGCACAGCCTTTGACTATGTTATTACAAAGCTCTGTATTTGGGCTTCCGGGGTCTTCGTCTTTGATGAATTCGATACCTATCATGGCGCCAACGCCGCGTACATCACCTATTTCCGGGAACTCGTTTTGAAGGCTTGTCATGCGGTCAATTACAATTTCCCCTATGTGAATGGCGCGTTGATTCAGGTTTAAGTCCTTCATGTATTGTATGGTGGCCAAAGCAGCGGCGCAGCATACCGGACTGCCTATGTATGTTCCGCCAATGGTGCCTGAAGCAGCAGCGTCCATTATTTCGGCTCTGCCCAGTACAGCCGCGATGGGCAATCCAGACCCCAATGATTTGGCGTATGTACTTATGTCTGGTTGTACATTGTAGTGTTGCCAGCTTGCCCAATGGCCGGTGCGGCAAAAGCCACTTTGAATTTCGTCCATGATGAGCAAAACACCGTGTTCATCACAAAAGGCCCTTAGACCTTCCAAATATTTTTGAGGCACAGGGTTAAACCCTCCTTCGCCCTGTATGGGTTCAATGATGATGGCCGCAACGGTTTTGATGTCCACCAAACTATGTGCGCTTTCGCGCAGTCGGATAAGCTCGGTTTCCACAAATTCGTCCATATTTTGATTCACATGGTATTTGTAAAAATTAGGAAAGGGAATGCGGTAAACTTCTGGGGCGAAAGGGCCGGACGATGTTTTGTAGTTTACTTTGCTGGTGAGGGTCATGCCCATCAAGGTGCGTCCGTGATATGCCTCGGTAAAGCAAATGATGGCAGGGCGTTTAGTTGCTTGGCGGGCGATTTTAATCGCGTTTTCCACCGCTTCGGCTCCCGTGCTGATGAGCATTGCCTTGGTGTCTTTTCCGTGGGGAAGTATTTCGGCGAGTTCTTCGCACAAGGCTATATATGGTTCGTAAGTAACGACATTAAAACTGGTGTGGAGGTATTTTGCCGCTTGTTCGCAAATGGCCTTTACCACCGGTTCCGGACAATGTCCTGCGTTGACGACACCTATGCCACCGGCGAAGTCGATAAGTTCGTTGCCATCTACATCTGTTATGATGGCGCCACTTGCGTGTTTTACCGTAGCGGTGTTAAACACACCAACGCCATTGGCGACTATTTTTTTTCTCCTTTCTAAAAGAACCTTTGATTGGGCTTTTTCTGATATCATTTATTGATTGCGTCTTTATGTTTTTAACTATTAAAAAGAACTAAAGTCTTGTAAAATAATTATTTCCATAAGGTACGTGTTAAAATCATCAAAAGCAAATAAAAAATGTGTGGACGATTTTCAGCTGACAAACAGAAAACTAATTTAGCTGTAAATTATGTGCTAAGAATAAATCTTAAGTGAGCAAACGATCAAAAATCGCTACTTTTATTATTGTAAAACAGCAGGAAACACATTCAATGTATTGCGTTTTTGGCAAGGTATAATGATATTGGGCTTAGGGTTAATGCAAAAAGTCAATAAAAGGTCGTAGAACGTCACTTTTGTAGGCAAAGGGTGGAATTTCGAGACGTACCCCATATATCCAATTCCGACCAATGATATATACGACCCACCGCGCCAGGGACGGAAGCGGTAGCCCACAGGAGCAAGTGACCCATACAGCAGCGTGGGCCACGGAGGCTGCGACGGTAGGAGCAGACCCCGTCCGCCCCGTCTGCTGTGGGCACGGCTCCGAGGACTACAAGCGGACGGCCCGGCGACGGCCCTCTCCCAAGTATGAATGACGCACTGAAAAGTGAATGGGCCGGCGGGCGCCATGGAAAAACTAATCGAAGGACATAAAATCTCGGGCGCGACCGGCTTGTTTTGGTTTGTGAATCGATTTATGAGTCCACTCCAAAAAGGATGATTTTGACAGAAATGGACTTTTTGGAGCAGAATCATTTATTTACGCTAAATTGCGGGGCTGTAGTCCTTTTTTATAAATGTTTGGTTGTTCGGGAACTTTGAAAGGGAATACACCACGAAATGATTATTGAATGGCTTGGTTGCCGCTATAAACGCTAGATTATGAAAATTCTCCACACCGCCGATTGGCACCTGGGAAAGCAACTTCGCAAGGTGGATTTGTCTGAAGATATTGCGCGGTTTCTGGACTGGCTGCTGCTCACCATTGAGTCTGAAAGGGTGGATGTGCTGCTGATGTCGGGCGATTTGTTTGACATGAGTAATCCGTCGCAGGCGGCGCTACAACAGTACTACGATTTTTTGCGACGAGCGATTAAATTGTCGCATGCTTGTAAAATCATCATCACGGGGGGAAATCATGATTCGCCGGCGGTGCTAAACGCACCGAAGGACTTGCTAAAGGCGCTGGATATTTCGGTGATCGGCGCCGTAACAGACCGGGTGGAGGACGTTTTTGTGGATGTGGATGTGCGCGGTGAAAAGCTGGTGGTGGCCGCAGTACCTTTTCTGCGTGAACGCGACATTCGCAAGTCGGCGGCAGGGGAATCGTTTGAGGATAAGGCTTCTATGGTGCGGGAAGGCATCCGGCAATATTACGCGAATGTAAATGCTTTTTACCGGGAACATAATGCCGATAAACCGTTTATCGCGATGGGACACCTCTTTGTACACGGGGCCTCGGTTTCGGAAAGTGAACGCGATATACAAGTGGGTAACCAAGCCGGAGTGGAGCACCTGATTTTCGGCGATGATCCGCATTACGTGGCCTTGGGACACATCCACAAACCGCAACTCGCGGGTGCGGATCATATTCGCTATTCGGGCTCACCAATCCCGCTGAGTTTTAGTGAACGCGATACCGCCAAACAAGTGCTGATCCTGGAATGGCAAGGCAAGTCGTTTGACATTCAATCTCTGAAAATCCCGACTTGGCGCCGACTGCACCGAATTTCCGGCACGCTCCAGGAGGTGATGATTGCCTTACGCGACTACCAATCGGATAGTGCGCTGCCCGATTTGCTGGAACTGCGGGTTCACGAACCTCAAGAAAGCGCCGAAGTGATCCGTCAGTTGATGGAAGTGGTGCAACAACCGCCAGTGGATGGGGTACAAATCATCGACTACA
This sequence comes from Cryomorphaceae bacterium, assembly GCA_020832345.1. GTDB lineage: Bacteria > Bacteroidota > Bacteroidia > Flavobacteriales > Schleiferiaceae > CSBr16-58. Next base: position 9,417 of record JAFIEY010000196.1, on the reverse strand, counting down.
GGGTGACTTTTGAGTCGAACCTCAAGCGTACGGATGAACTTTTGGAAGCGGATGACCAAATCAACCAGTACTCCCCTACCGAAATCTTTCGCAAACGACTGCAACAGGAATACGACACAAAGGACGAAACTGCACTGATGGAAGCCTTTACCGAAATTCTGGAATCACTGAACGATCACCGTCTTTAATTTTTTTTGAAAAATGCGCATAGCTACGCTTCGACTAAAAAATATTCACTCGCTTCGCGGCGAACACACCATCGACTTTGACCGGGGGGTGCTTGCGGAGGCGGGACTTTTCGCCATTACCGGCCCCACAGGCGCGGGAAAATCTACCCTACTCGACGCCATCACCCTGGCTTTGTACCGCAGCATTCCCCGCACCAATCGCATTTCTCCGGAACAAATAAAATCGCAGGGCATCATTCTGACTCACCACACCGACGAGTGCTATGCCGAGGTGGAATTTGTGGTGAAATCCAAACGCTACCGCGCACATTGGAGCATCGCGAAAACCCGTGGTGGCGATAATTTTCGTCAGCCGAAACACGAACTCTCAGAGGTGGATAGCGGCGCGATCATCTGCGACCGCTACAGTGACACCGTGAAGGAAGTGGAGAAAATCGTGGGCTTGAGCTACGATCAATTCGTAAAAGCCATGCTTCTGGCACAAGGAGAATTTTCTAAACTTTTAAAAGCCGATACCAAAGAACGCGATCAGTTGCTGGAAGACATCACCGGTGCGCATATTTATCGCAGCATCGGAAGGGCCGTTTTCGAAAGATACAAACGTGATAAGTCTGCCCTCGAACATAAACAAACGCAACACGACCTGATTGAAGTCCTAGATGATGAAACGCAAAAAACGCTGGGGGATGAGTTAAATTCCTTTGCAGAGCGCGTAAAATTACTCAATACAGAGCGTAAATTGTTGGAGGATGTCATTGGTTTAAAGAGACGTAAGCTGGAATTGTCCAAACGAAAAAAGGACAACCAATCCCGATTTGCCATCTGGGAAAAGGAGCAGAAGGCTTGGATGGTGCAAGGCGAACGACTCGCCCTTCACGACAAGCTGGCGCAGTTTCGTGAGCCTCTAAGCGAATTGCGGCAAAAGGAATTGGAGGTTGACAGAAATAAAAAAGTAATCCTTGAAGCGAAAAAAGAACTCGATCGTTCGGAAGAGAGAAAGCGCAAAGCGGGAGAAATTGCGGTGAAGCTGCTCGGGAAAATTCCGGATAATTTCAACGAGGAACTGCGTGATTTTCGCGACCGGATATTGGCGCTCGACGAGTCCATCAATTTGGAGAAAACAAATTTGGAAAATCAAGCTAAGGCCTTGAAGCGAATGAGTGATTCGCTGGCGAAACGCTTAGGGGAATTTAACGAAACTAAAAACGCCGATTTCTGGATGACGCTGATTCGAAAAAATCAAGAAGATCTGGGAATTCATTCTCTGGAAAATTTGGAAAATGCCCGACAGAAGATCGAAATTCGAGAAGGGTATTTGGAGTCGTATCGAGGTCAATTAAAAGTAGGCAAGTTGTTGGCAGAAAAACTCCGGGATTTTGACGATGACCAAAAGAAAGCGCTTGACAAACATCTCGAAAATCGGAAAAATCTCGAACAGATAAAGACGCAGTTATCTAAGGATAAGCCCATTCGTGATGGTCTGAAAATAGAGGTAGAGCAGCGTCGTCGCGAGGCGAGTCTGGAGGCTCAGCGTGCAGAACTCCAAGAGGGAGAGCCTTGTCCGCTTTGTGGCGCCACCGACCACCCCTACGCTGAACATTTGCCGGAATTGGATCAAACCCGCGAAAAGCTCTTAACGGAAATTGAGGACAAAATCAAACGATTGGAGAAAGAGGAAGTTGGACTAAAAACCCGCATCGAGGATTTTGACAACAACCAAAAATCCCTGGAAGAGCGACGTTTGGCGATTCAGCGTGATATTGAAGAGCATCGGAAAAACATCGCCCGACTAAACGACCAACTCGGCTGGGAGGATGGCGAATTTCCTTTGGAAGAAGAAAGTCAGACCCTAAAAGACCGACGCAAAAAACTCGATACCTTGGGCAGCCAAATGAGTTGTTTGGGGGATTTAGACGAGTACCTCAAAATCGACAAAGAATTGCCTGGTTTAGAAAAATCGTTTAACGAGAAATCGATCGAACGCGATGGTCTCTACGCTGGCAAGAGCATTGCCGACGAGGTTTCGGCTTGCATTCAGATGCGTGACGGGGCGCTGGAAATGATCGAGAGAACCGGAAAGCAACTAAAAGCTCTTGTGGAAACCCTAGCGGAAAACACCAAAGAAGTAACTGCAAAATCCCAAAAACTTTTACACGAAATAGCGGCCTTTGGTTTTGCCGATATCGACGACCTCAGTGCGGGTATTTTACCGGAGAATGAAGCGAATAAACTGCGCACTGCGGAAAAAGAATTGCGGGAAAAGCAGCAGAAAATCGAAGGAGAGCGCGAAACCATCAGCGCCCAATTGGCCGACATTGACGATCGCGATGAACGCAGTTTGGATGAATGTGAAAAGTCACAAAAAGAGGCCGTTAAACTCTTAGAAGATCTTCGCAACGGCATTACCCGCAACAACACCCGTTTGGAGCACAATCGCGAGCAGGTAAAAAAGCGCGCGGAGATCATGAAAACCATAGAGAATGACCGCAAAGCCTTGGAGATATGGCACAAGCTCAACATCATGATTGGCGATGCTACCGGGGCGAAGTTTTCTTCGTTTGTCCAACGACTCACCTTAAAACAACTCTTGCTTTTCGCCAACGACCGCCTGCGTGGGTTAAGCGACCGTTACCGACTCTTATACACCGAGGATTCTGATTCACTGATGGTGGAGGACATGCATTTGGGGAGCACAACGCGCACGGTGAGTTCACTTTCCGGCGGGGAGACCTTTAAGTTGAGCTTGGCCTTAGCCTTGGGCTTGTCCGATTTGGCGGCGCAGAACGTGAAAATCGAATCCCTTTTCATCGACGAGGGATTTGGTACGCTCGATAGCGATTCGCTAAATGAGGCCATTGCGACCTTAGAAAACATTCAGAGCACGGGCAACAAATCCGTGGGGATTATTTCCCACGTGGAGGAGTTAAAAGAACGCGTATCGGCCAAGGTGAATGTGGTACCTACCGGGAAGGGGTATAGTCGGGTGGAGATTATTGGTGCGTAAAGTCTAGGATCTATTCGCGAGAAAACGCCATTGACTTTGTTGCCTTTGGTTTTTAAAACAATTGAGTCCACTCCAAAAAGGAAGATTTTGGCAGAAAGGGACTTTTTGGAGCAGACTCAAACCATTTAAACGACAATGCTGCTGTACTCCATAAGGATGGTTTCATGGAAGAGGCTCACTGCACTTCGCCCCGAAAGGAAATGGACGAATATGGAGAATTGTCTTCATCGGCCTCGATTAATTCCCCATCGATATAAACCCGAACCCTAAGCACACCGATTAAGCTGGTCTTTACGGCAAAAAGATAATATTCACTTCCCTCAGATATATTTTGAGAAACACTCCAATTTCCCCGCTTAGTTTCGTGTACATAAATCCCACTCTTATAAACAATATTGCATCCTCCGGGGCATCGGACTTCGTATTTTACTCTTTTGCTGCCTTCTTTTTCACAACCAGAGCATACAACGATAAATATTAGAAATAGAAATAACCGAGCGAAGGAAAAGAACTTAGTGAAAGGCATCATTACAGTATGTTATTGGGGATTTTGCGAAGACTATGTTCGAACCGGGCGCTTCACATTAACCAGATATACACCAAGCAAAATTACTGCCATACCCGAAATATGCAACCAACCGAGATTTTCACCGTCGTAAAGCCCCCAGAGCAACGCTACAATGGGAATCAAATAGGTAACCGAAGACGCAAAAAGTGGTGAGGAATTTTTGATAAGTTGGTTAAAAATAATAATGGCCAATGCAGAATTGACCATCCCCAATACCGCTACCAAACCGAGGTTCTCCCACGCCAATACATCCGTTTGCATGATGACCGTAAAGTTTGTGGAGGAAAACAACCACATAATGCAAACCGGCCCCACAAACAAAAGGGATAAGGAAGTAATGGCGATACTCCGCAAGTGTTTTAGGTATTTCCCTATGATATTTACACTGAGGGCATAACAAACACTGGCAATCAGGGGAAGACTTGCGTACAGGATATTGGTGCCCCAATCGCCACCGGGCTGGGGCTGTAAAAGTATAATGGCACCACTTAAACCCACCAGAACACCAATCAATTGCTTAGACTTAAAAGCGACCCCAAAAATTAAGGCACCGGTAAGTAACGTGAATAATGGCACGGTTGAATTCAACACACCTACCAAACCACTGTCGAGTTTGGTAATGGCCAGGGGGAATAAAAAATATGGCAAACCATTGCCAAATATCCCCACCAACAAAAGCGGCCAGATGTCTTTTTTCCGTAAATTCTTAAATTGCCGAAGTGCAATAAACGTCGCCAGAAGCCAGGCAAAGCCGATACGCAGACTACCAATTTGCGCGTAATCAAACGAACGCAATCCCCGCTTCATGAGCAGAAAGGAACTTCCCCAAGCCAATGCAAGAAAAATAAACAGCGCCCATCTCTTCAAATTTTCTTTGGGATCCGCAGTTTGAACCTCCGCCTTTTCCCCCACCACACTATTTTCTTCCATTGGTTTTTTGGGCATAAAATATCAACTTCTCTTTGCGCAACCTCCTTTTTTATTCGCCTCCAATGACCACTGTCCACGGGCGGACTTCCCAGGATTTGATGAGTCCGTTTTTCACATAAGGATCGTTTTCCGCAAAGGCTTTAGCGACTTCGGCTTTGCCTTTAAAAATTAAAATGGCACCGTCAGCGGGTTCGGCCAATGCACCCGCCATCAGCAAATCTCCTGTTTTATTTGCGTTTTGCGCCAATTGCAAGTGCTCCGCCCGAAAAGCGCCGCGTCTTTCCAAATAGTCATCTACCGTGGTGTAAAGCAATACGTGATACATAAGTTTGGTTTTTAGATTTATAAAAAATGCTCAGACAAGTATTCAAAAATTTGGAGGCAGGTTAACCCGGGTTAATACAAATTCCAAACCTTAAAATGGTTCCCGACAAATACCAAAGTGGCGTCTATTTGTATTTGGGCATTAATCTGGCGATATACTTTCCCAAAATATCAAATTCTATATTTACCCGGTCACCCACTTGAATTTTATGGAGATTGGTGTGTTCGTAGGTATATGGAATAATGGCAACGGAAAATCCCCGGGCATGGCTGTCGATGACCGTTAAACTAATCCCGTTCACGCAAATGGATCCTTTTTCTACGGTGATAAAGTTTGGATCTTCCGGGTGTGAAAACCGAAAATACCAACTTCCGTCAACGTCCTTTATTTCCTCACAAATGGCGGTGGTGTCCACGTGTCCTTGGACCATGTGACCATCAAGGCGGCCACCGGCACGCAAACAGCGTTCGAGGTTGAGTAGGTCGTCCACTTGCAAATCACCCAAATTGGATTTTTTAAGGGTTTCATCAATGGCGGTAACCGTATAGGCGTCCTTATCGGGAAAATCCACCACGGTAAGGCAAACGCCGTTGTGGGCAATGCTTTGGTCAATTTTAAGTTCGGGTGTAAGCTTACCGGCCACGGTAATGTGCAAATTACTTCCCGATTTGCGCAATTGAGTCACACGACCCACGTCCTCAATAATTCCGGTAAACATAATTCGGTTTTTGTTTTAACTGACAATTTGCGGTCACAATTGTTCGAGGGCAAAGTGAATCAATTCGTGTACATCGTCGGGGTGACTGCCATCCGACATTGGCAAATGCCTTTTTCCCAAACGCACGATTACCACGTCTTTCTCGGGCAGGGGAATAATATATTGACCCCAAACGCCTCTAAAGTATCCAATTTTTTTGTATTCTGTTCCGGTAACCCAAAACGACCAGCCATATTTTGGTGAAAACATGCCCTTATTTGCCCAAAAGAAAAAACCTTGTGGGATGATGACTTCCCCATTTACCTTTCCTTTATTTTTCACCAACATCCCCAGTCGGGCAAAATCTCTGGCAGTGGCGTTTATACAACAATAGGCGAGTTCACTACCCTCTTCCCCATCGAGGTGCCAGGTTGCGTCCGATTCCATGCCCAGTGGACCCCAAAGTTTTTCCTCCAGATAGGCACTCAGTGTTTTTCCAGTAGCTCGACTTAAGACCATACCCAAAAGTTGGGTTGATGCACTGTGGTAGGTAAACTTTTTTCCCGGTGGATTAACAATTTCACGATCCAGTATCATTTGGTCAACGTTGGGGCCGTAGTAAGCTTGGGCCATATCCGAAAGCGGATTTTTGTAATGCTCCTCCCAGTCCAACCCGGCAGTCATTGTACTGAGGTGCCATATCTGCAAAGAGTCTGCATAGGGTCCTTTGAGTTCGGGGATGTATTTCTTTACTGGGTCGTTCCAATGAATGGTGCCCTCCTCATTGGCAATTTGTGCGAGAAGAGAAACCACCGATTTGGCCATTGAAAAAGAGTTGCTCAAAAAGTCTTCATCACTGAGGGGATAATCCTCATACAGCAGCATATCATTTTTGATGATTACAAAGGCGCTGGTTTTTGTCTCTTTGAGCATTGCCCTGATGTTTTTGGGCAATTTATACTTGCCGTAATTGGGGTGTTTAACAAGCTGTTGCGGATTGGAGGCTTTAATCTCCCTTTGATGGAAAAATTTCCGATCATCTATGGTTGCCGAGGTTTCTCCGCGCATGTACGTCGCTCGAATTCCTTTAATTAAATACCCATTTCCGGTAATATAGAGCAACCCGGAAAGCAAGGCAGCAAAAATGATAAAACCTCCGGTGAGGCGAATCAGCCATTTTAGGGTGTTGCGCATGGTGGATTTTTGCGGCAAAGATAGTTTGTTTTAGGAAGAAAAAATTATTGAGGTGTTTTTTATGGGATTTACGTTCTTTGACGTTTATGTTTAGGATATTTTTAAACAAATTTTGAGTCCAATCCAAAAAGAATGATTTCAATCAAAATCGAAGGGATTTTTGAATCGGAGCAAACTTGCGGTTAGTGAATATTCAAAAGTCTATCGACAAGGAAGATTTTGGCAGAAAGGAACCTTTAGGTGTGGACTCAATAAAGTCACTCTTTATAAATTGCAAATATTGTTTTCATAGCTTTTGTGATACTTTTTATAAAAAATACACGCTCTTGCTCTATTTATTTCCTCAGGATTAAATTTACCAAAAACCCCTTTATTTACTACCCTCATAGGAAATTTCTGATGTTTTTGATTTTATCGTTAAAATTTTGATTTTATTTAAAAAAGATTTACAAAATTAAATTTTATTTAATATTTTCGCTGTGTCAATTACTTGGTTTGCAACTTTTAAAAACCATGATATATGAAACCTACACGACAAATTTCCTTTAATATGCACGAGAACGATTAACCGTGTAGGTTCCATTAGACCGCTGAAAAAAATTCTGAACTAATGAAAAAGCTCATTGTACTCTTGCCTCTAGCCCTGCTTTATTCTTGCAGCCTGTTTGAAAAAGAAGAAGAAAAAGAAAAAATAAACCTTGAAACTTTTGTTGAGGGGAGGGTGCTGACACACGGGACCACAAATCCTCCCACCACCCAACCCATGCCATTAAAACTGATGTATGAAGAAACGACAAGTATATTTGGTGGGAGAGAAATTACCGTAGATGAAACCACCACCGATGAAACCGGATATTATAGTTTTTCCTTTACGGCACACAACCACTATACACGCTATTTTGTGCGATTGATGCAGGGCGCGGGAAAACACCATGGCCCTTCTTTTTTAAATTACCATTATTTAGAAACCGGCAAACACCAAACCCGTAATATTTACCTTTCCCCCCACGCATGGCTGAAATTACATATAGAAAATGTTAATCCACAGCCGGGGGATATATTTACAGTAAATTGGGGAGGAGGGGTATATTTACAATACTTTGGTGCGGTAAATGAAATTGAAATAATTCAAGGAGGTGGAAATATCAATAGAATTATAACTTTTAATCTAAAGCGAAATAATGAATATTTAATTATTAAAGACACCGTCTGGATGCCTGCTTTCGACACCACCTACCACAAAATAGAATACTAAAAGAATGGGCCGGACTGTTGCCACAGCCCGGCCCTACGGATTTTTAAATCACACACGCTAATGTTTAACCAAAACCCTATTTTTACTACCATGTATCTCTGGAATCTTAAAATAATTTTTGATTGCATAAAATAATTCACAAAACACAAAATTATTTAATATATTCGCTGGGTCAATTTATTGGTTTGCAATTATTCACCATATCAGTATATGAAAAAGCTCATTATACTCTTGCCTCTGGCGCTGCTTTATTCTTGCAGCCTGTTTGAAAAAGAAGAAGAAAAAGAAGGTAAAAACCTCGAAACTTTTGTTGAGGGGAGGGTGCTGACGCTCGGAACGGATCAAAAAGTTACTTCGGAGGAAATCCAAGTTAACCTTTGCCGCCAGATTGCACGAGGCGGAGCACTATTTGGAGGGATGGGTGAAAAAATAATTCAAGAAGGTAAAACCGATTCTAACGGTTATTTCTACTTCGATTTTACTGCTGAAAGCCATACGGCTAGCCATTACTTGCGCATACCCCACAGCCAAACTGCGCCCGACAAACATTTCTTTAATGCATTACAACAACCCATAGAAATTGGGGTTCACCAAACCCGCAACATTTTCCTTTCTCCCCACGCATGGCTGAAATTACATATAGAAAATGTTAATCCACAGCCGGGGGATGAAATATGGATAAACTTTGGAGGAGGGGTAGAAGATAGGTATTTTGGTCATGTAAATGTAACTAAAATATATTTATTGGGAGGGAATATTAATCGCTCTTTCCCCTATAGAGTTTACAGAAACAATGGTCAGACCCTCTTTAGAGACACGGTCTGGCTTCCCGCTTTCGACACCACCTACCACAAAATTGAATACTAAAAAAATGAGCCGGACTGTTGGAGCAGTCCGGCCCTACGGATTTTTAAATCACACACGCTAATGTTTAACCAAAACCCTATTTTTACTACCATGTATTTCTGGAATATTTGATAAACATGTTTTGAGTCTGCTCTAAAAAGTTCTTTTCTGCCAAAATCTTCCTTGTCGATAGACTTTTGAATCCTCACTTGCTCCGGTTCAAAAATTCCCTCGATTTTGATTGAAATCATCTTTTTTAGAGTGGAATCTTAAAATAATTTTTGATTGCACAAAATAATTCACAAAACACAAAATTATTTAATATATTCGCTGGGTCAATTTATTGGTTTGCAATTATTCACCATATCAGTATATGAAAAAGCTCATTATACTCTTGCCTCTGGCGCTGC
>JAFIEY010000195.1 GCA_020832345.1 Cryomorphaceae bacterium | reverse complement strand
GCGCATATCAATGTCCAAAGGTAAAGCAGGGGCTGAAATTATTTGCACCGGCTTACCATCTAATCCAACCAAACGAACTTCTTTTATGGGTATAAAATCGCCGTCTTCCATTTGCCACTCCGCACGAATGACAGAAGTAGTAGGGTTTGGATATACGGTAAAACGAGCATTGTCGTGCATAGCCAATACCCCATCTTCTTTATCAAAACCATCGGGGTCTTGCGTGGTTTCCAATGAATTACCATTCGCAACACGCAGCCATACAACAAAACGCTGGATACGGTTGCCATTGCCGTCGTATTCGTATGTTATTTCACGGGTTTGGGCGAAGAGCGCAACTTGACTCAAAAGCAAGATTGATAGAATAATTGTTTTTTTCATGATAAACTAATTTTTAGGTTGAACTCTTTCCATAAGCTCCTTTAACGTTGATGACAAAAGTGACTCCACCACTGAGTGTAATTCGTTGATATTGGTTTTATCCAATTGCCAGGACTCATCCGTTTGACTGGTTGTTAGATAAATGATCTTTTCATCTTTGACCAAAAACATAGCGACCTGAATTTTTAAAATTTGATTACCTTCTGCACTCGGGTCATTTTCATCATTGGAAAGGGTAAACAGAATGTACGGAACCATGCGAGTTAATCCGTCGGTTTCGGGAAAATAATAAACAACCTCACGTTGGATGTTTCGGCTCATTTCAAATGTCATGTTTCTACTCATATCATAGCTACAACGATTGACCTCCAACGAATCTATTTGGAGATTTACTTTCCCGCTCAATTCAATGCGTATGTACTCAAACACATCTTCTGCATTGTAAGGCAATGCACTGCGAACTACCACCGGCTCACCTTCTTGCCAAATGGCATTTTCGCGTGCACTACACATAAAGTACGCTCTGATATATAAAGTATCTTCACGATATGTTTCCTCTACATAACCATCCACTTTTTTCTTCCACTTATGCGGAAATACTTTACAAGAAGACACCAAAAACACTCCGGAAAAAACCAGTAGTAACTGTTTAACTACCATCAAATGGATTCGAAGTATGCTCCGGTCATTTCCCATAGGTCTCTACATTTACGACTGTACTCTATCAAAATAATCTTGAAGCACCTCCCCCATCATTTCACTGATTTTCTCAAGCTCAAATAAAGGGTAGGATTCATCGTATCTGTCTTCAACTTGGTGGTTTCTACTGTTTTTAATACTTCGATTATTCATTTAAATTACTTTTCCGTTTTTAAATATTATAAATATAATATGAATGGACTGGTTTACAACACCAGATTCATCATAATAGCCAACGGGCGAAAGGGTTTTTCCAACACCATATTTTATATTAAAGATAATATAAGGCACCAAACGCATTTTATTATCGTTTTGTGGAAAAAGGTATTTAAATTCTTCTGCCATTTTATCAAAAGAATAGTCATACATAAAATTGCTGCATAATGAATAACTATTGTAGTTGTTGCTTTTTTCCTTAATCATAAAAACCCTCTTCTCCAAATTACTAATAATCAAATCCATTATTTCGCATTTATTATAAGGAATGGAATGGTTCTTATGCAAAGTAAGGTGCTTTAGTTCAAAAAAGGATCCACAAAACACATAATCTTGCAAATACAGCGTATCATTCTGATATTTTTCTTCAACCAACACATACTTTTTCTCTGTATATGAATAGTATGGCTTACATGAAAATAAAGCATTAATCATAATTATTATAAAAAATAACCTCATATCATTTAATTTGAATGAAACGTAGAATAAAGTAGTGTTTTATAAATCATATAACCAGCTTTTTGTTCTCTTCCATCTCGATAAAAGCTATTATAATTTCCTTTAACAAAAAACGTTCCGGTCATCTCTGCCATATATGCTGCTGCTGTTCCACCACCATACCGCAAACCTTTGTTTAAAGCTTGAATATGCCATTTTGAACTACTTGAACCTATCTCTAAATCATAAGCCAATAAACTTTGTAAATAACCACCAACACCAGCTGCAGCAAAAACACCTAAATGTTGCTCTATATTTCTTTTGGTATAATATTTTCTTTTGGTATAAGCAAAATCTGAAGCTGATCCTTGTAAACCATACCACAACCCCTTATTAAGTCCTTTTGCTAAATCGCTCTTTCCAAAAGGAAGTGAAACATCTGGCTTTATTTTGGCAAATCCTGCACCAACAACAACGGATAGAGCACCTCCAACAATACCTTGAAATGCAGTGTATCCAAATCCATTTTCATCAACATATTCTTTATTCGTTGTATTCACAGCTGCATTCAAACTGCCTCCTGTGAAAGCGCCTAAAAATAGTCCCCCATCACCACCTGCTATTGCACCTCCTAATGCTCCTGCCCCAAAATGCCCAAGTGTATGCCAACCAACCCCTTGTTCTGAATCATAATTACTGATTGTATTTACAACACCTGACACCATTGTGCTATGCAGTTGCTTGCCGCCAGCTTTAGTAAGCATGGCCTTTCCTTTAATTGAAGCTCCCTTCATTGCAAGACCACTAAAGCCAGTTAAACCACCCACAAGGGCTCCAACCCCTATGGCTTTATAAGTTTTTGCATCCCATGTCCATCGATCAGGATTTCCGTGATCATTGGCCATTACTCCAGCAATGTATGCTCCAGCTATAAGATGTGCTCCAATATATATAGCAGCTACAGTAGTAGAAACAATAAAATCCCCACTCGGATTCGAATACGTCAACGGATTATTCCAAGCATAAGAATATCGATTAAAATTTTGCGAAAAACCGGGTGCTTGAACATACTTATCGGGGCTTAACATACGTCCGAGGAGTGGATCATAAAGCCGTCCATTCATATTTATGAGGCCGAAGCATTCCAAATGTTCATGCCCGGTATAACCGCGGTGGAAAAAGCCCTGCCATATTCCTTGTCCACCGCCGGGAGAATAATAATTCTCTAGCGTGGTAACATCACGTCTATTGCCCCAAGCATCGT
>JAFIEY010000194.1 GCA_020832345.1 Cryomorphaceae bacterium | reverse complement strand
TAAATCTAAAACTTGTCGAATGACTGGTTTTTTGTTATTTTTGTTTCGCCTGAAGAGTCCCATAATTTTAAAGTTTTTTGTCGAACTCAAAAATAAGGGATTCTGAGGGCTTTTAAAAAATCAACTTTCGGATGCTAGTGACTTGCAACCATAGAAAAAAAAGTTTTATTGGAAACAAACTCCCTAATAGTTTCAGTGAAAACTAAAGCCTCAAATCTTCCATCAGCGACTTTGCGTTATTACAACATGGCGAATCAACGGTTATGTCTGCTCCCAAAAGTCCCTTTTTGCCAAAATCTTCCATGCCGGTTGATTTTTGAATCCTCACTAATAGCTGGTTAGCTCCGGTTCAAAAACTCCCTAGATTTTGATTGAAATCATCCTTTTTAGAGTGGACTCATTAGTTCCGGTTCAAAAATCCCCTTCGCATCGTTTTTGATTGAAATCAACCTTTTTGGAGTTGACTCAACTTTAAAACCTGTCAATAAAAAGCGAAATCTAGTTATTGTGATTGTTATGCTTGCATAGTATTTTTATCCACCTTACTTTTACGTCACATTCCGAATGTGGTTCTATAGGAATCGATCGAATAAAAAAGAAGTAAACGAAATTCACAAATAAAGAAAATAAAACTATGCAGAACAGAATGATACGTAAAGTTGCTGTGTTGGGTTCGGGCATTATGGGTTCGCGAATTGCTTGTCACATGGCCAATATAGGTGTGTCTTCGGTGTTATTGGACATTGTGCCCCGCGAATTAAATGATGTGGAAAAAAAGAAAGGTCTCACGCTGGAAGATAAGGTTGTGAGAAACCGAATGGTCAACGAAAGTCTGCAATCCACTCTTAAAAGTAATCCCTCTCCCATTTTTTCAAGGTCATTTGCCGATCGAATTACCACCGGTAATTTTGAAGATGATATGGAACAGATCGCAGATTGCGACTGGATTATCGAGGTGGTTGTGGAGCGCTTGGACATAAAGAAGACCATTTTTGACCAAGTAGAGAAGTATAGAAAAAAAGGCACATTAATCAGTTCCAATACCAGTGGAATCCCCATTAATCTGATGCTGGAAGGTCGCTCTGACGATTTTGTGAAACACTTTCTCGGAACACATTTCTTTAACCCGCCCAGGTATTTGCCGTTGTTGGAAATTATTCCAACCCCGCACACAGACGCATCGGTTGTGGATTTCTTTATGAAATACGGGGATAAATATCTCGGAAAACAAACTGTACTTTGCAAGGATACACCAGCTTTTATTGCCAACCGCATTGGAATTTTCTCCATCATGAGTTTGTTTCACAGCATAAAAGATTTTGACTTAACCGTAGAGGAAATCGACAAACTCACAGGGCCGGTCATAGGGAGGCCAAAATCGGCCACTTTCAGAACATGCGATGTTGTGGGACTTGATACCCTGGTACATGTGGCCAATGGTCTGAATAAGGCTGTGCAAGACCCCGAGGAAAAGAAAGTTTTTGCCTTGCCTGAATTCATCAATACCATGATGGAAAACAAATGGTTGGGATCTAAAACCGGTCAGGGATTCTATAAAAAAGTTAAAAGCGCAGATGGCAAAAGTGAGATTCTGAGTTTGAACTTAAATACGATGGAATACGGTCCACAACAAAAGACGAATTTTGCCACATTGGAGCAAACCAAAACCATCGATGATTTATCGGATCGGTATAAAGTATTATGTGCCGGAAAGGACAAAGCCGGTGCCTTTTATCGCAAGAGTTTTTCCGCTTTGTTTGCCTATGTAAGTCACAGAATTCCGGAGATATCCGACGATATTTTCCGCATTGATCAAGGTATGCGTGCCGGATTTGGCTGGTCACACGGGCCATTTCAAATATGGGATGCGTTGGGTATTGAGCGTGGACTTAAAATCATGGAAGCCGAAGGATACGAGGCCGCAAAATGGGTACACGAAATGGTGGCATCGGGCGCAAAGAAATTTTATGATGTTCGCGATGCCGCTTTGCACCATTACGATATTTCCGGTAAAAAGCACAAACCAACACCCGGTCTGGAAGGCATGATTATTTTGGATCACATTAGATCCACCAAAACCGTTTGGGAAAACAACGAATGCAACGTTTCTGATTTGGGCGACGGCATTTTAAATATAGAATTCCGCTCCAAGATGAACACCATGGGAAGCGGAGTTTTGTCAGGTATCAATAAAGGTATTGAACTTGCGGAAAAAGATTTTCGCGGCGTGGTTATTGGAAATCAAGGGACAAACTTTTCGGTAGGCGCAAATCTCATGATGGTGTTTATGATGGCCGTAGAGCAGGAGTATGATGAATTAAACTTTGCCATAAAATATTTTCAAGATACTATGATGCGTGCTCGGTATTCCAATGTTCCGGTAGTGGTTGCACCACATTCTATGTCACTTGGCGGTGGTTGTGAACTATCGCTGCACGCCGATGCAGTTCAGGCAGCTGGAGAAACGTATATGGGATTAGTGGAGTTTGGCGTGGGTGTTATTCCCGGTGGGGGAGGCACCAAGGAGCTTACCCGCAGATCTGCCATTCGGTATGTCAAAGGCGATATCGAGCTCAATGCCTTGCGGGAAAACTTTTACCGAATAGCGATGGCCAAAGTTTCAACTTCCGCTGTAGAAGCTTTTGAACACGGGTATTTGGTTCGTGGTCGCGATCGAATTTCGATGAACAAGGATAGACAAATTGCGGATGCCAAACAATTGGCGATTGCCATTTCTGAACAAGGCTATACCATGCCGGTCAAAGAAAAGTTTAAAGTGTTAGGACAACAAGCGCTGGGCATGTTTGAAGTGGGCATCCACCAAATGTTGGAGGGGAAATATATTTCCGAATACGAAGTGAAAATGGCCCGTAAGCTCGCCAACGTGATGGCGGGGGGCGATTTGAGCGAACCTACAGAGGTAAGTGAGCAATATTTACTCGATTTAGAAAGAGAAGCTTTTTTGAGCCTTTGCACCGAGAAAAATACTTTGGAACGCATTCAGCACATGTTGCAGACAGGGAAACCGTTGCGGAATTAATTGCGAATTTTAAATAGGAGTCTGCACCAAAAAGTCCCTTTCTGCCAAAATCTTCTTTGTCGATAGACTTTTGAATCCTCACTAACAACTAATTAGGTCCGGTTCAAAAATCCCCTCGATTTTGATTGAAATCATCCTTTTTGGAGTGGACTCTATAGTTGAAAACGCGCTTATTTGGTGTAAAAGTAAAAGGGATGGTATTTATTTCATAAAATGCCATCCCTTTTCTTAAGACCAGTTGTGAGGATTTCCTATAAAACTATCCGTTTTTGATAAATTTCTCGGTAATTACTTCGCCATTTTCTGTGGTTATTCGCAATAGATATGCACCGTTGGAAAGGTTTTCAAGAGAAATCTCGGGTTGGTAAGAACCTTTGACAACCGTTCTACCTTCCATGGTCTGAATTTCAATCGTGCCGTTGGAAAAGTCTATATCACTGCTAATTTTAATACTGGTTGCAGCGGGATTTGGATATACCGATAGTTTATTCCGTAACTCCTCTTTTTCAGTTGACAGGAGGTTGGCCAAATCAAAAGCCCAAACATCGCGCATCAAAACATCATTCTGTCCATTTTCACCACACATAAAATACACAACCCCATCGATGACAAAAGATCCGGGCGCCCAACGACTCCACCCGGGGTGGGGCGGAAGGGTCATCCAAGAGTCATTATTTGGGTCATACCGCCAAAAAACGGAAGGATTGGTTGGGAGGTGGTTCGTTCCATCGCCGCTTAGTACAAAGCCATAGCCCTGATAATCGAATTGCGTTCCGGCAACCCGTTGTCCGGGTGCGCTGGCTTTTTGTTGCCAGGTATTATCAAAAGGATCATATTCGTACCAATCGGCGTAGATGCCTTGTCCGTGTCCCAGTCCGGAAAAAACTTTATCTCCTATTGAAAAATGGAAAGGGTGGTGTCTGTTTGTTCCCGGAAAATTCAGGCGTTGAGTCCAAGAGTCCGAGGCGATATCGTATTCCCACCAGTCGGTCATATTAAACTGAGCATTGTCTCCTTTACCCATGTAGAGTTTTCCTTCCTGTTGGTTTATGGTAAAAGTTGGGTGTCTGCGACCAACACACGGACAAGAAGTGAGTTCTGTCCAGCTGCTATCTGCGGGATCAAAAACCCACAGGTCATTGAGCATAGAAAAGGAAGTGCCAGAGGCGGTAAGGCCAAATCCCATGTAGGCTTTACCGTTATAGGTTGCCGCGATTGAAAAGCTTCGACTGGGACCGGGGAAGTTCGCCATTTGATGCCACGAATCATTGTTGGGATCGTAGCGAAACATGTCATTATTGACTAAAGAGCTACCGGTTGTTCCGGTGAGTAAATATCCGTAACCGTCCAAAGCAAAAGTCACAGGATGGTGTCTGGCAACAGCTTGTCCGCCCGGCAATTCTGCTCTTGGCGTCCATGTGTGCTGCGCAAATACAGAAAAGCTTGAAATAAAACAAACTAGGAGCAGCGAATGTGTAATGCTTTTTTTCATTTAATATGTGTTTTAGGTTGATAAAGTTTAAACCGCTAAATTAGAGAAAAGTTTATTTGTTGAGGAATAAACATAAACGCGAAGGTAAGTATTTGAACATGAACAATGTCTTAAGGTGAAACTAATTGTTGAGGTGTTAAAATAGAATAACAATAGGTTAAAAAAGCATAAAATAGCTGTTATACTTCATAAAATCAATAAAAACATCAACCTGTATTGATTTTTAGTTTGTTAATTTGCATAACTAAAAAAATGCGTCATAAACCTTCTGGTGGAGTATGATACTTTTAGCTTGTTTGAACGTTGTATTAATTTGTTATTAATGGATTAAGATTTTCTCCGATTTAGTTTGCCGGAGCAAAAGAAGAGTTTGCATTTTTATCCCCTCTTCGTTTCCACATTGATACATCAGTTTATCACCGTAAGAGGAAACTCTTTGAAACAATTTGTAATATGGTTTAACCATATCACATTATCTATTATCAGGATAAATTTCTGTTGGGTTTTAATATCACAATAGATTGTTTGTTGTCAGGCTTTAAGGTTAATTTTTAAGGTTTTAATATGTCTGTAATTAGGCATTTAATAGCATATTGTTCGTGCCTGTAAGAAATAGAATTTTTCAGGTTAGTTGAAGGAAATTATTTTCGACTTTAAATCTATGGGACAAGCATTTGTTTTGTAAAACAAAAGAAAGTATATGAGATGTTTTATCTGTTCGAAATTATTTTTTCTGCGGTCGATATCTTGCTATGATTCTTCGCAAACCTTCTTGCTATGGCGGAAACATCCGCTTTCGAAGGATTTTTGTGTAAGATATTTTTTCTTTTATGGTTTTCGTAAAATTTTTGTAAAGTAATTGATAATAAGTTGATAATAATATAAAAGACAGTTTATGAAAAAAAACTACCTATCACCTACAGCTTTGGCAATATATAGTTTGTGTGCCATATTAATTTTTTTCATATCCATTTTAAACTTTCACTACTTTCCCGAAAGGAAATCTCAATTGCACGACAAGGCTCACAGAACGTTAACCAACGTTGAGGATAAAATTCATGACCAAATTGAAAACTACCAAAATTTTATTGAACCAAGATATTATGGAAATTTAATAGAAAAAAAATGCATTAATGACAGTGATTATTTGAACGTAATTAAGTATAACCTTTCAAATAATCTCAAGGTAGATGATATAACAGATTCATTATATGATGATGGTTTCATAAATAAATTAAATCAGGAAGATTTTGTATTTGAAATTAACCAAAGAGATTTTATTTTCTATAAGCAAATTAAATGTCCGGAAAATGATTCCTGTGTAGAAGATAAAAAACCTAAACCTGATACGATACATAAATGCATTAAAATAAATTTAGTCGGTAAAATTAAATTTAAAGATTTTTTCGAAAATTTGACTCAAAATGAGATTTTCCACAGTGTTTTGCTTCTCGACAGCCACAATACCATATATTCAGATAATGATGTACGGATTAGGAATGTGTTAAAGGAACGGGTCGATACGGTAGGGACAAAAACCCAAGAAGTGCTATTAAATAACCGATCACACATTATTTATTATAAGCCTATTCAAATTGAAGGTAAGCGTTATTTTTTGGCAGGTATCATTTCCAAATCCTCCCAAGCCCGGTTCATTCAAAAGGTAGGGTTTCCGTATGTATTCATTTTAACACTGTTGAGCCTGATTATCCTTTTGGTAATTCCCGCCACAAAAATTTTTGCCATTAACAGCTGGGAGCGTTTGTCTATATGGGATTATAGAATGAGTTCTATTGGCATTATTGTCACCATCTTTTTTGTGCTGTTGGGAGGTTTAGGTATTACACATTTAAATAAATTGAGTAAAGTTGATGATGAGGCATTAGATAAATGGTCCGCAGCGTTATCGAATGAGTTCATTTCAGAAATTAAAAATGTAATAAATGATTTAAAAAAACTGGATAAAGCATATATTATAAATTGTCTAGATACTAATAAAGAGTGTAGTGAAGATGGAAAATACCTCGAATTTCTTTTCCATGAAATACTGATTTCTAAAAATAACACAAAAACATGTCTTATAAAGCTGTATTTTCCTTTTGAAAGAATTATTGAAATTAATTTTGAAGTTAACAATTTAATGAAAATGGTATATCAAGAACCATTTAAAGAAAATAATCGAGATTATGTTCATTGTTATGACAATAATGAATCCTATAAGTTGAGCGATAATGATTCAGTTAGGTTTTATGTGGAATCTGTGTTTTCCTTTTCCAGAAATGAACAAGAGGGTATTGTTTCATTTAAAAGCGGAAAAAATGATACAATATGGGCTGCATCGCTAGACTTTAAGTCGGTAATGATGTACAAACCACCAAAAGGGTTTGGCTATTGTGTGGTGACTAAAAATGGAGATGTAGTTTTTAACTCCATCAATTCCAGGAATAATTTTAAAAACGTCAAAACAGCACTGACCAATCAGACGTTTATCGATGAAGGATTGAGAAATAAAAAGTTAGTAAAAGGTAATTTCACCTTTGGCAAAAACATATACAAAGGCGTTCTGCGACCAATAGACCAAATCAGAAATGAACACAATGATCATCCGTTGTACATTTTGACGTATTCCGATATTTCTAAAAATCATTGGTTGGTTGGTATGTCGGTTATTTCAATTGGAATAATGTTCTTAACCATTGTTATTGTTCTCTTTCTAATTTCATTGATATTAATATCTGTTTTTAAATTTGATTTATTTAAAAATTTGATCTCATTGCTCGAGCCAAAACACAGCAAAACGAAAAATTCCGTGGCGGCTATATTGGGTGCGTTATTATTCAATATAATATTACTATGTATGATTTTTTTCAAAATACATGATTTTTTAAATATTATTAACGTTTTTTTATTTTCAACCATAGTTTATATATTTCTATTGTATGTAATTCTAACTTTTACGATTAACTCTGTTTCAAAAGCCAGTAAAAGGATTTATAATTTGTTTATTTTTAGTGTGATTTTAACATTAGTGGTTGTTCCAACAACGTTGATGTACAATGCCACAAGTACTTTTATTAAAAGTGCACTTTATTCAGAATTAAAAATAGACCACAAGAATGAAAACATAAAAGGAAACCAAAAAAGAAAAAAGGATTACAAGGAATACATTCCTTGTAACAAGGAATTTTTCAATAAATTAGTGGAAGTTAATGTTGAATACGATAGAGATAGTATTGAATGCGATACAGGTAGTGTTGATTATAAAATAATTCTACTGGAATTAAATAGTACAAAGTATAAATTAAAACATTTATTCATTACGGAAAGATTTAACCTTGTTAATTCACTGATGACAAATATTAACCATAGCGTTTTTTCTGATATATATGAAGTAAATCCCAATTGGATTTTTGAAAATAAGAATTTGAAATATAAAGCGGCTTTTAAAGATCAAATTAAATTGCTAGATATAGCTTTTTATATTATTTTCTTCTTATTGATAGGGGCTGTTATTAAAATATTTACCAATAAAATGTATTTTAATTTTGAAAGATTATTGTCGAATAAGGTTTCGGTTAAAAACCCTTTTGATAAAATTGAAACATCTAATTATGTGGTAAAGCATTCTGAAAGCAACGCCTCACGAAAATTTATTTTATTGGTAACCAATAAAACGTTTGGGTTATTACAAACCATACGAAAATATGTAAACAATTCAGATTCAGATATTAAAAATGCAGCAAACATTATTGAAATCAATTCTTTTGAATTGCCCGGTGAAAATGAGCTGAAAGCGAAAATCGGTTCTCTTAATCAGGATAAGATAAACATTGTTTTACTAGTAGATTGGTTTCCCAAGCATATTTCAAAACACCAAGTTCAGCGACTCTACGACCTCTATCAAGTTACACAAAGCCCAATGAGTGTCAATGCTGTTTTCGTTTTTGTGAGTAGCTATGATACTACTCAAATATTGCATCAGGTGTACAACATGAAACATGAATTATCTGATTCTGAAGATCTTGAAAAATTTAGATACACGGAAATAAATCTAATTGAACGAATGTCTGAGGTTTTTCTTCCTTTACATCAAATTGATCAAAGTACTGACCGTTTGAATAATGGACAATTTTACGCTGTTTGGGCTGGACTGAGCGATGCGGAAAAGTTTATACTGGTTGATTTGGCAAAAGATGGGTTATTGAATCCTAAAAACAAAAAATCCGTTCAACTACTTCACCAAAAGGGTATTATCCATAAGGGCTATCACTACCATAAGTTTGAGTTTTTTAATAGTGAATTTAAGGATTTCATTTTGGAGAAGATACCAGCTGAAGAAATACAACAAATCAAGCGTATAACTAAAAAAATGGGAAGATGGGCAGGTATCAGACTGGCACTTACGGTGCTTTTTGTCGTGCTGATTTTTCTGGTTTGGACGGTAAACCCCAATGTCGTTCAAAAATCAATTAGTACAATTGGAGTTATTGCTGCGGGAATAGCTGCAACCTTTCAGGTCATTTCCAGCATGAACCCTGCCAGGTTGTTTGCAAAATTGAAAACTAAAAATAAGTAATTAACGAGAATGTTTAACCTTTAAATTTAATTAAATATGAGAGCTTACGATGTTCACTTCCATGCATTTAATCTTACACATGTTAATCTTACTGCTTTTTTAAGTAGATTTTCCGGTGAAATTAATCAAGTTCAAAACCTTAGCTACACGAGATTAGTTTTTGGCTCAATAATACACGGTCGTCGCTTGTCATCAAAACTTTAAACCAACCAAATTGATTAAGTAATAAAATGTTAAATAATGAAAATCAATTAAATATATGAACTTTTGTGCTTGCGCCTTGTTGTATTAATGAACGACAATTTTTTTCACTCTAAAATTTTAATGACATGAACAAAGATCAAATCAAAGCGAAAACGAATGAACTTATCGACAAAACATCGGCTGAAATAAACGCACTGGAGGCCAAAAGGGCAGAGGTGAGTGGTGCAGCAGCTGAGAAGTACAATCAGACCATAAAGGCGTTGAAGTCTGAAAGAGATGCGCTGGCGGAAAAACTCAATTCACTTTTGGAAACTTCTGGCGAGGCTTGGGACAATGCGAGTGGTGATTTTGAAAAGTCTCTTAAGTCGTTTCAAAGTGGGGTAAAGAAAATGGTCGATGCCTTTTAATTACCTGGATGTAAACCAAAATAATGGGGCTGTCGTTCAATAAAACGATGGCCTTTTTATTTGTCCTTAAATCGGCGTTCTTCGGTATCGTCGATGATATATCCACGTTCATTTGATCCTCCGTCAACAAGATCCTGAATGCCACTTTTTTCGTCGTTTTTCTCCTGATAGTAAAGGTATTCATAGTCGCGGATAACGAGTTCGTCCGGCACGACGTTGGTTTCAAAGTAAATTTCGTGATGTCGCTTTCTGGTATTGGCAATGACCATGGTGTGAAATTCCACGTGACCTAGGTTTTTATTACTGTTGTATTCCATTTGTATATTCCCAAAACTGTTGGCTGCAATAACTTTTGGGTACTTTGCTACGATACATCCACACGAGGTCAATACATTAAATATGCGAATGGGTTTATCCGTTACGTTTTTCATTTTTACCGTTATGTTCAATTTCTCTCCTTGAACAATGGGGTAATACTTGCGGTATGGGTCTTCAAAATTTAATTCCTCAACTTCTACTTCTACGACATGATCGATGTCGGCCATGATACTGCTGCGCTCTTCGTCTTCCCCACAACCGGAAAAGAGGAATACACCGATGATCGCAATGCATCCAAACAGGTATTGGTTTAAACGGATGTTCATATTCATGGTTTAATGATATTTAATAAAAATACACCTCATCGCAAGCGGTGGATAAGTTATTGTGTTTGGCTTGTTTTACCACTTGTACTGTTATCTTGTTATCTCCAGAAATGATTTTCACAGGAATTTCAACACATTGTTTGGTAATTTCTTTATCATCGACATTGTCGAGTTCCAAATTTGTTTCATATCGACGATCACCAATGGTCACAATCACCTTTTGAGGCAAATGTATTCGGTGCCTGACGTTGTTTAAAAAGCACATTCGAATATGCTGAGTATTATAAACTTCGGAAGCTGCTATTTCAAATGACAAGGCATCGACAGAGTTTATCATCCAGTTGTTATTGTAATCAAAAAAGCCTACTGCACCGTCGTTGATCATTTTAATGGGATAACCTTCGTCCATTTTCCCGAGTGGCTTTAATTTTTTTCCGAAGGCGTAATTTTTATAACTGTTGTTGAGCAATTGCTTGTTCCAATATTCCAAGTAATCTGAGAGGAGAAAACCGGATTCATTAAAAACTTCTAAATTGCTAATCCTGATGTAGGCTGAAAGTTTATTAAACATTTGTTTTGCTTCATCGCTCACACGGGCGGTGTAGTTATCGTCTATACTACCTGCATATCCATTCATGCCAATGCCATTAATTCGCATCAACTCCAACCGCTGAAAATACAAGGCAGCGAGAAGCGGATTTAGGGCTTGTACTTCGTCTAGTTCGCATTGGTTAATCACCCGGTCAATTTTTTTCAAAAGTAGGGTAAGCTCGTTTGCCAATAGGTACTTTTTGATGGCACTTTCCCAATTTCCATAAATATCTAATGTACGGCGGGATTGGAATGCTCTTTCGTCAATTCGCTGATAATATTCGGCCAATATCTCCCCTGTGAGTGGATATTTTGCCTTAAAATAAATGTCGATTAATTTTTTTACATCCGTGCTGGGGTTTTGCAATAGCTGACTATAAACAAAACTTTTTAACGAACTAAATGCGGCATAACCCGCTTCATTGCCCTGCATAAAAACCCCGGTAACTCCATTTTCTAAAAAGAACTGCAGATTTTTTTGTTGAATTTGCAGGGTAGGGTAGGACTCGAAGTAATTATCAAAATTGATGGCATAATCCCAAAGGTAGATGGTATTGGTAAGCTCTTTCCACTGGTTTAAAAGGTTGCGGATTTTAGCTTCTTGATTTGAACCTTCAATGACTACGCCTTTTTCAAATGACATTGTACTGACCATAACCCCTACATTGGAGCGCAATTTAAAAGGTGGTGGCGCATCGGTTGTAATATAAGCCGTAGAATACAATTGCTGTTGCGGCAATCGTTCAGCTACTTTATTGAGCATAGTGAAAACTGCGGGACTTGCATTTTTCAGTGTGTTTCCGTGGGATTTACATTTTTCACAAGTACATACCAAGGCATTGTCCTCAGGCATAATCATGAACTTGTTGGGTTTTGCCCATTCTTCCTTTTTTTGTTTGATGGCTTCCACTAAGGCATCTTCGAGTGCCTTACTGGAAAAACAAAATTGATTGTTGACCTTTACGTTGTCCACCGTGGCCAGCATATCTGCTGTGACTTCAACATTCTTTGCAATATTATGCCCCCAAATTCCCCATACCTCATCTAATGTTTGGGTGCTGTTCCAAGTGCGAAAAGATTTTTCCCAGTTGTATTGAAAATAGGGTTCGCGATAGTCGAAAGCGAGCTGCTGCGAATCCTTTAATCCCAATGGAACTTTTATTTCTTTGATGTTTATCGGCTTTAATTTTTCAACTGACCAATTTATAAAGCCTGCATAATGAATAAAAAAATGATGAATGGCGCGATAAATTTCGTCACCATTTGAAGCTTTTATGGTGAGTAAATTTTCCGATTGTTCGAGTTCAAAATAATATTCGTCTAAACCCCCGGGTGGATCAAATACAATGGCAACTTCAGTGGTTCGTATGCCCCGCTCTACAACGGCGGGACGAATACCAGTCACTTTTTCAAATATTTCGGCAAAATAATCTCCGTACTCGCGGTTACTTTCATCATAAATCTTTACCACCGGTACCTTTTCTTCACTGAATATAGTAAAGTATTTCTCCGACTGTGCTTTACACGCGGAAACCGAACCCATGACTAAGATTAGGATAATTAGCTTGATGATATGAAAATTTCTCTTTGTCAAAATATTCTTTGATTAAATGGCAAAATTAGAAATTAGTCGTGAGTTGGAGGTATAGCATATATTGATTTACATAGGAAGTTTCTGTAACCCTAAAGTTGTACCAGTTTCCCATGATGGTTAATTTATTACGGTAATTGAAGTGGTGTACATAACCTCCACCGACCATGGTGTTTACAAAGGTCAAAAAGGTGTTGATCTGAAAGTCGAGCTGGCTAAATTCCGGGACGGTACCGAATGAAGCCATGGCAAACATCCGGTCTCTACCGTTTTCCATAAAGAAATTTCCTTGCACTTGTAAGTTGTTGTATAAAAATTGTCCATCGTAGAAAATGGCGCCTCTAGCGTTGAGAACCACCCTTTCATAACGTCTTTCCAAGCCTGCCATTAATGCGTAGAGGTTTCGGCCATCAAATAACCTAAAATACCGAGCACCTATTTCCGCCGACCAGTCCTTGTCAATAGGTTGAGTAATCATTGCCATGAGTTTGTAGCGCGGAAAAAACTGATTGGCAATACCAGCACTGGCAAAGAGTTCGGTTTTGTTACGGAAGGTGTGATACCAGTCAACTTCACCTTGCCAGCCCACACCTGTTCTTCGTCCGGCATAGTTTACTCTTGCAACATAGGTGTTTCTATCTTCGTATCGAACGTATTCGGCAGTGGCTACATTTGTCATGAAAAACAAGGTTGAGTCAGAAACGGCACGCAGATACCCAATACTAAACTCGTTTTTAAGTAACTTAGCTTTAAGGTTGTTAATGCGATCACGATGGATATGGATTTCATGGCAATCTGGAATGTACATTTGATAGTATTGAAGCGCCAATTCGTACTCCTCTTGCAATTCGTAAATAACACCTTTTTTAAAGATCAGCTCGTTGTGTCCTTTTCGGTATAATAAAGCATTGTCGATGATATTCATGGCATCTTCATAGCGTTCTTCCATAATGAGGATGTTTGCGTATTTAATTGCTGCCAGGGTATCAGAAGGTTTAATTTCAAGGATTTCAACGTAAATATCTGCAGCTTCCAAATACTCTTCTTCTTTTTCGTGTTTTGAGGCCTTAACAAACAACTGGTCAATATAGGAGTCCCGGATAAGGGAGTTATATGGATAATCGTTTTTTAATTCTTTTAAAATAGCCACGGCTTCGTCGGTTTCATCGGCATCGGCAAGAACTCCGGCGAGTTTGAGTTTGAAATCCCTGGCTTCGGGAAATTGCAGTAAAGCATCGTTAATTACTGCAACGGCTTCGTTGTACTGGCGCATGCTCAAAAGCGCATTGATGGTATAAATATAACCGAGTTCATTTTTTTGATCGCGCATAATGAGATCATAACCAATGCGTTTGGCCAATTCGTAATGTTCCTTTTCAATAAGGTATTTTAGGTACATTACGGAAACATCGCTGTAGAGGATTTCGTATTCTTTATTGTCGGGATTACGCTGGTAGGTAAGGTTGGCCAAATCATAAGCTCTTTCGTAATCACCCATTTGCATATATAAATCTACTTGGCGAACTACATTTCGCTCATCTTCGGGGTATTGCCTTTGAAGATCCTCAATGAGGCGTTCGGCCTTGGCGTATTCCTCTTGATCAAGGTAAATGGAAATCAGGTATTGCTTGGAATAATAACCGTAATCTTCGTGGTTTTTAAGTGTTTCGAAAGTAGCAATGGCCGGTTTATAGTTTTTATTTTGAAACTGATCACGTGCATCTTCAAATTCAAATTTTTGACGTTTATACTGAATGTCCGTATCGTTGGGATACAAAGTATATAACTTCTCCAGCGTTGACCTTTGTCCTTGTCGGTCATTTCTCAACTCATGGAGGTACAATTGTTTGACCAATAGTTGCTTGTTGTTGGGGCTTGATTTTAAAGCCTGGCTTAAAAGTTCTTGCGCATTACCGTAATAACCCCGTGCCAAAGCGGTATTTAATAAGTAATCAAACGCTTCCTGATTTGACGGGTCACTGTCATAAACTTGTCCGTAAAGTTCATAGGCTTCTGTACTTCTCTGGTATCTTGCGGCTTGAGATTTAAGGTATCGCAGTAAATCCCGATTTTCCTGAGAGGGGTATTTCTCGTTTCTATCTTTCACGAGTTCGATGGCTTGTCCATATTGCCGTTGTTCCTCCAAAATTCCTACCCGCTTTTTGAAAATTTCTTTATTTTCAGGCAAGTAATAACTGCCCATTTCGGCAACTTTACCCGCTTCATCGTAGTTTCCCAGCTTTTCGTAGGTGTTGATTAGGCTGAGGTAAAGTTCAGGGTCTTCATTGTTCACCGCAATTGCCGCTTCATAGTGTTTGGCAGCTGCCATAAGGTCTCTTTCCTGGCTCATTTCCCGGGCTTCTTCCATCATTAGGTCGCGATACAATCTCCTCGCATCCTCATCATTTGGAAACACCTGATAAAGGCGTTTGATCAACCGATTGGCTTCAATTTCATTTTCCATTTTCCTAAAGAGGAAAATCTTTTTAATCCAAAGGGTTTTTGCGTAAGGTGTAAATTGCAACAATTCGTTGGCGTAACAAAGGGCACTGGAATACCTTTCGTCTTGGGTTTCGATATTGAGGAGGTAATGGCGTGCGTCCACTCGTGCAGGGCTTTGTTGTAACACTTCGAGCAGGGTAATACGCGCTTTTACAAATTGGCCGAGTTCCATGTAACATTTCCCCAAAAACTCTTTAATGTCCATGTTTAATGGAGATTGCTCTAGGGCTTGCTCACAATAATGCGCAGCCAAGGCAAAGTTTTGGTTATCATTTCCGGCGATTCGCGCTAAAACATAAAGTGAATCTGAGTCCAGCTTTTGGGCTTTCAATTCAACGATGCCCATCATGCCGAAAAACAGCACAAATAAAAGGGTTATTTGGTTTAATCGGTATTGCATAAACTGAATTATGTAGATTTCACGTCAGCATCCAAAGTAGCTTCCTCTATTGCTTTTTCTTTCTTCTTTTCTGTAGAATCAAAGCCTTGTCTGGTCATGGCTCCCCATTCCCGCTCACGCGAGGTAAAGAAGTTAAAGTAACCACGAAGTGCGAAAAATACAATTAAAGGATGATAAATAAAGGGTTCGAGAAAGGAGGTTAACCAAAGAGATAAGGTTTCTCTAAAGGTTTGATAGTGTTTTTGGACATAATTGTCGTAGTACAATACCATGGTTGAAATAAATATTCCAAAAGTATAGGAATAGAAAAATATGTAGTAAAACAAATCCCAGTTGACATCATTTTTTAAAATCAGCAGAATAAAGTAGATGAAACCAAATGCTTCGATGATGGGGGCCAAAAATTCGTATAGAAAAACGGTGGGAAATACAAACATACCGAGTCGCCCATATCTTGGATTGAGGAAGATTTTCCGGTGAACGATAAAAAACTGAGCGAGACCGGTGCCCCAGCGCGTTCTTTGTCGTCCCAAAACATTTACGGTAGGTGGGCCTTCTGTCCAACAACAGGAAATAGGGATATATTCAATTTTATATTTTTCGTTATTGTTGATCATATAGGAAATAACCTTGGTCATCATATCCATATCCTCGGCGTGCGATTCCCCGTCGTAACCACCGGCATTCACGGCCACATCTCGTTCGTAAAGTCCAAGTCCACCTGAAATATTTGGAACACAATTGAGCAAACTCCATCCCATTTTCCCAAATAGGTATGCACGCAAATACTCAATTTCCTGGAATCTAGGGATGAGTCGTTTTGGCGGTCGAACCCGCGTAATAACCCCATCTTCAATATCGCAACTGTTGGACATGCGCAGCGTAGCACCAACCCCAACAACTCGGGTCGTAGAATTCAGTACGGGCTTAATCATTTTGGATAAGGTGTCCCTTGCGAGAATGCAATCTACATCGGTGCAAAGAAAGTAGGGATACTGCGAAGCGTTGATACCTGCGTTTGATGCATCGGCTTTGGTACCTCCGTTTTCTTTATCCACAACCGTAAGGATGGAATATTTTGGATTTTTGGATTTAAAAATCCTTTTAAAGGGTTTGGTTTTAATCTTTTCGACGTAGGCATATTCCGTTTCTTCCAATTCAAATTCGTCGATAAGCAGGTCAAGCGTTTTATCCTTACTACCGTCGTTTACAATTACCACCTCAAATAAGGGGTATTCGAGGGTAAGTAGCGATTTCACATTTACGATAATGGTTTTTTCTTCATTGTATGCCGGTGCCACAACCGAAATTCCTGGAATTAGGGGAGAGGTGAGCAACATGTCGTCATCAAACCTGGAGTTATAACGCCTGTAACGCGTAATGGCGATGAAGGATGAAAACCCCAAATAGATGTACAATAAGAACATCGACGAGGCATAAAAAAACACATAATATTCAAAAAAATCAAACGATCCTCCCATTACATTAATTTCTTTTCTTTGGCAGATTGTTGCGCGTCACTCCTCTTATTTGCAAAGGTAAGTTCATTTTTCTTCGGATGGTCTGTCTCTGCAATAATACGTTTTATATTTGAATCGATAATGGGATTTTTTGCGTGTTTAAGAATAAGTTTTTCAAAACCTTCAGCTTTATCCAACTGTTGGTTAAAATAGTTTCTGGCTTCATCGCTGTAATAGTAGATTACCTCGGCAATCATTCTTTTTGTATCACTATTTCCCCCTTTTTTATAAACGTCCTTTAGGAAGTCCAAAGCTTTGCCGGAACGTATCCGTGTAATGGATTCGATAATTGCATTTTGACACTCCAGGGGTTCGTAGTAATACATTTCCCTGAAATTCTCCTCAGCTTTTTCAATTTGCATTTTCCCAAGAGCCAAGATAGCCTCTCGTCTTACCTTTTCGTTATTATCGGTTAAAAGCTCGATTAATATACTTACAGATTCTTTTTGGTCGAAGTGCCCAACCATTCGGATACAGAATTGCTTTTGTGTATCATCTTTGGTATATTTAATCCACTTACCAAAATCTGGAAGTCGGTCGGCATGGTGGGTTTCAAACTGTTTTAGCAGTGAAATTTGCGCCCACTGGTTAAGACGGTTACCTGCTTCCTGTTCAAAAAACTTAAAAGGTTCATTTTTACTTACACCCACATAAGAAATCCTCGACTCGTTTTTCAAGAAGTTATCTTTACTATAGGTAAAGGGAAGAATCTTCGAGTCAGAAATGGTAAGTTCCAGTTCCGACATCGTTTGGAAAATACGCAATTTAGTCCGGGTATTGGAGAAGTTCAATCGTCCTTCGAAATAACCAATAAGTTTTAAAGCATTTACAATGGGATAATAATTTGGGGATTTGATAACGCTTCGATCTTCCTTTACGATTTTTTCCAGAGAAGCAGCTATGGAGATATAGGTTTTCTTGTTGAGCTTTCCAAATTGATCCACAAATGAATCGTGAATATCTTCTTGCGGCATTTCCTCCTTTTTATTAAGAATATTCTTAAAGAATTTAATCATGTCTTCTTGAAGTTCCTTAATAATTGTTTCGCGATTTTTGAGCGATCGTCGCAGCCGAACGGTGGAAACACCAATCGTTAATCCCATTATAATATTAATGATGATAAATATTATTGAAACTTGAATGATGAATGGGAATGTGGAAATGTTGATGATGATGTTATCGACAATACTAACGAAGTAGTGCCAAAGATTTCCACCATAATCTTCACTTCTGAGTTGGGTTAATAGCGCGGGAATTCCAGTGTTATCACCTAACTTAAGGGAAATATTCCAAAAGTTAGTGGTCCAAAAATCATTTTGAAAACCTGTGTTGTAGTGAGTCATAAATACCGCTGATTAAATTATAATCTTCAAAAAGTACAAAACTGTGCCAAACTGAAATTACAGTTTTAATTGCGCAGCCTAATCCAATTGTTCAGTTCTTACAAAGATACGAGTGTGCTTGGCAAAGATTAGAAAGCAGACCTTTGAATTATTGATAATCCCTATAGAAACTTTTCGATTGTATTGAATAAAGTGTCAAATTAGAAATATTTTAGCAAAGCATACAAGTTTAAGTGTTTGTTTACAAGTATTATAAGTGTGGATTTTGTCCCATAGAAGAAATTTATCTACATTGAATTTATTCGACAAAATTTTCCTTGTTGACAATAAAAGATTAAAGCATCCTTATTTTGTAAGAACAGATGATTTTAGGAAAAAAAATCTGCTATAGAACGAATTCGACAGATGAAAATAAATTTAACAAAACCCAATTATTAGTATTTACCATGTGATAAACTCAATTAAGAATGTTGATTTACATATATATGAAAATTTAAAGACTTAATATTAGTGTAAGAAATATTTCTTTTTATTATTTTATAATTTTTTTTAAAATAATTTTGTTGTAGAATTTTTTTTATTATGTTT
>JAFIEY010000192.1 GCA_020832345.1 Cryomorphaceae bacterium | reverse complement strand
CTTTTAGGATGCTGTAAAAACTCTTGAGGATGGCGCGGTTTTCAATGGCTTTGTGCAGGTTTTCGGCATCTAAGTAATCGATCAATGGCTTGTCGTATTCGTCGATGAGCACCACTACTTTTTGATTGTACTTTTTGTGCAAGGCTTGGATGAGCTCTTTAAATTGATCATCCACTGCACCTGATTTTGAATTTGAGGTTAAATGATACCCCTCAAATATACTTTTCAAAGCATCTTCAATTGCCATGGAGAAACCCTTGGTGCGATACCCAATATTTGAAAATGAAATTCTGATGACGGGATATTCGTCAAAATTCCATTTATCACGGATGTACAACCCTTCAAATAAATCCTTTTGTCCCTTAAACAGATAATCAAAAGTACTGATAAGGAGTGATTTACCAAATCTTCTGGGGCGTGAAAGGAAGTAGTATTTGTGGGTGGTAATAAGTTTGAATATAAATTCAGTTTTGTCTACATATACACATCCCCGGGAAATAACTTCGCTAAAATCCTGTAAACCAACTGGATATTTCTGGATGGCCATTGTGCTTGTTTTTTGCAAAGATAAGTCTTGCTTAATTTAATAGCTGAGTCCTCTTAAAAAAGGATGATTTCAATCAAAATCGACGCAGAGGTGATTATTGAAACGAAGCAAGTGAGGATTAAAAATCTACAGACAAGAAAGATTTTGGCAGAAAAGGACTTTTTGGAGCCGACTCAAAGTTTCTTTTATCCTATGGTCTTTTCCTGAGTGTTTTAATTTTAATCAGTTCGGTTTTAGCCTTATTTGCCAGATTACAAAATCATTCCATTAATTTAAACCAATACTTTCCCTCGAAAGCAGACCGTGGATATGACCGGATATTGGGCTTTATACGACATTTCTCAGGTGGTTTTCTGCGTTTTTACAGATTGCTTTGTGTTTGTTTGCACTAATGATAAAAGTCAGGTTTTTAGATAATTAGTTGGTTTAGTTTCGCGGAAACATTATGTTTATTTGCCTTGAAATCTACACGACAAACAATTTTGACACACACCCTTTTTCGACACTTGTATCTTGGAGGAGAATGATGGGTTCACGCCAAAAAGGATGATTTAAATCAAAATCCACCGACAAGGAAGATTTTGGCAGAAAGGGACCTTTTAGAGCAGACTCAATGATTAAATGTATGGGTTCTCCCGTTTAGACGGGAACCGCTAAAAAACCATTTTGAACTTATGAAAAAATCAAATCTTCACCTTCGTATTATGTTGATATTGTTAGCGCTAGGATTTTCTTCCATAACCTGCGCACAGGTCGATTTTTCAGTAAACAGTTTTCAACGGGCTGAATTCAATAATGGATTTGGTCAGTTGATTGGTGACAATCAAGATCCTATTGGGTTTATTGGTCAACGATTTCGCATACAGGCAGATTATAGAACAGATAATGTCAGGTTTTTTGCCAGTGTACAAGATATTCGCGTTTGGGGCGCGGTTCCTACAACCAAACTTGCTGATGGATTTTTATCTATGCACGAGGCATTTACGGAAATTGATATCCATAAGCGGTGGCAAATAAAGCTGGGACGACAGGAGTTGAATTATGATAATGCTCGTTTTTTGGGTAACCTCGACTGGGCTTTTCAAGCTAGAGCTCACGATGCTGTGCTACTTCGATATTCAAAAGAATCTAATAAATTGGATTTGGGATTTGCGTATAATCAAAATACGATGAACCTTTTTGCGCAACCTTTTTTGGTGCCTGGTCATTACAGAGCAGCTCAGTTCGCACGTTATGAAAATGAGTTTAAAAATTTGAAATTCGCTGTGCTATTTTGGAATAATGGGGTAGAGCAGGTCAATTATAACGACTTAGGTGAGGTTGAGCAAATGTCTATTAGATACGCTCAGACGATTGGCATACCAAAATTGATATACAAAATTAAAGAAGTTGAATTTTCTGGATTTTATTATCACCAACTTGGAAGGGATGGTCAAAACAACCGTGTTGATGCTTTCGACCTTTCGGCACATTTTCAATGGAAAAGGGCGGTAAAGGGAAATAGCAATGGTTTTACGGCGACACTTGGATTTGAAATTTTGTCAGGCACTTCCAATACAGATGAAACCGGGGTAAACCGTTCTTTTGATCCGATGTATGGTACAAACCATATCCACAATGGTTATTTGGACTATTTTTTTGTTGCTGGCAGGGCCAATGACGGATTGGGTTTGCAGGATTTCTTTGCGAAGTTTAAATACGATTTTAGTTCGAGTTTTTTCACCTCCATTAATGTTCATCAATTTGCCACTGCCGCAGATTTTTATGACCAAAACGGTGATAAAATGGATGATTTTTTGGGGACTGAAATAGATCTTACTATTGGGAAAATCTTCAATCCTTCTTTATCCATTCAGTTAGGCTACAGTCACCTTTTTGCCACGAATACCCTTGAACGTATTCAGGCCAATATAAATCCATCCGGAATCCAACAATGGGGCTACGTGATGTTGATTTATCGACCAAAAATGAAAAATCGATTTGTCGGTCTGCTTTTTTGACGGGCAGTTAAAAACTTTTCTCCCTTAAAAAACATATAAATCAAAAAAGATAGTATTGTCTTTTTTTGAGTGAATGTTATATATTTGCCGTTAAAACCCACTTAAGAAAACCAACGGCATGACTAAAACAGAAATGATTGCGGAAATTAATCGCCTTCGAAGAGAAAAGAATGCGGTGATTTTGTCCCATTATTATCAGGATAAAAGCATACAGGACATTGCCAATTTT
This sequence comes from Cryomorphaceae bacterium, assembly GCA_020832345.1. Lineage (GTDB taxonomy): Bacteria > Bacteroidota > Bacteroidia > Flavobacteriales > Schleiferiaceae > CSBr16-58. Next base: position 32,393 of record JAFIEY010000192.1, on the reverse strand, counting down.
GTTGGAGATAGTCTTGTCTTGGCCCAACATGCTGCGCGAACCAATGCAGAAATAATTGTATTTGCCGGCGTGCATTTTATGGCAGAAACTGCTAAGATCGTAAACCCAAGCAAAAAGGTGTTGCTACCCGATTTAAGCGCGGGTTGTTCCCTTTCTGATTCTTGCCCGCCAGAAGAGTTTGCAAAGTTTGTTGCCAATCATCCGGATCACATTGTTGTGAGTTACATCAATTGTTCTGCTGCCATAAAAACGATGAGTGACATAATTTGCACTTCATCAAACGCCTTGAAAATAATTGAGTCCATTCCAAAGGAAAAACCCATCATTTTTGCGCCTGATAAAAATTTGGGCAAATATCTCATCCGTGAAACCGGGCGGGATATGCTTCTATGGGATGGCGTTTGCGTGGTTCATGAAGCGTTTTCTTTTGATAAAATGGTTGCATTAAAACGGAAATATCCAAGTGCAAAAATTATTGCCCATCCTGAATCGGAAGAACAAATTTTGAAATTAGCCAAATTTGTGGGTTCAACTTCAGCGCTGCTTAAATATGTGAAAACCACACCGGATCAAATGTATATTGTAGCTACGGAGCCGGGGATTTTACATCAAATGCAGCAAATTGCATCTCATAAAACTTACATTCCGGCACCCGTGGAAGAGGACAATACTTGCGCTTGCAGCGAATGTGCATATATGAAGGTGAATACTTTGGAAAAACTGCTACGCTGCATGCAATTAGAAAGCCCCGAAATTTTAATCGATTCGGAAATTATTGCCAAGGCTAAAATTCCCCTCGAAAAAATGTTCCAATGCTCTTATGGATAGTTGTGATTTAATTATAATAGGTGCCGGTGTTGCGGGATTATCTGCGGCTTTAGAGGCGGTCCGGGTTTGCCCAAAATGCGAAGTTGTGGTTTTGAGCAAGTCAGATTTTTCTATGTCTAATTCGCATTTTGCCCAGGGCGGTATTGCCGCGGTTTTTGATCGGGTGAATGATTCAATAGAAAAACATTTCAATGACACTTTATTGGCCGGTGGTGGATTGGGAAACCCTGCCATGATTGAAACCCTGGTAATGCAAGCGCCAAATCGAATTTTAGATCTCATTGCAAATGGGGTTGATTTTGACACTGAATCCGACGGTGCTCTGGCCCTCGGCTTAGAAGGTGGCCATTCTGCTAATAGGATTGTTCATCAAAAAGATCATACTGGAAAGTCGTTGATTGACAATCTGCTGCACAGGGCAAAACAACACCCGAGAATTCAATTGTTGAAAAATCAACACGGGTTGAGACTTATTAAAGATGCACAGGGAAATTGTGCGGGTATTTGGGTATGGAATGGTAAAGAGGTAAAAGGATATACCGCTAAATCTGTGTTGCTTGCAACCGGAGGATGTGGACAGTTGTTCAGGTTTACCACAAATCCCGCTGTGGCTACCGGTGATGGATTGGCAATGGCTTCTTATATGGGAGCCTCTATTTCCGGACTGGCGTATATGCAATTTCATCCAACAGCACTGTATGCGAAAAATGAAAATCCACTGTTCTTAATATCTGAAGCAGTAAGGGGTGCAGGAGCATATTTGGTAAATCATCATGGGGAACGGTTTGTTTTTAAATTAGATGATAGGGGCGAGTTGGCGACCCGCGATGTAGTTTCCAAAGCCATAACAGGAGAATTAAAAACCTCCGCTTATCCTTATGTTTTTTTAGATGCGCGACACTTTAAACATGGCTTCTTTAAGTCATCATTCCCATTGATTTACAGTAAATTAAAACAACGAAGAATTGATCCGGAAACCGACCTTATTCCGGTTTGTCCGGCTGCACATTATTTGTGTGGCGGAATCGATGTCGATAAATATGGCCGAACAAACGTCCCAGGATTATTTGCGCTGGGGGAATGCGCAAATTCGGGTCTGCAAGGAAAGAATAGATTGGCGTCAAACGCGCTGAGTGAAGCACTGGTTTTTGCCAAGTATGTCGCGGAGGAAATGTGTGTCTTCGCAAATGAACGCGTTCAAAAACCCGACTTAATTCTGGGAGACAAACCTTCGGTGTCGAACGAAAAGTCAAGTGTTTCGTCCTATAAAAAAGAATTATTGTATAAAGCAACGGATTGTTTGTCCTATGAGGATAATCATTTTTTGTTGCAAAAGGCCGGGGTAGATTTGCAGGAACTTTATAAGGCTTTCTCATCAAAAAAATGCGTATCGATTCAAGATTGGATTTTTCGAGATTTGGTTTGGGTTGCAAATCTTATGTGTATGCAAAGATTTATAATGCCAAATGAAAAATAGTAAATTCTGAGTCCGCCAATATAATAATTTACTTTTCTATTATGCTTAACCCCAAGATTTTTTCTCCTGATTCCATCGCTGTAATTGGCGCTTCCGAAAATCCGGTAAAACCCGGGGGTAAAGTTTTGAAAAATCTTTTGGATGGTGGATTTCCCGGTGAAATTTATGCCGTAAATCCCAAGCCAATTGACATTAATGGGGTTGGTTATTTTTCGTCTGTTGATGATTTACCCCTGGTTGATTTGGCTATTTTGGCCATACCGGCTAAATCCTGTGTTGCTGCCATAAAGGCTTTGGCCAATATGGGGGTTTCCGGATTTATTGTCTTTTCCGCCGGATTTTCCGAAGCTGGAGACGACGGGGTGCAACTTGAAAATGAAATGGTTCGTTTGGTCAATCAGTACGGCGCTACCCTAATTGGACCCAATTGTGTAGGTGTAATTACGAAACAGTACAAGGGCGTTTTTACGACCCCGGTGCCCGACTTCGACCCGAAGGGGTGTGAGTTGATTTCTAGTTCCGGAGCCACTGCCGTTTTTATCATGGAAGCAGCACGCCATACCGGTTTGACATTCTCCAATATTTTTTCTATCGGAAATGCCTCCCAAACCGGGGTGGAAGATTTATTGGAATGGATGGATATAACGTATGATCCGGAAAACAGTTCCAAAGTGAAATTACTGTATCTGGAAAATATCAAACATCCTTTTCGATTTATGAAACACGCTGCTTCATTAATTCAAAAGGGATGTAAAATCGCGGCCATTAAATCGGGTTACTCCGAAGCGGGAAGCCGGGCCGCTTCTTCCCATACCGGCGCGATGGCTACCTCGGATGGGATTATTCGCGCGATGTTTAAAAAATGCGGAGTAGCATATTGCAGCAGTCGGGAAGAACTGATAAATGTAGCCTGTGTATGGCAAAACAAAGCCTTAAAGGGAAAGAATATCGCTATAATTACCCATGCCGGCGGTTCGGCAGTGATGCTGACCGATGCATTAACGACCTCAGGACTTTCCGTTCCTACGATTTCCGAGGAAAAAGGCAGCAAACTATTACCCATGCTTCACCCCGGATCTTCAGTCGCCAATCCAATAGATTTTTTGGCCACCGGCACAGCAGAGCAGCTGGGGTTGATTATTGACTTTTGCGAAGCACTGGACGAAATAGACGGAATGGCGGTGGTTTTTGGTAGTCCGGGTCTTTTTCGTGTTGGAAAAGTATATGATGTGCTTCACGAAAAGATGGAAATATGTGAAAAACCTATTTTCCCGGTTTTGCCATCCTTAGTGAATGCCGCAGAAGAAATTGAACATTTTGTGAGCAAAGGTCATGTTCATTTTTCAGACGAGGTTGTTTTGGGAAGGGCTTTGGGTAATGCGCATGCGGTTCCTCCACCCACTTTTGGCATGTCCCACATAGTGGGGGATATTGATTTAAACACTGTTAGACATGTTGTGAAATCCAATGAGCAGGGTTATTTGTCGGCGGAGGCAACACGTGCCATGCTCGAAGCATCCGGCATAAAGACAGCGCGACAATCCCTTTTTACAACTCGTGAATCCTTATCAAATTGTAATATTCCATTTCCCGTGGTAATGAAAGTTGAGGGCGTGGTACACAAAACTGATGTTGGCGGCGTTTCCCTCAATGTGAGTTCAAATGAATTATTGCATTGTGAATTTGATCGTTTGATGAAAATTCCCGGTGCGAAGGGCGTGTTAATTCAGGAGATGATCAAAGGTCATGAGCTGTATTGTGGCGCCATTCGCAACGCTAATTTTGGACACTTAATCGTATGTGGATTGGGTGGGATTTTTGTGGAAATATTGCAAGACACCGCAAGTGGTATTGCACCGCTCGACAAAGCTGATGTGGAAAGGATGATTCGTTCACTGCGCGGATATCCAATCATTCAGGGGTATCGTGGGCGTCACGGGGTATTGGAGTCAGCTTTTGTTGACGCAGTGGTTCGGGTGTCTTCCCTGGTTTGTGTTGCCCCGGAAATTGAGGAGCTCGACATAAATCCTTTTATGGGGAATGAGGAGCAATTGGTTGCGGTTGACGCTAGAATACGGATTGGGTAATTTGAATGAGTGGATTATCTATATTTTTTTAGTTGACTCATTAAGTCAATGTATAAATATACCATGGGGCCATTGACGAGGTCAACATATAAATGATCTCCCCTTGGAACATACTGATGGATATAACCAAGTTCTACCCTTGCCCAGTCCCAAAATCGATAACCAATTCCACCGTAACTTCTGTTTTGCGTTAAATAATTGGTTCCACCAAAGTTATTGCCAAATTCTAAATGAATTTCAGAGTATATGTTTAGGTACAGAGTGTTGTTGATATAAAAATAGTCAGTGTTTAGAGGAGTCCTTACCCGAAGACGGTAACGAAATCGATAATTTTGAAATACCACGGGATTATCTATACCTCTCCACCTGCTTTCAAAGCGCATTCTGTGTGTAAAGTTAAAACGCTTATAATAGGCGTTGTTGTTAATTTGAAAGGAGGAACGCAATTCTCGTTCACTTCTTCCGGGCGAATCATCGTCCAGCGTCAGACGCGAAAAGGAATTCATCAACGCAATTGGGGAAATTGAAAAGCGCGTGAGTTTTGCCGGTTGGTATCCAATCCACGGTCGAAAACTCAAGCGCATGGGATTGGAAAAAATATTTTGCTCGCCAGGGTCACTTTGTGTACGTGCATACACATCAAACTCCCAATTCCATGGAGATCCAACTTTAAAAAAATCTGCAAAAGTATATTTATTGTAAAAAACTTTATGATCTAAAAACTCAGCATTTCCACCTTCTTGAGCAACAATTGGACTGCAATATAACAGCAGAATTGAAATTCTGAAAGACAACTTTAGAAACCTATAGTTTTCACTAATCAATTTGACTGACTTTTTAGTATTATCGTCTGTGTTGCGTTTTACCCATCAAATCTATGAATAAATAAAACATTGGGCCTCTGCTTAAATCAATTTGATAATTATTGCCCCGGGTGTTGTACTGGTGAAGGTAGCCCAACTCCAGTCGAACCCAATCCCAAAATCGATAGCCAATTCCCAGGTAATTTCGGTTCTGACTAAAGTAGTTTGTGCCATAATCTCTTCCAAACTCCACATGCACTTCTGAATATTGGCTGATGTACCAAGTTTTGTTCGTGTAAAAATAATCTGTATTTAGGGGGATTCTCGTTCTAATACGGTATCTAAATCGAAAATTGTGGTTGGGCCTATTGCTTTCTACTCCTGGCCAATTGGCATTGTCAATGCCTCTCCATCTGGATTCAAAGCGCATCCTGTGGGTAAAGTTAAACCGACCATAGTAAGCATAATTATTTATTTGTAAGGTTGTTCGATATTCACGTTCAAAGGGTCTGTCTAAATTGTCTAAATTGTCCAAATCACTTTGAAGTGGTAACCTGGGCGCCGAATTAAAAACGCCAATGGGGTTTAAACTAACCCGGGTCATTTTGGTAAACTGATACGCTATCCAGGGACGAAAACTTGCGCGAAGCGGATTGGAAAAAATGTTTGAACCTCCAAGTTCGCTTTGCCTGCGGTAAACCACATCCATTTCCCAGACCCATTTCGTCGTATCATTAAAAAAATCTGCAAAGTAGTACTTCGTATAGAGAATTCTGTTGTCGAGCATTTCAACATCATTCTGCGCCTTTAAGGTAGAGTTTAGCGTAAACAAGGTAATCAAGGCCAAGACCCTACCAAGACCTGAGGTATTAAGCGTAATTGTCATAAACCGAGTAATCTTTTTATCCTTTCAGGAACATTTTCTCTTCTCAATCTGGTATTGAGTCGCTTGACATCTCGATCATCCTCATCGGTTTTCGAAAGTTCAATAAGTCGATCGCGCAATGCAAAAATTTCAGAAACACCATTGATCACATCATTTCCATTCTGAAATCGCTTTAACTCATCAATTAAATGGGGGAGTAAACGTTCTGCTCCTCTGCTGTAAATACCCGTCAAAAACTTTGACTCCATCATTCGGTAGTCAAAGGGGTGTTCTTTGTAGTGTGTAAATGCGCTGTCGAGCTGTGAAGGCATACGGTCTATTTCGCGTAATTTGGGGTGTACTACTTTAAATGCGTTCAACAGATCTACAATAAAATTACCCCTCTCCACCTTCTTTTCAAAATCTTCTTCATTAGAATATGAGGAAATTAAACGATTGTAATGTTTAGATATTAGAATACCGTACATTTCATTACCCAATACACTTTTTTCATTTTGTCTTTTCAAAAAGGTGCTCAGTAAATCATTAACATTTACTAATACTGAATCTCCTTCATCTAAGTCGTATAATGATTCAATTAAACTAGACAAATGCACAATCTTTTTGTCCAATTCAGCAATTTGACTTTCTTTTTGAAGGATGCTAATTTTCACTTCAACAGCATTTATTGTTTTTTTAGAGGATTCTTGCAAATGTTCCAGATAAGCGTGTAGATTTAACACCAAATCGTCACTGGAATTTAAATAAAGAGGGTACTCTTGAATTATCACACCGCCTTTTCCATTTGCGCCATCGTATTTGATGGTGTCTGCATTTTGGAATCCCGGGACGCCATTTTCGTAATAAATTGCCCTATTGACAAAATCAAACTCTCCATCCTGAATCCGGGTAGCCAAGTCTTCTATTCGTTGAACCTTTTTCTTAGCATATTGAAAGTAGGCGTAGGATTTGCTTAAGGAATCAGTTTTGTTTCGGTTTAAGGTTAGGGATGGATTGTTTAAAAACGTGTCTATTTCACTTTTAAAGATCTCAGTTTTTTTTAGAATCACGTTGATAATAGAATCTTCTATTTCCGGATACTTATATAAAAACCGAGTAGTAAAGCGAATAATTGGTGGGCGAGGTTCTGCAATCGCACCAATAATAGATTTTTTTACATCATAGGCCTCGAAAACGCTTTTTAAAAATGAATTCCCTTGTTTTTGCGCCTCTATCCGTGGGTCATCTAATCGATACCCACTATTAAATTCAATTCCAAAAGACTTTTCTCCCTTTCTAAAATTGGCACTATCAGAAGAAATTACAAGCTCTAATAATTTGTCTTTCACATCGGTAAATGACAAAATATAGTTGGTGTCAGCAATTTTTCCATCTTCTAGGCTAAACAACTCTAATTCAACTAAAAACCCATGATTGTATTGTCTTTTCTCAAGGTATGGAACTGAATCAATTATGTATTCAAGTAACCAAGATCCATGGAAAAAGCCGTTGTCATCAAAATCACCCTGGGCAAGGAAATCATGGTGTTGATCTTTCTTAGTAAAACGAAATGTGCCTTTTGCAATTCCATCCTCAAAAAATATTTCTGAATTTGATGCGTGTCCTACTTGTTTGCTGTCCTCCACCCGAAACCTGATTGTCTGCCATTGCCCACTTGGAATACCGTTTCGGTAATTGCCTTTGATTACAAACTGAATTCCCTCAAGCGACGCCTTTAATTTTAAATCCCTAATTTCGTGAAGTTGAACCTCAAATTTTCCGAGTTCATAATTCCATGAACCGTTTTTCAATCCCCGACTAAATCCACCATCTATAAGTAATTGTCGAACATCGCTCTTTTCTTCTGCAAGCAATAATCGCGAGCTGAATGAAAATCGCCCTTGAAATTGAATTGAATCCTCATCAATAGGGTAATACGCATATACGGCCCTTCCTTCTACGGAATCTAAAACGGTAAATGGGCCATTATAATACTTTAACCCCTGACTGAAAAGTCCGAAATGACAGAAGAGTAGAAAAAAAATTTTCCCCCAACTCGGCGCGATATACCTAGGTAAGTACTTCATTCTTTTATATTTTCAAAATATTACAAACAATTTGAAACCCAAAACATAACCATCTTCTTTCTCCATTCATTTTTCAATCATAGTTTTTTAAAATGCAAACAATTTAAATGTTTTAACAGCAAATTTCATTTACAAAAACCTTACATCTATATTGAAAAATATATTTCAAACATAGTTTATCCTCTCGGTTATACATTAAAACTCCCTTAATCTTCTAAACAAAAAGTATCCCAACTCAATTTGAAAAAAGCTAAATGAAGCAGTTTCTCCTATTTGAGAATTTGGATCCAATGATCTAAACACTCTATTTGCGCCAAAATATCCTTTACCCCTTAAGTAAAAATCATGACGTTCAATACTTAGTCCGAAAGTAAATCCAAAGTCAAATTTATTAATTTCATCGGCGTTATACCTAAATCCGTCGTAGTCATTGGCATATTCACCTTGAACATTTACACCAAGCACCGAATTCATTTGCGTACCCATAAATATTCGCCAATCATATCTTCGAAATACAGGTAGTTCAAATGCAAAAAGTATTGGGATATCAATATTGTGGAATTGAAAATCAATATCATGGGTTTCATGCGCAAATCCATTTTGCCGATATTGTAATCCAACATTTAAAAACACTTTTTCTGCCAAAGGATAATAACCCTCCAACCCAATTTGAAATCCTTTAAGGTTTCCAAGCTCACGAAAATAATTTGAATAAATCAATCCTCCGTGATTCAATCCACCAATTACCATTATGTCATCCATGAAATATGGTAGATTTGACCAAGGAATGGAAGGGAATAAATTTGGTTTGGACAACTCTGTAGAATCTGCAATAGTATCAGCTGAGGATTGAGATGAATAATTTTCATTTTCTAAAAGGCCAATTTGGTTATTAAAGGCCAATTTGTGCACAGAAGCATTGCAGGCACCTTTTTGTACAATTAATAATACTGTCAAAATTAAAACGACTCTACCTGTACAATTCATAATGGGTATTTATCAATTTTAAACAAATTACTGTGGTATCGTCTTTCCAAAGACCTTTAAATTTGACATTTCCATCGGGGTCAAACAAAGTCCCCTGTCCATTTCGGCGATTACTTTTAAATTTCCCCTCGTATCGTTCACCACTCTTCCAATAATATATGCTTTCGCCTTCTATATCGCCACTTACAAACTCACCCACATATTTGTCACCTTCAAACCACTCATAGGTTCCTTCTCCATGTCGCATATTGTTTTTCCATTCACCACGGTATATGTTTCCATTATTCCAAATACCCACGCCATTTCCATTGGCCATTTCGTTCTCTACCTCTCCTAAATAATGGATTTTTTTTCCTGATTTTATGGTAAATGTAATTACCCTAATTTTGTCTTTTCTATCTTTGATTCGTTTATTTTCAAAAAGCAGGATATCGATACTGTCCTGAAGTTTATCCAAACGAATCTTTGAGTGATTTAACTGATTCGCAACTTCATTATAATCAGTGTGAATAGAGTCCCTCTTCAATCTTAGAAACCTTACTTGTTGCTTTAATTGGTTTATGGCTAGGTTTTGCTCATCAACTGACATGTTACTGTTTTCAATATAACTCAACCTATTGTTGATCCACTCTTCTCTCAAAACACCAAGAGAGTCAATTTCGCGAAATAATTCGTTGTATTTTTCGGAAATATCATCAAAATTGTCGGTACTTAAAGTATGTCCGTCAAGGGTAATTAACGATTCGTAAATGGACAAAGCGTATTTAAATTCATTTAGTTCTGCTTTTAATGCTTCCTCTTCGGCGCTACTTGACTTATTGGCTATCTGAAACCAAAGTAAAGCACTTAAAATACCCAAAGACAAAAATGAAAGGAAGAGCATTAATTTTCTAAATCCCGACATATACTTTTTATTCATGGTTTTATAAATTAATCTAACATCTGCATTATTGGAACTTTACTGTCGCCACTGCGCCAATCAAGATTGAAATACACATTTAACCGACCAATCCAACGTTGACGATATATTGAACCATCATACCGTCGTTGCCCCATGGTGTACATCATGCTGAGAGTGTGTTTAATTCTAGGACTTGCGATATATCCAATAATAGGTTGAATTCGAAGGTCTTCCAATGGGCTATCAATGACTGGACTACCACTTTGCATGATAATTTCCACATCGGGGGTAAAAAACCAGGTTCCGGGCTCAAATCGCGGTTTATTAATGGGAATGTTGGCAAAAATTTTATAACGCCAACGGTCCCGATAAATAAATTCGGAGTTTTTTAGATTACTCCTATTCCACCTGTGCTCCATTCTGAGTCGATGGAAAATCTGAACCCTTCCAAACTCTTGTTTAAAAAGATATTCATGCCAAATTCGAGGTTCAGGGGTAATATAGTCGTAAAGGTCTTTGTCATCTCCTGTCGGTTCAGGGGTGAAATTTAAACGAAGTACCCCTCCTATTGTCGCTCTAAAATCTTTGTTGAACTGGTAAGTTAAACCGTGACGATTATATATCTGAGTCATCCGACCAACCCATGGCACACCACCGTGACTACCTCTTCTATAATGTGTCTGAGCATCCCAAAACAATTTATCTCCCAAGCGAATTATGCCATAAGTCCCAAGCCAAACTAAAGTAGAAGGTGGTTCCAATTCTGATTTTTCCGGCAAGGGCCGTTCTGTTTGACCATAGGTTTTGTTTCCTGAAATTCCATTCATAAAAACGACAAGTAAATTCATAATTTTAAAAATAGAATTTGCTTTTACTTTACAATATTGTTTAGTCGTGGTCGATTTATGGAGACTAGGAATAGGAAAACTTTCCAGTGTCATAAAATCAGTTGGTATTATTGTTTTCAACATAATAAAATCACACAATTGGTTATTTTTCATCTATAAAAAATAAATCCTCAATTCCTAATACCTGAAGGATTTTTTGCGCGTCCCGCTCCCGTCTAAGGGTTCGCTCAAAATCCTTGGTATCAACTTCTCTTAAGTCTAACATTATGTTGTAAATAACTGAAATGTACTTGGCGTTTACTAATAACTTATCGCAATACAGGTTTTCAGATATTACATCTAATAAATAAGGAAATGCAATTTTTATTACCGGATTGTACAATCGTTCTTTTACACGCTCATCCATGTCAACCATCATATAAGCATTCCAAACCGTACGGGTATATTCATCATCCATACGCTTGAGTTTTCTGGGCACAGTACTTATGATTTCGTAGAGTTCTATAAGGTCTGAAAAACATTTAATTCGGTCATCAATATGTTCCTTCTTTTCTTCGACATCCATCCTAACATAGGACTTAAATGATAGGTCGGTAAACTCTATAACGCGTTTCGCCATCGATTCATGGAATTCATTAAATCCTTCGTACCCCTTTGAAAATAAAATATTAACGGAGTCTCTTTTTCTAACAAGCTCTTCCTCAAGCTCACTTAAAGCGGATTCTTTACGCACAATATCCAGCAAAGAATCGGAACGCTTATTTACCAAATTAATATGACTTTGCATATCATTAAAATGCGTTAATATGTCTTCAAATTGTTCGTTGTTTTTACCCAAACCCAAAGGTAAATCTAACTTTTCAAAATAAACTTTGTCGTTAAATTCAAATGAAATTGTGTCTGGAAATAAAACCTCATTTAAAAGCTTTGTATAAAGAGTGTCTCTTGGAAAATACACTATTGCCTCATCATTTAGCAATGATTTTATTTTTTTGTATTCTAAAAACAAAGAATCAAGCAAAATAAATTCACTATGAATAAATGCTAAATCACGATACGTATATCGGCCAATTTCAACAAAGGGATTATCAAAAAAGCGCTTTATGGAATGTCCTATATTGTCAATAACACCAATTGCCCATGTTATTGTATCTCTTTCTCTTTCATCCAATGGATACTTATTTAATCTTACCGTTGGAAATTTTATGGTGTCTGCACCTTTGGATACTGATTTCCAAATACGTCGCTTATTATCAAAAATAAACTTTTTTTGAAAGTTGATAAAAAAGCTGGAATTTGTGTTTAATACCTCTAAAATTTGTGTTTTATTATTTACGTCGCTTAAACGAATGGATAAAGATAAAACCCTTCTATATAGATCATTAAATTCCAGTGTGTCTAAAACGGCTAAACTATCTTTATCAGTATATTTTTTTAATTCAATTGTGTATGTATTTTCATTTATTTCAAATGAAAGGTGCTTTAACCATCCATCGTCATAAATCCTATGCTCTTTAATTTTTAAGCTGTCGTTTTCAGCAGTAAACAACCAATCTTTGTGAAATAATCCATTGTTTACCAAGCCTTTAGCGGATATGTCATCTGCGTATAATTCCAAATCACCTTCTATTTGCCCATCTTTAAATCTCATGATTCCAAAGTGTACAGTATCGCTTACGCTGCCGTTTTTAATGATTTTTTCCAAAAACCTCCATTCTCCTTGTGGTTTGTCCATAGAAAATTGAACATTTAGAAATATAGATCGGCCATCTGCCGGATATGCAACATCATAATCAAAAACCCGCAAGTTGCTTCCTGGGACCAATTTTTTGTTATAATAGGCCCATGAACCGTTCTTCTTGCCTTTTTCAAATTTGCCAGATATTTCTTTTGAAATAACCTCCCCTTTTCCGTTACTTAATGGATTCAATCTTACCCTTTGAAATTCAAAAGAACCGTCAAAAATCGTATCTCCGTTTTCTAAATAAAAACTGTATGTGGCTTCACCAGAAACGCTGTCTTGATTGATGGTATATGGGCCATTGTACGTTTCTTTGGATTGGGCATTAGCAAAACCGCCCAGAATGAGTAAATAAATCAAAGTCCAAATGGATTTCCACATTTCCTTCTGAGAATTTTTCAGCATACTTAAAATAAATGGCAAATCTACAAAAAAACATACGTTGATTGGTTTGTTACTATAGTTAATGTAACGCAAACTCTATTTACATGTTTGTTTTGCTCGGTTTTAAATTTTGCAATTATGCTGTGTTGTTTCTCAATGTCCCCTCGAAATATAAATGGGATTTGGAAATTGTTTTAGTTTTTCCCCAAAGACAACTTCCTACTTGTTTGCACCGGGGTAGGGGACAAAGTCTGATTCCCCCGGTACTTTGGGGAATTTTTGCGCGATCCAGTCTTCCCTGGCTTGTACAAGGCGTTTCACGCTGGAGGATACGAAATTCCAATTGATAAAACGCTCTTCGGGAAAGGGTTCGCCGCCAAATATATATACGGTGGTATTGGCTTCCATTTCAAATGCGCAAAGTGAACTTTCTTTGGCGACCAATATTTGTCGGTTTGAATATGTATGTCCATCGCTTTTTATTTGACCATCGAGAATATAAAGTGCACTTTCTCCATATAGATGTTCCCCTATTTCAATGGTTTGCGCACTTTCACTTTTTATTTCTATAAAGTATAATTCGCTGTGGACGGGTACGGGGGAGGTTTTGCCAAAGGCTTTTCCGGCAATGAGTTTTATGGAAACATCCCCTTGCTTCCAGGTCGGTATGTCCCCGGCCTTTACGTGGGAAAAGGTGGGTTCGCTTTCTTCCAATGCTTTGGGCAACGCGACCCAGATTTGAAGCCCGTGTAATACTTTTTCCGTTTGCAGAAGCCGTTCGGGTGTGCGTTCGGAATGCACGACGCCCTTGCCGGCTGTCATCCAGTTCACGGCTCCGGGAAGGATTTCTATTTCACTTCCAATGCTGTCGCGATGCAAAATGGCGCCTTCAAACAGAAAGGTGAGTGTGGATAATCCGATATGCGGATGGGGAAGGACTTCGAGATTTTCGCCCGGGCCTAATTGGGCCGGCCCCATGTGGTCGATAAAGACAAATGGCCCTACTGCACGCTTCTGACGAAAGGGCAACAGTCGTCCTACCATGAAATTACCAATGTCGGCGGCGCGTTCTTCTATGATGAGGTCTATATTGGACATGATGTGATTTTGGGCACAATATACAAAATTTGTGTCCACTCCAAAAAGGATGATTTCAATCAAAATCGACGCGGAGTGGGTTTTTGAACCGGAGCTAACCATTTGTTAGTGAAGATTCTAAAATCTACCGGCAAGGAAGATTTTGGCAGAAAGGGACTTTTTGGAGCAGACTCAAAATTTGTGTCCAATCAAACCACTATTCCTATTGCACCACAAATGATTATACCCAAAAAGGTTATACAAAATTTCCAAAACCCATGCGCCTTGTGAATTTCCATAAACACCCAGGCCACAAGAAGAAATTTGTTTAAGGCCAGTAATAAAATCAATTGTCTAATCCACACATTTGTATGTGAATATGGTGCGAAAATGGCGCTGAGTAAGGTGAGCAATAGTAAGGCTGCCATGGTAATGCCGGTGGTGTTTTTCATATTGTCAATGTTTTATTTGTTTTCCTCTTTGTATTGATTACGAAAGCCGTAGGTTATAAATCGGATTTTTATAGAATGAGATAAAGTGCGGGAAACAGCAACAACCAAATGAGATCGCACATGTGCCAAAAGGCGGCACCGGCTTCTACACTTTCCGAAGAGGAACCATTGCGGTGGATGTTGAAAAAAATGATAATAAGTATGGCGATGCCAACCAGCACGTGAACCAGATGAAAACCGGTGAGTAACCAGTAAAAGGTGAAAAACATATTTTCGTCTGGATAAAGTCCTAAATCTATTTTGTCTTTATATTCGAAGTATTTTACGAAAATAAAGAGCAGACCGCCCAAAATGGTGCCCAGAAAATAGAGATAAGTTTTGCGCGGGTTGCCGAGGTTGTAATTCTTCACCGCCAAAGCCATACAATATCCGCTGATCAATAAAAATACGGTATTTATTGCACCCATTACCGGATTGAGTTTTAATCTGGATTCGTGGAATACTTCCGGCTCTAGCGTGGCGTAGTAGGCCAGTCCTCCGATGGCAATGCCAAAGGTGACGACTTCCAGTAGTATCACAACCCAGATGAGTAATCCGCCGGGTGGGTAAAAGATGCTTTTGTGGTTGATGGGGTTTTCCATGTATTTAATGTGGTTTAGTTTGTTTTTTTTAAAAAAGCCTTCACTGGTGTTTGATTTTTTCATACAACTTAACCAACGCCGTAAGTAATTCCCTCGGTTTGGTGAGAATTTGATAGTGGTTTTGTCCAAACATTTGAGGCAAATAGTACTTCGCCTGGGCTTCGATGGCAAGGGCGTAAGCATTGATCTTGCGCTCGTTGAGTTCGCGCAGCGCCTGCTTTACGTCCTGAATCCCATGTTTTCCCTCATACCGATCGAAGTCATTTGGCTTTCCATCGGAGAGCAAAATGATCCATTTGTTTTTGGTGTTTCTCATGTCCATACGCGCACCCGCATGCCTGAGGGCTGCACCTATTCTGGTATAACCTCCTGGTTCAGCAGCGCCAATGCGATTTCTGACTTTAATCCAATCTTCTTCAAAGGATTTTAAGCTTATGTAGTTGGAATAGTTTCGGGTTTTGGAATAAAATCCGTCGATGGAAAAGTCAATGTTGAATTCGTATAGGATCTCGCCAAATAAAATGGAAACTTCTTTTTCGACCTCGATTACGCGATTTCCTCCTGCAAATCCATCGCTCGAAAGACTAAGGTCTAAAAGCATTAAAATGGAAATGTCTTTATCGCGCTTTCTGTTTGCGAGGTAAACGTTTTCATCGGGTGTTCTTTTCGACTGTACATCCACGTGAAAGTCGGTAAGTGCATCAATGTCTAAATCTTCTCCATAGCGCTGTCTCCGCTGCATTTGCATTTTGTTGTTCAGACTGGTTAGCATTTTGCGCAGTTCCATTAGGGTAGATGCATTTTTTTGCAAGGTTTTGTGGTAAAAGTCGGGATGGGTTTTTAATTGCGTTTTGGGATAGACTTTGCAAAACCCCTGTCGATATGCACTTTTTTTATAATCCCATTCGGGGTAGGTGAGGTGAAATCCTTTTTCGTCCGTGGTGGCACTTTCTGAGATGGTGGTGTTTTCCACAAATTCGGCCTGATACACAGCGTGCGTCGGTTCATCAACACGAACGGTAAAACGCATGCTGAGTTCGTCCAATGCATCCTGATGTTTTTCCAAATCATCGGAACCGTCAAAGTCTCGCCAAATGCCGTTAAAGGATTCAGCTGTTTCTACTTTTTCAAAACTGTGCAGTAAAACATAATCTTCCTGTTGCTTTTTGTCGATGGTTTTGGTTTCTATATCTTCCACTGCTTTTGCGCGGAGGGTAGTTTCTGGTTTTTCGAGATGGTTGGGTTTAACTTTCTCGTCAATATTTTCTAGCATCCCGGTTGTTTCGTCTGGCGTGTCGTACATCCATTTACCGTAAAGCCAAGTCAAATCCGGAGATGTGTTTTGTCCGGCTATAGACCAAAAGTGGTTTTTTGCACTGTTGTGGATCGGTTGAATTCCCGGAAACCGTTCAAATAAGGTGGCCAGTATTTCTCCTGAACATTCGAGCGCTTTTATTCTGGATAGCTTCAGGTCATCTTCGCGGTGGTGCCAATTTTTGCCCAGTTCTCTTTGAATGGTAAGGTAAAGTGTTCTGTAGATGTAAAACTGAATATTTTCAGACTTATCGGCAAATTCACTAAAAGATATGGGGAGAAAAAAGTTGTGGTTTTTAAAGCCTCCTTCTCTTTCTGCGGGGTAAACATCGATTGCCTGTCCGTTTAAAGCGCGCGCAAGAATGGTAAGTCTGGGTTTTAACTCCTCCAAAGTTACGCGTTGGGGCAGCTGTTCTTCAGCGGATTTGCGGTTTTTACGCATTCGCTTTACCGTCCATCCGTAAATGATTTCGTCTAGGTCTAGGCCCATGGTCTATATCATCAAATTACAAAGATCCTTCAAAGCACTTATGGTGTCCTCATCGTCGGTTAGTGGTTCTACCACGGCCACGTGAAGTGAGAGGCGTGGCGGTAATCCTGATCGAATAAGTTTGCCTGCATCGATTAGCAGGCGGGTAGAAACTGTTTCTGTGAGACCCAATTCCGTGAGATTCCGGATTTTTTGCCCGATGGCGACTAATTTTTTGGCCACATCCTTACCCACCCCAGATTCATTTGCTATGATTTCTATTTCTACTTTTTCTTCTGGATAGTGAAATGAAATCGCGATAAATCTTTGTCGGGTGGAGGGTTTGAGTTCTTTAAATCCCTTTTGGTATCCGGGATTAAATGATGCTACCAACATAAAATCGGGATGTGCCCTGAAGCTTTCGCCAAGTTTATCTATAAATAATTCCCTTCGGTGGTCGGTAAGGGCGTGAATGGCCACGACCACATCCGGACGGGCTTCGGCCACTTCGTCTAAATACAAAATACGACCTTCACGGGCAGCTCTGGTCATAGGGCCATCTATCCATACCGTTTCGGAGCCTTTTATGATAAATCTTCCGATTAGGTCGGTAGAGGAGGTTTCTTCGTGGCAACTGACTGTGATGAGTTTTTTCCCGAGTTTCTGGGCTATAAATTCCACAAATCTTGATTTCCCTGTCCCTGTAGGACCTTTAAGCAGTAAGGGGATTTTATTTTCCCAAGCTTTGTAAAATACCTCGACTTCGTTACCAATAGGCTGGTAATAAGGTGTTTCAGCATTATTTATTGGTTGTTGTTTGTCGTTTGTAAATTGCATAAAATCATTTTGTTTTTAAAAATGTGGGGCGCATTTGATTAAAATCCACCAAACCCTTAAACTTAGGGAATGGTGGATTTAATTAAAATGTGAAAACTACTTTTTGGAGCAGACTCTTTTTTTACTTTTTTTCCTCGGGTAGTTGAAGCGCTTAAGTTTCTTCTAAAGCTTCATCAGTGGGTTTGCCATGTTTGATAAACTCATATATGTACATGGCAATACCAAGAGTAAAAAGTGCAGCGCAAAGCAGCATCACCACAAAGTGAATTTTTACTTCTTCCTGTGCTACCATAAAGTCCATTTTCAAACGTCTTTCAAGGTAAACCTGAACTACGCCTGCCACACCCATCGCCACTACCATGCCCAGAATTCCAATATTGGAAAACCAAAATGCCATGTGTCCATTCACGTGATCGTAGCGTTTTCTTCCGGTCATATTTGGCAGGCTATAGGAAATAATGGCCAACACAATCATGGCATAAGCGCCCCAGAAAGCGTAGTGGCCATGCATCGCGGTTACCAATGTGCCGTGGGTGTAAATGTTGGTTTGGGGCAGGGTATGCGCAAATCCCAGCAATCCCGCACCAATAAAGGAAACAATGGCCGCGCCTATGGTCCAGAATAGGGCCAGTTTGTTTGGGTGATTGCGCCCACCTTTGCGATACATATATACGGCAAAAAGGGCCATGGCTAAAAATGCCAGTGGCTCAAGTGCTGAAAACACACCACCAACAATCAACCAGATTTTGTTTACGCCAATGTAGTAATAGTGGTGACCGGTTCCTAAAATACCAGATAGGAAGGTTAAGCCCACAATGACATAAAGCCATTTCTCAATGATTTCGCGATCTATACCGGTAATTTTAATAAGAAGGAAAGCTAAAATACCGCCCATGATGAGTTCCCAAACACCCTCTACCCAAAGGTGAACAACCCACCAACGGAAAAAGGAATCCGTAACCTGACTGTCAAACCAAATCATACCGGGCAGGTAGAGCAGCGCCGCAAATACAAGCCCCATGGTAAGAACCAAAGCGGTTGTTGTTCGTCGTTTGCCCTTGTAAAGCGTTGCGAGAATTATACCCAAAAAGAGCAGTACATTGGCCACCACCAGATAATCCAATTCCCTGGGAATTTCCAGAAACTTTCTTCCTTCCCAATGGTTGAAGTGATAACCTACTATGGCCACCACACCGACTAGAGCGAGGGAAATAAGTTGAATATAGGCCCATTTAACACTGACGAGTTCTCGTTGTGCCTCTTCGGGAATGATGTAATACGCAGCCCCCATAAAGCCGGTGAGTAGCCAAACGACCAAAAGATTGGTGTGAACAGCACGTGCTGTATTAAAAGGTATAAACTCATGGAGTCCATCCATGCCTATTCGGGCAAAACCCATAATGAAACCGTAAACGATTTGAAGGGCAAACAACAGCATACATAGTGCAAAAAACCAGTATGCGACTTTTTGTGATTTATATTTCATGGTATTTGGGTTTTAATCTTCTTCTTGTCTGGGAACGCGGTCTTTGGCGAGTGGAGAAACAACACGATCGAAACCGTTCAGATCTATTTCGCCAATCCATTTGAAAAATTCGATCATGGCATCAGCATCTGCATCGCTCATACCATAGGCGACCATTTTTCGTCCATTTGGTTGCCAAGGTACCGGTGATTGCAAAATGGCCCTAATCATACCTTCGCCTTTTCTGTCGATGACTTTGGTGAGTTCCGGGGCGTAGTATCCGCCTTCTCCCAGCAGGGTGTGACAACCCATGCAATTATTTGTTTCCCAAAGGTGTTTGCCTCGAATAACACCTTCGGTGATGTTTTCGTGGTTGGATTGGTCATTTGAAGGTGCCATGGAATAAATGGTTAATCCTATGAAAATCATAAATGTAACCACCGTTCCGCCTAAGAAAAACGACCTTGCTTGTGATTTTGATAGCATAGTGTATTAGGTTTACCGGTTAGTGATAAAATTCTTTAAAAGACTTTATTGTCTTTTAATACCACAAACCAACAAAATTATTTTTAATTGAGATATGACCATCATCATGTTTCATTCTGCGAAAATGCATAAAAGACTGTACATCAGTTTTTAGAGTTATTTTTATTGCACTGGTTTATACTTTATTAATAATATTGTGTCATATAATTTTTCAGGATAATTTTTGGACAAAAAAATTCTTTTGTTGATATAAATAAACTTTTATCTTTTTTTTGAGCCGAGTAATTACCGGAAAATTCTTGTTAACAATCATTTTTGCAATTTTAAAGTTTCAGGAAAAACTTTGGAATGATAAATAAAAATCTTAAATAATGAGTCCACTCTAAAAAGGATGATTTCAATCAAAATCGACGCGGAGGGGATTTTTGAACCGCAGCTAACCAGTTGTTAGTGAGGATTCAAAAATCTACCGACAAGGAAGATTTTGGCAGAAAGGGACTTTTTAGAGCAGACTCAATAATTGATTTTTAATAAATAAATGCAATATAATAGTTGTTAATTTGATTATTATTTTATCGAAGTGCTTTTGCTAAAAGGCATCAATAAAAACAATGAAAATTTCTATTTTCAGACTAGATAGTATTTTTTACCTTTGACGCAAATTAATTTTGCCCGAATGTCCAATTCCCAAATTGAAAGTAATTGCTTTGCCTGTGCTAATTCCAATTGTTTGGTAAAACACGTTGATAAGGAATGGCAGGATAAAATTTCTAATCAAAAAACCCATTTGCGGTATCCGAAAGGACAATCTATTTTTCGCGAAGGATCAAGGGTTTTCGGGGCTTATTTTATTCAGGAGGGAAAGGTGAAAGTTGTGAGTTCAAACCTTATGGGCAAGGAACAAACTGTTCGACTGGCTGGAAATGGGCACATGTTGGGACACATGGGGTACGGCAGTGAAACATACCCAATCGGTGCCTTTACATTGGAGGATTCTCATTTGTGTTTTTTGGATAATGATATCCTTTATCAAGCCTTCATGCATAATCCAAGGTTTACTTTTGAGGTTATGATGTTTTATTCCAGAGAATTGCGTAAAAGTGAGCTTCGAGCTAAATGCTTTGCTCAAATGACCACTGAAGAAAAGGTGATCTATGCAATTGTTTATACCGCTGAAACATTTGGCATTTGTCCGGATAAGTCAACAATCGGTGTTGATTTACCCAGACAAGAGTTGGCTAATATAGCTGGAACCAATGCGGATCAAGTAAGTAGGGCAATTTCAAGTTTGAAAAACAGGTCTTTAGTAAAGGTTGTGGGCAAATCCTTGATGATTCCAAATCTGCAAAAATTGAAAAATGAAATCGCGATGTATTTTATTGGAAAGCATCAATAATCTGCATTTTTGCATACTTTTCTCTGCAAACAAAAGTGGCGATTATTGATAAAGGTCATCGTTGTCCTTTTTTAGACGATGTACTTTTGATGCGGTAAAAATGAATACATTTACTTTGAAGTTGTTTTGATTTTTACCGCCTTTTTTGGATAACCTAAATTTATACACTATGAGAATTTCAAAAATTAAAACCATCGGACGCACTTTAGCGATTTTGCTGGTCTTCGGTGTTTTTGCCTGTCAGACCAACAATGGAGATAATCGAAAAACATCCTATAAACATGCTTCCGAAATAAAAGTGGAAGGTGAAATGGTCGCTGACCTTACTGCTCCGCCGCACGTGCCTGCTCCTGTTGGGAATCGTCCGGCTATGAAACTTATCGTCGATATGGAAATTATTGAAGAGGAAGCTGAAATGGATGACGGTGTAAGTTATGTTTACTGGACTTTTGGTGGCACAGTACCCGGATCATTTATCCGCACCCGTGTAGGTGATGAGGTTGAGTTTACCCTCAAAAACCATCCCGATAATAAATTGCCCCACAATATCGATTTGCATGCAGTTACCGGGCAGGGTGGAGGAGCTGAAGCATCTTTTGTCGCCCCAGGTCAGCAAAAGACGTTTTCCTTTAAATGTTTGAATCCTGGCTTGTATATTTATCACTGTGCCACTGCCCCTGTAGGAATGCATATTGCCAATGGCATGTACGGCCTTATTTTGGTAGAACCGGAAGGTGGCTTGCCGCCCGTTGATCGCGAATTTTATGTGGTACAAGGCGATTTTTATACCAAAGGAAAACACGGAGAGGAAGGTCTGCAACCATTTGATATGGAAAAAGCCTATAATGAACTTGCAGATTATGTGGTATTTAACGGAAAGGTTGGAGCCCTTATGGGAGATAATGCACTTCAGGCCAAGGTCGGCGAAACGGTTAGAATTTTTATGGGTAATGGCGGACCCAATTTGGTGTCTTCCTTTCACGTTATCGGGGAAATTTTCGACCGTGTGTACATAGAAGGCGGAGATGTGATAAATGAAAACGTGCAAACGACGTTAATTCCCGCAGGAGGTTCTGCCATTGTTGAATTTAAGGTTGATGTTCCCTCTCATTTAATACTTGTAGATCATTCCATTTTTAGGGCTTTTAACAAAGGTGCGCTCGGAATGATAACAGTCACCGGTGATGAAAATGATCAGGTGTTTAAAGGTGAAATTGCCAGTGGTATATACCAGCCAGAAGGTGCAATTATGCAGAAAATGCCCAATGGTGCTGCTGAAACCGAAACTAGGGCTAAAACCTTGGATGAGCGTTTGGCCATGGGGAAAAGAATTTATGGTCAGGCTTGCTTTGCATGCCACCAGCCGGAAGGACAAGGAATTCCCGGTACTTTCCCACCTTTGGCTGAATCTGACTGGATGAATAAAGATGTGGATAGAACGATTCGCGCTGTTATTCATGGACTTAGTGGTGAAATTACCGTAAATGGGAAAAAGTACAACAATATGATGCCTGCTCAAGTGCTTACGGATGAGGAAGCCGCCAATGTGCTTACCTATATCTACAATAGCTGGGGGAATAATGGAGCGGTTGTGACACCCGAAATGGTGGCAAAACAGCGCTAACTAAATACTAGCCATTTTCAATTTTGAATTGTAAACCCATATCTTGCGTAGTCCGATGTTTTTCGGACTGCGCATTTTAAATTATTTTTTCCATGAGAAATCTCTTGCCACTTCTTTTTATGCTTCTTATCGGGCAGATGCTTTTTGCCCAAACAACCAAAATGGCAAGGGTGGAGGGAGGTCGCTATTTGCCGCTATATGGGTCGGATAAAAGTGTTTTAGTTGAGGTGGCCACCTTTCAAATGGATAAAAATCAAGTTACCCATGAGCAGTTTTTAGCTTTCGTAAAAAAACATCCCGGTTGGATGCGTTCTGAAGTTAAGCCGCTTTTTGCCGATGAACGTTACCTCGCACTTTGGGAGAACGATACGGTTGTGCCCGAACATTTGCTCGATCGCCCGGTAAACAATGTGTCGTGGTTTGCCGCAAAAGCATATTGTGCGTGTTACGGCAAACGATTGCCTACTTTGGACGAGTGGGAATACGCCGCGATGGCAAATGAATATAAGCCGGATGCCCGAAAGGATAGCCTTTTTAATGCCTTTATTGTTAGGACCTACGAAAAGCCAAAAACATACCTCTTTCCCGTACAATCAGGTTATCGAAATTATTGGGGATTGTACGATATGCACGGTTTGGTTTGGGAGTGGGTTGACGATTTTAATTCGGTTATCATTACAGGTGAGTCTCGCAGTGACCGTAGTACAGACCAGGGTTTGTTTTGTGCTGCGGGATCGGTTGGCGCAAGTGACCTTATGGATTACGCCGCCTTTATGCGGTATGCTTTTCGGTCGAGTATAAAAGCCCGCTTTTCGCTAACCAATACCGGGTTTAGATGTGCAGGCGATATTGAACCCACCATTCAACCTTAAACTATGCTGAAAATGTCATATAGTATTCGAAATTTATTCTCTGTGGTCATGCTTTCTGCTTTGGTCCTTGGATGTCAAAGTAAAAGTGAACAAGACGTAGTGAAAGAAAAGGGGCCACTTCCCGAAATGTCTATTTATCACTTACCGTCAACGTGGACTACCCATCGCGGAGATTCCATAGAATTGGGAGATTTGCGCGGCGATGTTTTGGTTTTGGTGATGATTTATACCCAATGTCAGGCGGCATGTCCCAGATTGGTCGCGGATATGCGAAATATTGAGTCTAAAGTTAGCCCCATTGCGAAGGGAAATGTAAAATATGTATTGGTTTCCATTGACCCAGAACAGGATACGCCTGAGCGGATGGCTGCCTTTGCCCTGGAAAATAAAATGACTGAGGATCACTGGTTATTTTTACGTGGCACACCGGGTACGGTGAGGGATTTTGCCAATGTCTTAGCCGTTAAATATAAGCAGATTAGCCCTGTCGATTTTTCGCATTCTAATATCATAAGTGTGTTTGATCAAAATGGGGTTTTGGTGCACCAAATGGAAGGCCTAAATGTAAATAATGAAAAAACGGTAAATGCCATTACCGAACTCGTCGGGCAATAATTTGTGTTTGCGCCAAAACAATCCATGCGCCCAGAGGCATTAGTGCCGATGCAGCAAAAAGAATTTTGTGAAAAATAGCGTTGCCTGAAATAATTCCGAGGCCAAACGAAAATAGCAACACCTCACTTAAAATAAAGCCTAAGGTAAATATGACCCACGAAACTTTGTTGCCAAAAGTAAGCGGATGGATGTAGCGACTAAAAAATACCACCAGGATGAGTGAAAAAACACCCAACAGACTCAAGTGGATATATCCAATGGAGAGAAACCTGTTGATGTAAAAATTGGTGAACCACTCTAAAATAAACGTCGCCATAAATAATCCAACCATTATTCCATAAACCAAAAAGGCTATTGTAATTAATATTCGGACAAAGTCATTTGCCGTGCGGAAAACATAAGTAGGGATTCGGAATAGAATATACGTAAATAACAAAAAGCCCACAATCCTAATCAATCCGCCTATTCCGTAGCAAAGTGTAGAAAATTGGGTTTGTAAATCTTCTGGGATAACCTGGCCAAAAGCCAGAACAGTACCGGAAATCCACAAGTATAAAAAAGCCTTCTTTATCCCGCTGGGAATTGAATATTTTGAAATGGAATAAAATATCATTGCTAGGGTAGCGAAGGTAAACCAACCGTTAAATTGAAAGTGTAAAAAGAATTGAATGGCCAGATGATAAATATCTGAATCTCTACCACCTTGTGCCATAATAGGCCCCAATGACCATACACCAATAGTGGAAATGCAGTGGAAGGATAATGCGAGTCTTATTAATTGGGTTGAAAACTGTCTATTACCTTTTGTGTCTTTATAAACTCGAAATACAAAAATGTATGAAAGGATAAGGTGAATTGTACTAAAGGTAATAGAAATGGCTCCGTATCCTTGAAAGGGAAAACTAAGTAGCATCCCCAGTACAGCCATTTGAATAGCGATAAAAAGTTTTTTGTAAAATGAATGCCCGATGCTTTCCGGGACAAAATATCGCCAAATAAAAACGTAAAACCCCGAGAAAAGCCACCCTAGCATACCAACATGGGAATGGGCATGAAGGATATATTTGAAATTTGCGCCGGGAATCGCACCAAAATATAGAAAACGAAGAATAAGCCCAAGTGAGGTGGCTATGGCCAAGTTGGCTAATGCGAAGGTAAATCCGCGAATAGCTAATCCGTTTTTTGTCGGCATTGAATTTATTTTCAGATGTTTAACTTTGATAAAAATACAATTGATTCAAAACTTTGTATGGTTAGTTGACGTTTTCTTGCAAAGACTAATTGAAGATTGTCCATAAAGTAAAGTGGCTAGGCTAGAAAGTTTGAGGACAAGGCTTGCAACCGAGATACTATCAGGGAATTCGGTGATTTTACTAAAGTAAGTGACTTTAATTTAAGGTGAGCATAACGCCTTCATCCGACTTTTATAGACAGACACTAATTAGGTGGACCTAGATTAGGGTCTGTTACAAACTCCTCATCGGTAAGTGTTAAAAGAAAAGCCTCAAGGGCATTTTTATCGTATTCCGAAAGATTTAGCCGTTGTGGCCCTCCGGTTTTTGATAAAATTGGCGACAAATTCGGGTTGTCGTGTACACCGCTGTTGTAAAATTCTATCACCTCTCGCAACGATGAGAAACGCCCGTCGTGCATATAAGGCGACCTAAGTGCTACATTCCTCAAGGTGGGCGTTTTAAAAACACCACGGTCGTAACTGTGACCGGTATAGGACTCCCTGCCGGATCCCGGGTTGCTTACTGCATCTAAGCCGGTATTGTGGAAAATACCATCTGTAAATAATGGCCCACCGTGGCAGTGGAAACAGTCTCCATCTTCCGAAAAGAACAGTGCCTGGCCGTGAAGCTCCAGGGTAGTCAAAGAACCACCATGGTTTTTCCATTTGTCAAATGGAGAATTATAACTGTTGAGCATTCGGAAAAATTGAGATAAAGCTTTTGCGAGATGTTCATAGTCTATTTCATTTACACCATAAACTTTTTTAAACGCATCGATATATTCACTTAGGGTGTTGATATAGTCCAAGTCAGTTTTGAAAAAATCCTCTACCTCAAATCGCATTACGTTTTCCAAAGGGCCGGGTTCTTCGCCATTCCACAAAAAATGTTGACTCCAGGCGAGATTTATGTGCGGTATGGGCGGCATATTCCCCACGGGCAACCCTATGCCAAATCCGTTTTCCTGGATATGACAAGAGGAGCAACTCGCGCCTTCTAATGGGCCATTTTTTGAAAGTCGATTGTCGTAATAGAGTTTCCGACCTAAAGCAATACCCTCTTTGCTTAATGGGTTGTCGGGAGGCACCATCATGTTGTCAAATCCCGGCGGGGCAGGCGGTTGAATATAGGTAAGTTCATCCTTTTCGTGGTTTTCCGTCTCTCTTTCGTTTTTACAACTACCCAACAAGATGGCAATGGTTAGAATGGTGATTTTGGTTAAGGTTTCCATGAGAAAACATTTTTTGTGTTCTTAGATAAAAAAAGCATTAAGTCATCGTGGTACATTGTATTCCACAAACTATCTTCCGGACTAAAACCATCAAACCATCGCTTTGCGTCAATTTGAATCGCATTGCCCTGGCCTTCAAGTTTAATCGGCGTTTCAAAACCAATTTTCCCTGTGTGAAAGGCAAAACCCCAGCTTTCCTCCTGACCAGTAATTCGTCCCTCAAATTTCAAATGATGGTATCCACCGCCCATGGGGTCGGGCCAAAACATGTTTTGGTACATGAAGTTATTGCCTAAATAATCGGTTTGATTAGCCTCGGGTGCCAAGCCGGCTATAAAATTAAGAAATTTAATTGGTTCATTAGGCATCTTTTTTACGGTAATGAATTGATAGTCTTCTAAGGCCAAATCAATATAAATGTATTTATTGACTGTAGAGAGGCTGCTGTCAACAATCGGATTACTAATGAACAATTGTAATCGACTTACCCTAACTTCATACCCCGAGCAACAATCGGAGAATAGACTGTATCCGCTTTTTTGAAAGAGCAGTGGTTGATTTGCCCAGGTGAAAACCACCGGTATATCTTGGGTAACCGGATTTAATGGCTTTTCTTTTTTACAGCTAATAAACAGAACCAAAACGATTATAGCTCGGATACCAAAGTTTATATAACGAAGTATAAACATAACGAATTAAATTGTTTTTCAAAGATACAATAAAATACCAAATTATCCTTTTAATGCAATAATATTTTTTTATAGTACATAAAAGATGAGTCCACTCTAAAAAGGATGATTTCAATCAAAATCGACGCGGAGGGGATTTTTGAACCGGAGCTAACCATGTGTTAGTGAGGATTCAAAAATCTACCGACAAGGAAGATTTTGGCAGAAAGGGACTTTTTAGAGCAGACTCAAGGATTTAAAATAAATATTATTACGAAGAGCAGTTGTTAATTTAATTGTGGATAAAAAAGTCTTTTAATTATGTGTTTTTCTTTTTTTACGCAGTAGTTTTGGTTTACTAAATTGATCAATTATGGAAATGTATGTGATAAAGCGGGACGGAAAGTATCAGCCCTTTCAAGCACACAAAATATTTGATGCTTTGGAAAAAGCTTATGAAAGTCAGGGTTCTGTTTTGACCGAAACGGTATATCGGGATGTATTGTCCAGATTAAATGAAAAGGTTACATGGACTGTAGAGGAGATTCAAGATATCATCGAAAAGTCTTTGTTCGATATAGGGCACTTCGAGGTTATGCGTGCTTTTATGTTGTATCGTCACCGAAGAAAAATGCAAAGGGAGCACGTTGATGGACTAGCTGAAGACACGACTTTTGTGGATAGCTCACAAACCATCAACGAATATATTAGTAAATCGGATTGGCGAATTAATGCAAATGCAAATACCTCGTACTCCAATGCCGGTTTAGTCAACAATGTTGCCGGAAAGGTTATCGCCAATTTTTGGCTGGATAAAGTTTATGCTAAAGATGAAGGTTATGCTCACCGAAATGGTGATTTACATATTCACGATCTCGATTGTCTCACAGGTTATTGTGCGGGATGGAGTTTAAGGGTGCTGCTCAATGAAGGTTTTAATGGCGTTCGCGGAAGGGTAGAAAGCAAGCCGCCATCTCACTTACGAGAAGCTTTGGGGCAAATGGCTAATTTTTTGGGGATCCTTCAAAGTGAATGGGCAGGAGCACAAGCTTTCAGTTCATTTGACACTTATTTAGCACCTTATGTGTTTAAAGATAGTTTGTCATTTGAGGAGGTCTTTAAGGCCATCAGAAGTTTTGTGTACAACCTAAATGTGCCCGCACGATGGGGACAGTCGCCGTTTACTAATATTACTTTGGATTGGACAGTACCGGAAGATTTACGCGATCAGATTCCCACCCGAAACGACGAGCACCTCTTTAAAAATATGAAGGATCCTATTTTGGTAGAAGTCGCCAAACATCGTGGTGTTTCTGAAATTTGTGGAATGACGTATCGGCATTTCCAACGGGAAATGGATATGATCAACAGGGCGTATTATATGGTCATGACCCAAGGTGACGCCAATGGCCAGCCTTTTACCTTTCCCATTCCTACGGTAAATATTACAGAAGATTTTGACTGGGACGGTAAAAACACAGATGTACTTTTTGAAAATACGGCTAAAATTGGCTCCTCATATTTTCAAAACTTTGTCGGAAGTCAGTACATTACGGATGAAAACGGCAACAAAGTGGAGAATCCCAAAGCCTATAAACCCAATGCAGTTCGCAGCATGTGTTGTCGATTGCAACTTGATTTACGGGAATTGCTGAAAAGGGGAAATGGTCTTTTTGGAAGTGCAGAAATGACCGGAAGCATTGGAGTCGTTACGCTCAACATGGCACGATTGGGTTTTTTATATGCCGGAGACCGGGATGCCCTGGTGGAGCGCATGGATCATTTGCTCGATCTTGCTGTCGGGAGTTTGGAGAAAAAACGCATCTTTATTCAAGAAATGTACGATCGAGGCTTATATCCATATACAAAGAGGTATTTGGCGCATTTTAGAAACCATTTTTCTACCATTGGGGTAAATGGAATGAATGAAATGGTGCGAAATTTCTTTTTCGATAAGGAGGATGTCACTACGGTAAAAGGTATGGCGTTTTCGTCATTCTTGCTCGAACATATACGGAAACGAATGACTGAATTTCAGGAAAAAACTGGAAATCTGTATAATCTGGAAGCAACCCCCGCTGAAGGAACAACCTATCGCTTTGCCAAAGAAGACAAAAAACGATTCCCGGAAATCATTCAGGCTGGAGATCCAGAACATAACTATTATACCAATAGTTCACAAATTCCTGCCAATCATACAGACGATCCATTTGAGGCATTAATGCTTCAAGATGATTTACAGTGCATGTACACCGGAGGCACCGTGCTCCACTTGTATATGCGTGAAAAACTCAGCTCAACAAAAGCTTGCAAACAATTGGTGAAAAGGGTGATAACACAATTTAAACTGCCCTACATCACCGTTACACCCGTGTTTAGTATTTGTCCTAAACACGGTTACCTCGCCGGCGAACACAGTTTTTGCCCGCACTGCGATGAAGCGATTATTTCACAATTAAATTCCAATCAACATGAAAATTAAGACCATTAAAAAGTCAGCCGAATGGCTAAATCAAAATGAAGAAAAGCGAACTAAATGTTTGGTTTTTACTAGGGTTATGGGTTATCACCGTCCGGTAGAAAGTTTTAACATTGGTAAAAAAGGTGAACATAAGGAAAGGATACATTTTAGAGAATAATGCACGTTGACCACTTAAAATGAATAAGCCGATTTTCAACTACACTCCCTTTACCATGCTTGATTTCCCTGGAAAACTAGCGGCCATCATTTGGTTTACCGGTTGCAATATGCGATGTGGATATTGTTACAACCCCGAAATTGTTTTGGGGAAAGGCCAAATGAATTACAGTTCAATATTGAAGTTTTTAAAAACCAGAAAGAACTTGTTAGACGGGGTGGTTTTAAGCGGAGGGGAGTGTACCCTTCACCGAGGATTATTCGAATTTTGTCAAGACCTAAAAAATTTAGGATTTGCCATAAAGCTGGATACCAATGGTACCCGTCCGGATGTTATAGCAAAGTTGCTCGACGAAAAACTACTCGATTATGTTGCTTTGGATTTCAAGGCGCCAGAGGAAAAGTTTTTTAGTATTACGGGGTTTTCCAAATTTTCTGCCTTTGAAAAGTCGATAGAATTGCTGGTGAGTTCTTGTTTGAGCTTTGAGGTTCGCACTACCTTTCACGATCAGATAATGGATAAAAACCATTTACAGCAAATGCTTTTGTGGCTAAGAAAAAAAAGGTATTCGGGTACTTTTTTTGTGCAACAAGCCGTGGCAAATATTCCCACGCTTGGTAACTTGAAAAACTCATCTATTCTTGTTGATTTTGAGGATGATAGAGATTTTCAATTACGCTAGGATTTTTCAATAAAGACCTCTTTGTCTTTTTATTCTTTTGTTGTACATTTGCCTCGTTCGTGAGGGACATGAACACCATAAGAATCTTAATTTCATTACTATGAGCAGTACTGTCAAAATCACATTGTTTTTTGCATTATTTGCATTTATTTTACAAGGATGTGGCGGTGAATCCGGGGAAAGCACAACGGGTACGTCCGGACCTAAGCCAAAGCCAAAAACTGAAACTCCTGTAGCCGAAACCAAGCCGGATAAAGTAGAAGAACCCGAAGTTGAAGATGACGGCAAGGGTTTTGGATCTATTACCGAGGTAAACCTGGGATCTGGAATTGATGGTAAAATGGCTTCTAAAGGAGAGGAACTATTTGGTAATCTATGTGCCGCCTGTCATAAAATGGAAGACAGAACTGTTGGGCCTCCAATGGCTGGAATTACAGAGCGAAGAAAGCCGGAATGGATCATGAATATGATTTTGCATCCTGAAATTATGTTGAAGAAAGATCCCACTGCCAAAAAGTTGTTGGCTGAATACAAAGCGCCGATGGCCAACCAAAACTTATCTGAAGAACAGGCCAGATCATTGTTGGAATATTTTCGCCAATACGATGCGAGCAAGTAGCACAAAGTTCAGTGTAAATCCTTTTTGGATTTAGTGTGTGTCAGGGTTGAGGGGAAAAACTCCTCAACCTTTTTTTGTTTTAAGTTCCCCCTTATAAAATATTTTTTCTATTGAATTAGCTGAATATTTTCTCCTTTAACAATAAATGAGTATCTTTTGTGCTAAATGTACAGATAAGATCGTTTGAAATTTGCCTTTATATTGATAAGAATTTCTGTGGTTTTAGATGTAATTTTGTGCCAACAAAAAAGTGAATATTTCAAAGTGCTGAATTTGCGTAATTGTTCTGCATTATTCTGTGTTTTTATTTTTTTAAAATAGCCTATGTTTTCAAAAGCGTGCGAGTATGGTATTAGGGCCTCGGTGTATATCTATCTGGAAACGGCAAAAAATCATCATCGACTTAGTATAAAAGATATTGCTAAAGAAATAGACTCTCCGGAGCCATTTACGGCCAAAATCTTACAAAAGCTCAGTAGAAAGGGATTGATTTCATCCGTAAAAGGACCCGGTGGTGGGTTTTATACTTCTCCCGAACAAGAGAATATCAGTCTGTTGGAAATTGTTCGTGCCATTGATGGCGATGACTTACTAACCGGCTGTGGCCTGGGTTTGAAAAACTGCTCAGAATTACATCCTTGTCCACTCCACGACCAGTACAAAGTCATTCGCGATGGACTGGTGAGAATGCTTCGAACAAGCACCGTAAGCTCCCTTAGCAAGGATCTAAAAAGTGGTTTGGCACATTTGTACAATCCGAAGTTAAATGTTTGATTTATAATATTTTACTGGTTTTAGGCGCAATACAGTTGTAGGGGCGATCCCTTGTGGTTGTCCTTTTTTCCGTTATTGTAATGTTTATGGGTTAAATCGTTTGTTTTTCGGAAACGTGGGTTGGGTGCGGTTTGGATTGTGGATGTTATTTACGGGGTCGGAAGTCGGAGGTAGGATGTCGGGGGTAGGTTTAGGGAAGTAGGTTTGTGTTCGGATTATGTGGCGGGTGTGATTGTCATGAACGACGTCGGAGGAGGGGGGTGGGGGGGGGGGTAGCGGGTGGGGGCGG
>JAFIEY010000177.1 GCA_020832345.1 Cryomorphaceae bacterium | reverse complement strand
AAAAAAGGATTACAACATTTTTGCGCATTTTTCATAGTGTAAAATTAAAAATTACTAACTAATAAACCCATCGTCCAAAAAAAGAAGGATTAAATCATACCATTTTCTTGACAACAAAATTTTAATGGTTAAAGTTATTTTTATCACTACCTATCCATTATAAAAAGGATTAAAAAATGGTTGTTGAGTCCGCTCCAATAAGTCCCTTTCTGCCAATATCTTCCTTGTCGGTAGATTATTTAATTTGACAAAAACTTTGTTTGATCATAACATGTGAATTATTCCATTTGCATCCCCTCCCCTATTTTCGCTGAAAAAATATCATGCTAAGAAAAATATCTTTTTTCGCACTGCTCTGGTTGGGCGTAAGCTGTCTGCCTGCTCAAATCAATGCCGATAAGGTCATCAATGCCGGCCCCATACTGGGCTACGCGGAAATGCGGGAAGCCGTCGTTTGGATTCAGGCCAAAATGCCGGGAAATATGTATCTGGTCTTTTCACACAATGGGGTGCGCGATACCAGTAATGTTGTTCTTGTCAAAAAAGACAAGGCTTTTACCGCTAAATTACTGGCAACAAACCTGGAGGCTGGGACAACATACGAATACACCATCTATTTCAATGATCAGCCTTTAAAGTTCTCCTATCCGCTGCGCTTTACGACCCAAACGGATTGGGCTTACAAATCCGATCCACCTGCTTTTACCATGGCTGCCGGTTCCTGCGCATATATCAATGAACCGCGATCGGACAGACCAGGTAAACCCTACGGCGGGGATTACCATATTTACGAAAATATCCTGAAACAAAAACCCGATGCCATGCTCTGGCTCGGCGATAATGTGTATTTGCGGCCATCCGATTATACGAGTCGGTCGGGATACCTGACGCGCTACACCCACGACCGTGCACTCGACCAACTGCAAGCCCTATACGCATCCTGCAACCACTTTGCAATTTGGGACGACCACGATTTTGGTGCCAACGATGCCCCGGGAAGTATCATCCACCGTGAAACAGCCCTGGAGGTTTTCGAGTTGTTTTGGCCCAATCCCCCTCTAGGGTTTCGAGGTAACAAAGGAGCCGTTACCGCCTTTCAGTATAATGGCATCGACTTTTTCCTTCTCGACAACAGGTATTACCGAACCCAGCATACCGAAAAAGGAACCAACCAAATTTTGGGTGAGGCACAAATTGAGTGGCTGATTGAACAACTAAAGTTCAGCAAATCTCCCTATAAAATAGTTGCGGTGGGCGGACAGGTTTTAAACACCGCTCAGGTTTACGAAACCCACGCGGTATATGCTGAGGAACGCGATTATTTATTGCGTAGGATCTCGGAAGAAAACATTTCCGGCGTGGTCTTTCTTACCGGCGATCGGCATCACAGCGAGGTCAGTGTGTTGCAATTACCCTCCGGCAAAAACGTTTATGATTTCACCATCTCTCCCCTCACCAGCGGCCCCAACACCAACGTAAACGAAACCAATGAAAACAGAATCCCCGGCAGTCTGATCCAACAGAGAAACTACGCCCTATTGTCCTTTTCCGGAACCTTTCGCGCGAGAAAACTCACCGTCACTTATTACTCGTCAAACAATAAAGTGTTGTACACCTTTGAAGTGGACGCTCAGAAATAAAATGCCGGGTAAGATGGGGGTTTGGGGTGAAAATTGGTGGAATTAATCAAAGGTTTATATTAATTATGATGAACGAAAAAAATCAGATGGTTTTACAAATTCTCTTTGTATTGATTTAACAAAACAATCATCTTGCCTTGCTGCAATTTGTTTGTAATTTCGCGGCCAATTTCGATATCGAAAAATCAACAATAGAAAACTAACAAAATGAACGGAAACAGAACTTTCACCATGATTAAGCCGGATGCAGTTGAGAAAAACTACATCGGTGCCATTCTCGAAAAAATCAATTCGGCTGGATTTACCATCAAAGCCTTGAAATATACCCGCCTTTCTCGCGCTGAAGCAGAAACTTTTTACGCCATCCACAAAGATCGTCCGTTTTTTGGTGAGTTGGTTGAGTATATGATTTCCGGTCCTATCGTTGCCGCCATTTTGGAGAAAAACAACGCCGTGGAAGATTTTCGTACACTTATCGGTGCAACTGATCCCGCGCAGGCCGCCGAAGGTACCATCCGTAAAATGTATGCCACCAGCATCAGCGCCAATGCAGTTCATGGCTCTGATAGCGACGATAATGCGGCAATTGAAGGTGGATTCTTTTTTGCGCAAAGAGATATCCACTAAACAAATATTATCACTAAAAAAGTCGCCATTTTTAATTTTAAAATGGCGACTTTTTTATTTTTTGCAAGGCTTAGGTAAGAAAATACCTTTTCAAAACTATTCCATTATGTTTACTTTGAGTAAATGAGTTGATTTTTACCTGAGTCCTAAAACCTTCGGTAAGGGCGGCATACAAAGCTATCGAACTTTATAGACAGACACTTGTTAATTGTACTGCTCAACCTTATACCCCTCCCGCTTCAACAACTCAATCAAACCATCTTCTCCCGCCAAATGTGCAGCGCCAACCGCAAATAGACAGCTTTTGTTTTGGATGTTCTTCATGATAATTGGTAACCAAGCCAAATTGCGTTTGCCCAAAAACTCTTCTTCAAACTCCTGAAAAAAAGTAGGTTCCTCTGAATAAATCAATTTGGCCAATCCGCCCAAATTTTGCTGCTTATAAAGATTAACCATGGATAAAAGCATGGATCTTGAAGCCTCTAAATCGTTGAGCAATTCATTCAAATCATTCATCTGCTCGGCGTACGACATTTTATCTAAAAGAGACATTTGAAACTCCAGGGTTTCAAGTTCTTTGATGGGTATGTCATTGGCTTTGGACTTTTTCACCAGTTCCATTTCGTATGACTTCAATTCTTCGCACTCAAACAAAAGACCAGATATTTGAGACATCAAAAAAATGGGTTTTACATTTTTAAAAACCTCCATACCAACTCCTTGTCGCTCGCGCAAAAATGCATCCAATTCACGGTACTTATGGGGATCCATTTCGTCGTAATACACCGCAGCCTCGGGATCCACCATTTTGGCTTGAACAGCCAACACCTTTTTCATGTCAGAAATATCTGTTTCGAGAAATAAGGTTGAAATTTCATTAAACAAATTTTCCAATTGATCAAACTCTACATAGTCCTCTGCACAAATAATGTGCATAGTACCAAACAGATACGAGGGTTGTTTTAAATCTTTACCGGATATTTTCCAAACCAATCCATCCTGCGCATACAGTGTCGATCCTAGTAAAAATACCAGCAATAAGCTAAGGGTTTTACGCATTTTCATATCAATACACTTCATAAATTCCGGCAGCTCCCTGTCCTGTGCCCACGCACATGGTCACCATGCCATATTTCTGTTTTCTGGCTTTCATTTCGTGAAAGAGTTGAACACTGAGTTTGCCTCCCGAACAACCGAGTGGATGCCCCAGAGCAATGGCGCCTCCGTTTACATTGACGATATCGGAATTGAGTCCGAGCTCGCGAATTACTGCTAATGATTGTGATGCAAAGGCTTCATTGAGTTCAATTAATTCAATATCTGATTGTTTTAAGCCCGCACGCTTAAGTGCCTTGGGAATGGCTTCAACCGGGCCAATGCCCATAATCCTTGGCTCAACACCGGCAACGTCAAAGGTGATCAATCGAGCGATGGGTTCGAGATTAAGTGCCTTCATCATTTTCTCCGACATCACCACCACAAAAGCTGAACCGTCTGAAGTCTGCGATGAATTTCCGGCGGTAACACTTCCTCCTTCGGCAAAAACCGGACGGAGTTTGGCCAAGACTTCTTTGCTGGTATCGGCTCGTGGCCCCTCATCGGTGGTCACGGTGTAACTTTCTTCCTTTCTTTTTTCCTTCTCATCAAGAAAAACGCGGGTTACATCAATGGGTGTAATTTGATCTTTAAAAGCGTCGCGCTCGATGGCGTTTATGGCTTTGCGGTGTGATTCAAATGCAAAGGCATCCTGATCTTCACGACTAACTTTGTATTTGGCAGCCACGGCTTCCGCTGTGAGTCCCATATTGTTGTAATAATCGGCGTGTTCTTTGGCCAAATGATAACTCGGTGTCACTTTCCAACCTCCCATTGGAATGAAGCTCATACTTTCCGCCCCACCCGCGATGATACAATCCGCCATTCCGGCTTTGATTTTCGCGGTAGCTATAGCAATGGTTTCTAATCCACTGGCACAATACCGGTTGACGGTCATACCGGGAACATCTACCTTATCCATGGCCATTAGAGAAACCAATCGTCCCATATTCAGACCTTGCTCGGCCTCTGGCATGGCATTGCCTACAATAATATCGTTGATTTGAGATGGATCAAGATTGGGTAAATCTTTGAGTAAATCTTTTATAACAGTCGCCGCCATTTCGTCGGGACGGGTAAATCGAAGTCCGCCCTTATTGGCTTTTCCTACTGCACTGCGTTTGGCCGCAACAATGTATGCATCCATAGTATTTTGTTTTCAATTTTCTAATTGCGCTATATTGGCCAACTTAATTTCGTCAACCAGCTTTACGCGTTTAACATTCGTTTCAATTAGTCCTTCAATTTTAAAATCAGAAAGTAGCCGAATTAGGGTTTCCGTGGCGGTTCCCACCATATTGGCGTACTCCTCCCGACTTAATTTGACATCGAGAAAATCATCTTGATCTTTTCCAAACTTTGCGTTCAACATAAGCAAAACCTCTGCCAAACGCTGACGGACATTTTTTTGGGCAAGATTGGTGATCATTTTCCCTGACTCTCCCAAATCCTGACAAGCTTGTTGCATCATGGATAGTGAAAACCCAACATTTTCGTTAATGAAATTAAGAAGAAGTGATTTGGGAATAAAGCAAACTTGCGTATCTTCAAGAGCAACAATACTGGCAGAAAGGGATTCATTGGCCAAAACAGAGCGGTAACCGAGTAAATCTCCTTTGGTTCCCAATCGAATAATATGGTCGCGACCCTCGGAGCCCAATCGGGTAAATTTCACTTTGCCGTTGAAAACACAATATACCCCTGAAGGCTTACTGCCTTGAGGCATAATAATCTGGCCTTTTTTAAAGATGGAACATCCCTTATCCCTGTCAATCTGTTCAAGCTCCTCGGGAGTAAGGTGACCTAAAACGCAATTGTTGTGCACTGAGCACTCCTTGCAATGAACCGGAATAGCTGAACTCATTATCAAAATCGTTTGGTACAAATTTATCACACATCATCAAATAAAAAAAACGATTGTGACAATTATCAGGTTTACATTTATCCATATTATTGACCTTTGCAAAGCGTATGAAAGGAGAACAGTGTTTCCATTGTGGAGAACCCCTTCCCACAAAACCCAACCTCTTCGACAACAAATCGTTTTGTTGCAATGGTTGTGTACAAGTATATAAATTACTGAGTGAATCGGGGTTGGATGGTGTGTATGAAAACGAGGGATTTTTACCCACCGCAAATCAAAAGTTGGAAGATTACAGCTATCTCGATCAGGCAGAAATTCAGAAAGCCCTCATCCGTTACGAAAAAGAAGGTGTAAAAGTGGTCAGTTTTGAATTGCCCAACATACATTGTGCTTCCTGTTTATTCGTTTTAGAAGCAATGCCTTCATGGCAGGATGGCATAAAAAGAGTTGATGTGCAATTTTCCAGTCGGCGGGCCATCATTTATTTCGATCCCAACAGCTTAAAATTATCCGAAGTTGCATCGCGATTGCACCAGATTGGCTACCCCATTCACCTCAATCTCGACAATACCGAAAAAGCCCCCGACGGAAGTCGAAGGTATATCGCGCCCATGGCAGTAGCCGGATTTTGCTTTGGCAACATCATGATGTTTAGTTTGCCGGAATACCTCGGCCTCGACAACCTCGACCACGGTGAATACGGCCATTTGTTTCGCTATCTCTCCATGCTGTTGACGTTTCCCGTTATGTTTTACGCTGCAAATGTCTGGCACAAATCGGCCTTTGAAGCCCTCAAGCGAAAAGCCATTACCATTGACCTTCCCATTGTTGCCGGCATCTGGGTGCTCTTTTTGCGAAGCATATACGAAGTAGTAGCCCTGCATCAACCCGGGTTTTTCGATAGCCTTGCCGGTTTGGTTTTTTTTCTGCTCATCGGGAAATGGTATCAGCAAAAAACCTTTGATCGGCTCTCATTCGACAAAAGTTTCACTGCCTTTTTGCCCCTGGCCGTAAAGGTTTTTGATAAAGATGAAAATATCGTTAGCAAGTCGGCTGCCGGCATTGAAAAAGGCGATGAACTCTTCATTCGCCACGGAGAAATTATTCCCGTTGATGGCGAATTAATAAGCGAAACTGCGGACATCAATTACAGCTTTATCACCGGAGAATCTCTGCCCGAACAAATCAAATCCGGAGATCAAATTTTTGCCGGAGGCAGCGTACACGGAAAAGCCATTCGGGTAAAGGCACTGCGAAAAGTGGAGGAAAGTTATTTGCACGCCCTTTGGGACAGTCAGAAATCGGGGGTGAAAAGCACCTTTCAAAATATGACCGATTCCATAAGTGCCAATTTCAGCGCCGCCATTCTCATCATTGCCGCGGTAGGTGCTTTAATATGGTTGCCCTTCGACGCATCTAAATCCGCAATGGTTTTTACCGCTGTCCTTATTGTAGCTTGTCCGTGCGCCCTCGCCCTGGCAGCTCCTTTTAGTATGGGTAGTGGTATTCGATCATTGGCCAAACG